>NZ_JBFPNH010000025.1:0-128112 GCF_040815545.1 Streptomyces sp. LMG1-1-1.1 | reverse complement strand
CCGTCCGCCGTCCGCCGTCCGCCGTCCGCCGTCCGCCGTCCGCCGTCCGCCGTCCGCCGTCCGCCGTCCGCCGTCCGCCGTCCGCCGTCCGCCGTCCGCCGTGCGGAGGTGCGGGTGGGTGACGGGTGGGCGACGCCGGCCCGTCAGGCTGTGGGCGGGGGCGGCGTCGTGCCACTGCCGGTGGGCGGGGGCGGGTTCGTGCCACTGCCGGTGGGCGGGGGCGGGTTCGTGCCACTGCCGGTGGGCGGGGGCGGCGTCGCGCCACCGCCGGCGGGCGGCGGCGGGGTCGTGCCACCGCTCGCGGGCGTGCCGTCGTCCTTGTGGCCCATCCGGTCGATGGCGCCCTTCGCCTTGTCCGTCCCGGAGTGGATCTTGTCGCTGTACTTGCCCTTGGTCTTCTCGTCGACGAGCCTCGCGGCCTTGTCCAGGCCGTGGTCGATCTTCTCCCCGTGCTGCTGCGCGAGGTCCGCGACCTTGCCCTTGGCGGGGCCGAGCTTGGCCTTCAACGAATCCAGGAGACCCATGGGGCACCTTCCCTCCGCGGACCCCCCGGGGGGTCCGTGTTCCGTGTCCTGCCCCCAGGACCCCCGGGGGCCTACCGACGGGCGCCTTCGCCCGTTTCGTTGTCCGCGGCGGCCTCCGCCGACTGCTGCTTCGGGATCTCCACCTCGCCGGCGACGGCTGCCGCCGCCTCCGGCCCGTCCGCGTCACCGGCCTCCGCGCCCGCGGCCTCGTCATCCGCCGACGCCGTCAGGGCCTCGACGGCGTCCGACGCCCCGGCCCCGGCGTCGGAGTCCGCGGCCTCGTCCCGCATCGGAGCGACGGTCCCGGTTTCCTCCGGCGAGGCCTCGGCCACATCCTGCTTCTTCCGGCGAAACATTGCCAAAAGGCTCATATTCACTCCATAGCGTACTCGGGTGGGAGGGGCCCCGCGGTGACCGACGGGCGGAACCACGCAACAGGCAACGAAGCCCGGAGCGGGCCCGTCACGTAGCTCATTCGGGGACGGGCCGTGAGGTTTGCGAGACTGTGGCAGTGAGAAGCGCAGCTCCCGCCCCGCGGGTCATCGCCGTCGTCGGTCCGACAGCGGCCGGAAAGTCCGATCTGGGTGTCTTCCTGGCCCAGCAGCTCGGTGGCGAGGTCGTCAACGCCGACTCGATGCAGCTGTACCGGGGGATGGACATCGGGACCGCCAAACTGACGACCGAGGAACGCGGCGGCGTCCCGCACCACCTCCTCGACATCTGGGACGTGACCGAGGCCGCCAGCGTCGCCGAATACCAGCGCCTCGCCCGCGCCGAGATCGACCGGCTGCTCGCCGCCGGCCGCACCCCGGTCCTCGTCGGCGGCTCGGGGCTGTACGTACGGGGGGCCGTCGACGCCCTGGAGTTCCCCGGCACCGACCCCGCCGTACGGGCCCGCCTGGAGGCCGAACTCGGCGAGAGCGGCTCCGGCGTCCTGCACGCCCGGCTCGCCGCCGCCGACCCCGACGCGGCCCGCGCGATCCTGCCCAGCAACGGCCGCCGCATCGTCCGGGCCCTCGAGGTGATCGAGATCACCGGCAAGCCCTTCACCGCCAACCTCCCGGGCCCCGACTCCGTCTACGACACCGTCCAGATCGGTGTCGACGTGGCCCGTCCCGAGCTGGACGAGCGGATCGCCACCCGCGTGGACCGCATGTGGGAGGCCGGCCTCGTCGACGAGGTGCGCGCCCTGGAGGCACGGGGGCTGCGCGAGGGCCGCACGGCCGCCCGCGCCCTCGGCTACCAGCAGGTCCTCGCGGCCCTCGCGGGGGAGTGCACCGAGGACGAGGCCAGGGCCGAGACCGTCCGCGCGACCAAGCGCTTCGCCCGCCGGCAGGACTCGTGGTTCCGTCGCGACCCGCGGGTCCACTGGCTCAGCGGGGCCGCGGATCACCGCGGGGAACTCCCGCGGGAGGCGCTGTCGTTGGTCGAACGAGCGGTTACAGCCTGATCACGTGATGGCATCGGGACGCCCTGCCCGTCATTCCGGCGGTCAGGAGCGTGCCATCATCGAGCATCGATCGACCAAGTGGAGTCCGAGTGGGGAGGGCGCGTGGCGATGGAGGCCGGCCCTCGCGACAGAGAACAGCACGACGCGGCCCTGGACGACCCGACGGCGGACGCCGCGGGTGACGCCCCGGGTCACCCGACGGACGACGCTCCGATCGGTGTGTCGGGGCTGACCCCCGACGGTCCCGACGACGCGGTGGGCAGCTCCGTCGAGGTGGACGCCGACGAGGTCGAGGTCGAACTCCGCCCCCAGCGGCGGCTGCGGATCTGGCAGCTCGCCCCGATCGTCGCCCTGGCCGCCCTCGGTTCGCTGATGTTCGCCTTCCCGCTCGCCTTCGGGTCGGGCGACGGCGGCGCCGTCGTCGCCATGCTCGGACTGCTCATCAGTTCCTGCGCGGCCGGCTGGGGCATGATGGCCGCCCGCAAGGTCGGCTACACCTGGCCCGGACTCCCGCAGCGCGGCTCCGGCGAGCGCCCCGACTGGCGCGTGCTCGCCCTGTACGTCACCACCATCGCCGCCCTCGTCGCCCTCGCCGTCTGGCGCGTCGCCCGCCTCCGCTGACCGCGCAGCCCGCTCCGACCGCGCGCAGCCCGCTCCGACCACGGAGGCCCCGCGCCGCCTACCACGTCTGCGGTCGGGGCCGGACGGACGCCCCTCATCGCCACCGGCCCGGCCCGTGGACGCCCGGGCGGTCCGTCGGACCCGCCCCGTACAGTTGATCTCGTGACCAGCACGCAGACCCCGCAGCCCCCCGCCCTCCGGTACCTGAAGGGCCACGGCACCGAGAACGACTTCGTGATCGTCCCCGACGCGGAGAACACCGTCGACCTGCCCCCCGCGGCCGTCGCGCGGCTCTGCGACCGCCGGGCCGGCATCGGCGCGGACGGCGTGCTGCACGTCGTGCGCAGCGCCGCCCATCCCGAGGCGCGGCACCTGGCCGACGAGGCCGAGTGGTTCATGGACTACCGGAACGCCGACGGCTCGGTCGCCGAGATGTGCGGCAACGGGGTCCGGGTCTTCGCCCGCTACCTGGAGCACGCCGGCCACGTCACCGCCGGCGAGGTGGCCGTCGCCACCCGCGGCGGGATCAAGCGCGTGCACCTGGCCAAGGACGGCGCCGTGACCGTCTCCATGGGGCGCGCGACGCTGCCCGATGACGGGGTCACCGTCACCGTCGACGGCCGCAGCTGGCCCGCGCGGAACGTGAACATGGGCAACCCGCACGCGGTCGCCTTCGTCGAGGACCTCGACCACGCCGGCAACCTCTACTCGGAGCCGCCGTACGAGCCGGCCGCCGTCTACCCGGACGGGGTGAACATCGAGTTCGTCGTCGACCGCGGCCCCCGCCACGTCGCCATGCGGGTCCACGAGCGCGGCGCCGCCGAGACCCGCTCCTGCGGCACCGGCGCGTGCGCCGTCGCCGTCGCCACCGCCCGCCGGGACGGCGCCGACCCCGCCGAGACCGGCACCCCCGTCACGTACACCGTCGACGTGCTCGGCGGCACCCTGGTCATCACGGAGCACCCCGACGGCGGCGTCGACATGACCGGTCCCGCCGTGATCGTCGCCGAGGGCACCCTCGACCCGGCGTGGTGGGCCGCGTCCGGTGGAATCGAAACTGTCAACGACTGATGTGTCGCTCGAATGGGTGATCCGATTCACGCTGAGCGAGAGCGTGACTGCGCCGCGTGGTGGGGTCGGTAGCATCAAGCACCGGCCCCCAGGGCACGCCTGGCCCGCCCACCGCCGGTCCACGTCGCCGGAGGTGCCCCATGAGCGCAGAGGCCACCCAACCCGTGAGCGCGGCGGACGCCGCCGTCACCGACACGAACGTCCGCAGACGCGGACGGGCCCGGATCGACCTGCGCCGGCTCGGCCGGGCCGCCTTGCTCGGCGCCACCGCGGGACCGGCGCCCCGTGACCGGCTGCCCGACGCCATCAGCCACGTGGCGGAGGCGCACCGCGCCCACCATCCCGACGCCGACCTCTCGGTGCTGCGCCGGGCGTACGTCCTCGCCGAGTCCTCGCACCGCGGCCAGTTCCGCAAGAGCGGCGAGCCGTACATCACCCATCCGCTCGCGGTGACGCTGATCCTCGCCGAGCTCGGCGCGGAGACGACCACCCTGACGGCCTCCCTCCTCCACGACACCGTCGAGGACACCGACGTGACGCTGGACCAGGTGAGCCGGGAGTTCGGCGCCGAGGTCGCCTACCTCGTCGACGGCGTCACCAAGGTGGAGAAGATCGACTACGGCGCCGCCGCCGAACCCGAGACCTTCCGCAAGATGCTCGTCGCCACCGGCAACGACGTCCGGGTCATGTCGATCAAACTCGCGGACCGGCTCCACAACATGCGCACCCTCGGCGTGATGCGGCCCGAGAAACAGGCCAGGATCGCCAAGGTCACCCGGGACGTCCTCATCCCGCTGGCCGAGCGGCTCGGGGTCCAGGCCCTCAAGACCGAGCTGGAGGACCTCGTCTTCTCCATCCTCCACCCCGAGGAGTACGAGACCACCCGCGCGCTCGTCACCGGCCACCCGGAGGCCGGCGACGCCCTCGGCGCCGTCGCCGAGCAGGTCTCCGCCGTCCTGCGCGAGGCGGGCGTCGGCGCCGAAGTCCTCGTCCGCCCGCGCCACTTCGTCTCCGTGCACCGGGTCCGCCTCAAGCGCGGCGAGCTGCGGGGCTGCGACTTCGGGCGGCTGCTCGTCCTCGTCGCCGAGGACGCCGACTGCTACGCGGTCCTCGGCGAGCTCCACACCTGCTTCACCCCGGTGGTCTCGGAGTTCAAGGACTTCATCGCGGCCCCCAAGTTCAACCTGTACCAGTCCCTGCACACGGCGGTCGCCGCCCCCGACGGCGCCGTGGCCGAGGTCCTGATCCGGACCCACCGGATGCACAAGGTCGCGGAGGCCGGGGTCGTCGCCCTCGGCAACCCGCACGTCGGCCAGGAGGCGGCCGAGCCGCAGGACCCGGCCGACCGGCAGGACGCCACCGCACCGCCGCCCGCCGTCGGCGCCCAGCCGCCGCACGCCTCCGCCCGGCCCGACGGCACCGCCTCCCGGGCCGAGGACGGCGAGCGCGTCGACCCCACCCGCCCCGGCTGGCTCTCCCGGCTCCTCGACTGGCAGCAGGCCGCGCCCGACCCGGACACCTTCTGGTCCTCGCTCCGCGCGGACCTCGCCGAGGACGACGAGATCACCGTCTTCCGCGCCGACGGCGGGACCCTGAAGCTCCCCGCCGGGGCCAGCTGCGTCGACGCCGCCTACGCGCAGCACGGCGAAGCCGCCCACGGCTGCCTCGGCGCCCGCGTCAACGGCCGCCTCGCGCCGCTCGGCACCGTGCTCGGCGACGGGGACACCGTCCAGCCGCTGCTCGCCCAGGACGCCGTGTCCGGGCCGTCGCCCGAGTGGCTCGACCACGCCCGTACCCCGGCCGCGCGGATCGCGATCACCGGCTGGCTCGCGGCCCACCCCGAGGCCGCCGCGCCCCCGGCCGAGACCGGCCCGCGGCCGCAGGTCAGCGTCACCGCCGACCGCCGTTCCGGCGCCGAACTCCACGCCGACCTGGAGGGCGAGCCGGCGGCCGTCCGCCCGGCCGGCTGCTGCACCCCCGTACCCCCCGACGAGATCACCGGCTTCCGGGTCCGCGGCGGATCGGTCACCGCCCACCGGGCGCGCTGCGCCGCCGTCGACGCCATGCGCGGACTGGGCCGCGAACCCGTCGCCGTCCGCTGGGGCGACACCGCCCAGGGCCGGGTCACCCTCGTCGCCGAGTCCTTCGGCCGGCCGGGGCTGCTCGCCGACCTCACCGAGGCCATCGCCACCGCCGGCGCCGCCGTGGTCTCCGCGACCGTCGAGCCGCCCAGCGAGCAGCGGGTCCGCCACACGTACACGCTCGACCTCCCCGACGCGGCCGGGCTCCCCGCCCTCATGCGGGCGATGCGGGACGTGCCGGGGGTGTACGACGTGAGCCGCGCCCGCCGGGGGACGTCCGCGTCGCGCCGGGCCTGACGCGTACGGCGTCCGGCGCGGCCGCCGTGAGGCCGTGACCCCTTCGGGTGGCGGGCGAGCGCGCCGCCCGGGGGAGCGGCGACTCCCCTGGTAGCCGTAGGGCCAGTCCTCCGGAAAGGCCCTGGCCCATGCCGCTCGTCCGAACCCCCCTGCCCCGCGCGCGGTGGCTCCGCTCCGCCGTCCTGGTCGCCGCCTCCGCCGGGCTCGTCGCCGCCGCGCTGCCCGCGCCGCCGCCGCTCGGCATCGGCGACCCGCTCTTCCCGCACTTGGGCAACCCCGGCTACGACGTCCTCGCCTACCACCTCGACGTCACCTACCCCGGGGTGAACACCAAGCCGCTCGCCGGGGTGACCAGGATCGACGCGCTCGCCACCGACGACCTGGAGCGGCTCAACCTCGACTTCACCCACGGCACGGTCTCCGCCGTCACCGTCGACGGACTGCCCGCCGCGTTCACGAGCAGCGGCGAGGACCTGGTCGTCACCCCCGCCGTGTCCATCGACGCCGGCGAGGCCGTCGAGATCACGGTCACCCACACCAGCGACCCGACCGGTCCCGCCGACACCGGCGGCTGGGTCCGCACCGGCGACGGCCTCGCCATGGCCAACCAGGCCGACGCCGCCCACCGGGTCTTCCCGTCCAACGACCACCCGGCCGACAAGGCGTACTTCACCTTCCGGGTCACCGCCCCCAGCGACCTGACCGTCGTCGCCAACGGTCTGCCCGAGGGGCGCGCCGACCACGGGGCCACCACCACCTGGACGTACCGCACCCGCCACCCCATGGCCACGGAACTCGCCCAGATCTCCATCGGCCGCTCCACCGTCGTGCACCGCGACGGGCCGCACGGGCTGCCCGTCCGGGACGTGGTGAACACCGCGGACCGGCAGCTGATGGAGCCCTGGCTCCGCCGGACCCCGGGGCACCTGGAATGGATGGAACGGCAGGTCGGCGCGTACCCCTTCGAGACGTACGGCGTGCTCGTCGCCGACGCCGACACGGGGTTCGAGCTGGAGACCCAGACCCTCTCGCTCTTCGAGCGCGGCCTCTTCACGGAACCGGCCTACCCGGAGTGGTACGTCGACGCGGTCATGGTCCACGAGCTGGCCCACCAGTGGTTCGGCGACAGCGTCTCCCCCCGGACCTGGTCCGACCTGTGGCTCAACGAGGGGCACGCCAGCTGGTACGAGGCCTTGTACGCCGAGGACACCGCCGGCAAGTCCCTGGAGCGGCGGATGAAGGCGGCCTACGTGGCCTCCGACGGGTGGCGCGCGGACGGCGGCCCGCCCGCCGCACCGGAGCCCCCCTCGCCCGGCCACAAGATCAGCCTCTTCCGGCCCGTCGTCTACGACGGCAGCGCCCTCGTCCTCTACGCGCTCCGCCAGGAGATCGGCACCGACGCCTTCCGGCGCCTGGAGCGCCGCTGGGTCGCCGACCACCGGGACGGCACCGCCACCACCGCCGACTTCACGGCCCTCGCCGGCGAGATCGCCGGCCGGGACCTCACCGCCTTCTTCCGGGGCTGGTTGTACGCGGCGAAGACCCCGGCGATGCCCGGGCACCCGGACTGGCGCAGCCGCCCGGCCGTTGCCGGCCGGACCGCCCCGAAACCCGGGTGACGGCCCCGCCCGGGCCGTGCCACCATCTTCAGGTCGGCGGCGCGGCCGGCCCGGGAATCTTCCGGAGCCCCCACGCGTTGCCACGGACACAGACCCACATCGCCTCATTCGACGTAAGGATCCAATGACCTCCTCTTCTTCCCCTTCCCAGGACGAGCAGAGCTTCGCGGAGACGAGCCGTACCGAGAGCCTTCGGGCCGATGCCCTGATGGAAGAGGACGTCGCCTGGAGCCACGACATCGACGGAGCGCGGGACGGCGACCAGCTCGACCGCTCCGAGCGCGCGGCCCTGCGCCGCGTCGCCGGCCTCTCCACCGAGCTCGAGGACGTCACCGAGGTCGAGTACCGCCAGCTGCGCCTGGAGCGCGTCGTGCTGGTCGGTGTGTGGACCTCGGGGACGGTGCAGGACGCGGAGAACTCCCTCGCGGAGCTCGCCGCCCTCGCCGAGACGGCGGGCGCCCTCGTGCTCGACGGCGTGATCCAGCGCCGCGACAAGCCGGACCCGGCCACCTTCATCGGCTCGGGCAAGGCGCGCGAACTGCGCGACATCGTCATCGAGACCGGCGCCGACACCGTCGTCTGCGACGGCGAGCTCAGCCCCGGCCAGCTCATCGCCCTCGAAGACGTCGTCAAGGTGAAGGTGGTCGACCGGACCGCCCTCATCCTCGACATCTTCGCCCAGCACGCCAAGTCCCGAGAGGGCAAGGCCCAGGTCGCGCTCGCGCAGATGCAGTACATGCTGCCGCGACTGCGCGGCTGGGGTCAGTCGCTCTCCCGGCAGATGGGTGGCGGCGGCGGTGGCGGCATGGCCACGCGTGGTCCCGGTGAGACCAAGATCGAGACCGACCGGCGCCGCATCCGCGAGAAGATGGCGAAGATGCGCCGGGAGATCGCGGAGATGAAGACCGGCCGCGACATCAAGCGGCAGGAGCGCCGCCGCAACAAGGTGCCGTCGGTCGCCATCGCCGGATACACCAACGCCGGCAAGTCCTCCCTGCTCAACCGGCTCACCGGGGCGGGCGTGCTGGTGGAGAACGCACTGTTCGCCACCCTCGACCCGACCGTGCGCCGGGCCGAGACGCCCACCGGCCGGGTCTACACCCTGGCCGACACGGTCGGCTTCGTCCGGCACCTGCCGCACCACCTGGTCGAGGCGTTCCGCTCCACCATGGAGGAGGTCGCCGAGTCCGACCTCATCCTGCACGTGGTGGACGGCTCGCACCCGGCGCCCGAGGAGCAGCTGGCCGCCGTGCGCGAGGTCTTCCGGGACGTCGGCGCGGTGAACGTGCCGGAGATCGTCATCATCAACAAGGCGGACGCGGCCGACCCGCTGGTGCTCCAGCGGCTGCTGCGGATGGAGAAGCACTCCCTCGTCGTCTCGGCCCGTTCGGGCCAGGGCATCGAGGAGCTGCTCGCGCTCATCGACGCCGAACTGCCCCGCCCGCAGGTCGCGCTCGAGGTCCTCGTGCCGTACACGCACGGAGGCCTCGTCTCCCGGGTGCACGCCGAGGGTGAGGTGGAATCC
Source organism: Streptomyces sp. LMG1-1-1.1 (assembly GCF_040815545.1). Classification (NCBI taxonomy): domain Bacteria; kingdom Bacillati; phylum Actinomycetota; class Actinomycetes; order Kitasatosporales; family Streptomycetaceae; genus Streptomyces; species Streptomyces sp. LMG1-1-1.1. Next base: position 118,924 of record NZ_JBFPNH010000025.1, on the reverse strand, counting down.
GAGGAGCACACCCCGGAGGGCACCCTGCTCAAGGCCCGGGTGCACGAGGAGCTGGCGGCGCTGCTCGCGCCGTTCGTCCCCGCCGCGCACTGACCCGCCGCAGCACCACGCAGAGGGCGCTGTCCGCCTCCCCGCCGGGGGAGGAGGACAGCGCCCTCTGTCATGGTGCCGTCGGTCGGGTCAGCGGGCGAACTTCTTGCTGACCATCTCGTGGGCCGCCTTGGCGCCCTTGCCCAGCTGCGGGCCGGCGAGCCAGCCGTTGCCGCCGGCCGGGCCGATCGAGGTGTTCGACACGAGCGCCGTCTTGCCGTTCGGCAGGACGCGGAACCAGCCGCCGCCCGAGGAACCGCCGGTCATCGTGCAGCCGATCCGGTACATCGTCGGCGTGGCCGGAGCCGTGGTGAGCCGGGTCGCCCGGTCCAGGCACTTGTGCATGATCATGCCGTTGTACGGCGGAGCCGCCGGGTAACCCCAGGCGCCCACCGTCCCGGACTGCGCGGGCGTCGGCGCCGAGAAGTCGACGGGCAGCGCGGCCCCGACGGTCTCCTCCAGGGACTTGCCGCCCCGCTCCGGCTGCACGTGCAGCACGGCGTAGTCGTACGGCCAGGCCTGGTTGGTGCCGCCGCGCTGCAGCCACTCGCCCGAGGTCACGGCCCAGTCGGCCCAGTACTGGCCGTACGGGTAGATCTCGTGCGGCTGCGCGTTGTCGAGCGCCGCGGGGGACTTGCCCAGGTCGTTGAAGGCCGGGACGAAGGTGATGTTGCGGTACCAGCCGCCCTTCTGGCCCGCGTGGACGCAGTGGCCGGCCGTCCAGACCAGGTTCGACTTCCCGGGTCGGCGCGGGTCCTTCACGATCGTGCCGGAGCAGACCATGGAGCCCTGGGGCGAGTCGAAGAAGATCTTTCCGACCGGGGCCGCGTTGCGGTGGTACGGCGTCTTCTCGCGCTGCGCCTTGACGGGCCGCGGGGTCGGATCGCTGCCGCTGGTGCCGGCCTGGGCGGTGATCGTCGGGTCCGGGCTCTTCGCCGACTGCATGCGCGCCGGGTCCCAGAGGCCCTCGATCACCGGGTTGACGAAGTCCTCGGCCTCACGGAGCCAGGTCTCCTGGTCCCAGTTCTTCCACTCGCCGTCCTTCCACTTGTCCAGGTCGACGCCGTGCTTCTTGAGCTTGTCGGCGAGGTCCTTGGCCAGGTCGGCGCCGGCGTCGTCGCCGGCCGGTGCGGAGCTGCTCGCCCCGGCGGCCGGCTTGTCGGACGCCGGGGTCTCGGTGGGGCCGCAGGCCGTGGCGGTCAGCGCGAGCGCGGTGACCAGGCCGAGGGCGGCGGGTAGGACTCGTATGGAACGCATGGATGTATTCCCCGTTGGTGTCGCCATGTCGATGTTGCCATGGACGTGTCATGAGCGGTGCACAGTATGCCGGTCGGCCCGGACAGGGAGGAGGCGGGACCCGCGGGCCCCGCCTCCGTGCCGCGCCTACTGGCCGGCGTACTTCTTGCTGACCTCGTCGAAGACGGCCTTGGCCTCGGGTCCGAAGCGCGGACCCGCGAGCCACCCGGCCGTCGACGGGCCGATCGAGGTGTTCGACACCAGCGCCGGCTTGCCGTCGGCGCCCTGGGCGACCCAGCCGCCGCCGGACGAACCGCCGGTCATCGAGCAGCCGATCCGGTACATCGTCGGCTGCTCCGCCTTCAGCGACAGCCGGCCGGGCTTGTCCTGGCACTGGAACATCTTCTGGCCGTCGAACGGCGGCGCCGCCGGGTACCCGGTCGCCGTCAGGCTCTTGATCTTCGGCACCGCCGGCGCGTTGAACTCGACCGGAAGCGCCGAACCGACCGTCTCCTCCAGCGACTTGCCCGAGGCGCCCTTCTCCGGGGTCACCCGGATCACCGCGAAGTCGTACGGAGCGCCCGCGCCGCCCGTGGACGCGCCCTGCGAGATCCACTGGTCGGAGGTCTTGACCCAGTCCGCCCACCACACGCCGTACGGCGCGATCTGCTCCCGCGTCGCCTTCTCGAGGTCCGACGTCGGCAGCGCGGAGTCGTTGTACGAGGGTACGAAGGCGATGTTGCGGTACCAGCCGCCCTGCTTGCCCTTGTGCACGCAGTGCCCGGCCGTCCAGACCATGTTGGACTTGCCCGGGTGCGCCGGGTCCTTCACGACCGTGGCCGAGCAGACCATCGAACCCTCGGGGCCGTCGAAGAAGACCTTCCCGGACTCGGGCGCGTTGGCGTGGTACTTGGCATCCACGGCCCTCGCCCGCACCACGGTCGGAGTCGGGTCGGTGACACCCTTGTCGCCCGAGATGTCCTCCTCCTCGACCGGCTTGTCGGGGCGCTCGGCCTCCCGCATCCGGTCCGGGTCCCAGAGGTCCTCGATGATCGGGTTGACGAAGTCCTGGGCCTCACGCAGCCACTTGTCGCGGTCCCAGTTCTTCCACTCGCCGTCCCGCCACTTGTCGACGTCGATCCCGTGTTCCTTCAGACGCTCCTTCAGGTCCTCCGGAATCTTGATCTTGTCGGCCGGGTTCAGGCTCGCGGGCGCGCTGGGCTTGTCTCCCGCGTTCTCCTCGCTCGGCCCGCAGGCCGTAGCAGTGAGCGTCAGCGCCGCGACGGCGGAAGCCGCCATCAGCAGCGGGCGAATCGATCGCATCTCGTGATCCCCCTGGGACTACGTCAACTTGTCCTACGTGTGCGTGGTGAAGTGCGGCCGCACCCTCCCGGGCGCGACCGACGGCCCCCACTATGCCGGTGCCGGAGGGGACGGTACGCGCCTCGTGATCGGTTCCGGGCATCGCTCGGCCGTTGCCATGCCGTGATCCGGGACACGCCAAGTTCTTGCCCCCGGCCCGTGATCCCGGGCAGTTCCCGTCGTTGGTACGTACGGGGGACACAACGGTGGCGTTCGGGACGGTCTTTGAGGGTGACCCGACGCCGCCCCGATGTGCAACGCAACTGTTACCGCGGGAGGACACCGAGCCGTGGCCGTGACCGAATCAGCTCCGGCCGTACCACCGGCCGCCCGGGCGCACACCCCGACGGACCAAGGGGGCGGGTACGAAGGCATCCTGGGCCGCCAGACCCAACGCGAGTCCGCCGCGCGCACCTACGCGCGCTCCCTGCCGATCGTCCCGGTGCGGGCCAGGGGACTGACCATCGAGGGCGCCGACGGCCGCCGTTACCTGGACTGCCTCTCCGGCGCGGGAACGCTCGCCCTCGGCCACAACCACCCCGTGGTCCTCGAAGCCATCAAGAAGGTCCTCGACTCGGGCGCACCGCTCCACGTCCTCGACCTCGCCACCCCCGTGAAGGACGCCTTCACCTCCGAACTGTTCGCCACCCTGCCGGGCGAACTCGCCGGCGACGCCCGCATCCAGTTCTGCGGACCGGCCGGCACGGACGCCGTCGAGGCGGCCCTCAAACTCGTCCGCACCGCCACCGGTCGGCGCGGCCTCCTCGCCTTCACCGGCGCCTACCACGGCATGACGGCCGGCGCCCTCTCCGCCTCCGGCGGCGCGGACGACGTCCGGGTGACCCGGCTGCCCTACCCCCAGCGCTACCGCTGCCCCTTCGGCGTCGGCGGCGAACGCGGCGCCGAACTCTCCGCCCACTGGACCGAGAGCCTCCTCGACGACCCCAAGAGCGGCGTCACCACCCCCGCCGGAATGATCGTCGAGGCCGTCCAGGGCGAGGGCGGCGTCATCCCCGCCCCCGACGACTGGCTGCGCCGGATGCGCCGGATCACCTCCGACCGCTCCATCCCCCTCGTCGTCGACGAGGTCCAGACCGGCGTCGGCCGCACCGGCGCCTTCTGGGCCGTCGAGCACAGCGGCGTGGTGCCCGACGTCATGGTCCTCTCCAAGGCCATCGGCGGCTCCCTCCCCCTCGCCGTCATCGTCTACAGGTCCGAGCTCGACGCCTGGGAACCCGGCGCCCACGCGGGCACCTTCCGCGGCAACCAGCTCGCCATGGCCGCGGGCACGGCCACCCTCGCCTACGTCCGCGAGAACGGACTCGCCGAGCGGGCCGGCACCCTCGGCGCCCGCATCCTCGGCCGACTCCAGGGCCTCGCCGCCGCCCACCCCTGCGTCGGCGACGTCCGCGGCCGGGGCCTGATGATCGGCGTCGAACTCGTCGACCCCGACGCGGCGGGACCGGACGACGCCGTCCCGCCCGCAGCCCCCGCCCTGGCCCGCGCCGTCCAGCAGGAGTGCCTCGCCCGCGGCCTCATCGTCGAACTCGGCGGCCGGCACTCCGCCGTGGTCCGGCTCCTCCCCCCGCTCACCCTCACCGACGAGCAGGCCACCGCCGTCCTCGACCGCTTCGCCGACGCCCTGGCCGCGGCCGAACGGGCCCACACCCCCCACCCACCCGCCTCCCGCCAGGCCACGGCCCCCCGGACCGCCCCCGGGCCGTCCCACTGACCCGGACCGCCCCCGGCCCCACCCCAAGGAAGCCCCCCGTGAACGCCACGCCCACCTCCCCGGCTCCCGCGACCGAGGCGCCCCTCGACATCGAGGCACTCACCTCCGCGGCCCCGACCCCCACGGACCCCGAGCCCGCCGAGGAGCCCACCGTCCCCCGCCAGCACTCCGGACCGTACGACGACGCCGGGACGCAGCGCCCGGCCGTCACCGCCGACCCCCTGGACGACCCCGACGCGCACCGCGCCGCCGACATGGCCGGCGTCGAGAACCTCCTCCGCTGCTGGGTCCGGGAGAAGAACCTCCCCGCGCCCGCCGCCATGACCCTGCGCATCCCCCTCGACGCCAGCGGCACCGCCCTCCTCGTCCCCGTCCGCTACTGGTCGCCCACCGGCTGGCACCGCTTCGGCGCCCCCACCCTCGAAGGCCTCCCGGCCTCGGCGCCGACCGCCGACGCCGTCACCGTCGCCGCCCTTCTGAGCAGGGAGTCCGGCCGCCCCGAAGGCACCGAGCTGGTCGGCCGGGTCGCCGACTCCGCCCGCCGCACCGCCGACTTCCTCACCGAGCGCCGCCGCCGGCCCCAGCCGCACCCGGACGCCGACCTCTTCCTCGCGGCCGAGCAGTCCCTGCTGCTCGGCCACCCGCTCCACCCCACCCCCAAGAGCCGCGAAGGCCTCTCCGAGGCCGAGGCCCGGCTCTACTCACCGGAACTGCAGGGCGCCTTCCCGCTCCACTGGATGGCCGTCGACTCCTCCGTCCTCGCCTCCGACTCCGCCTGGACCGAACAGGGCCGGCCCGTCACCGCCGAGCAGCTCGCCGCCGCCCTCGCCGAGGGGATCACCCACCCGGCCGGCACCGCACCCCTGCCCCTGCACCCCTGGCAGGCCCGTGAACTCCTGCACCGCCCCGACGTCCGCGCCCTCGTCGACGCCGGCCTCCTGCACGACCTCGGCCTCCACGGCACCCCGTGGCACCCCACCTCCTCCGTCCGTACCGTGCACCGCCCCGGCGCCCGGGCCATGCTCAAGCTCTCCCTCGGCCTGCGCATCACCAACTCCCGCCGCGAGAACCTCCGCAAGGAGCTCCACCGCGGCGTCGAGGTCCACCGGCTGCTCCGCACCGGCCTCGTCGACGAGTGGCAGGCGGTCCACCCGGGCTTCGACATCGTCCGCGACCCCGCCTGGCTCGCCGTCGACGCTCCGGACGGAACCCCCGTGCCCGGACTCGACGTCATGATCCGCCACAACCCCTTCGGCCCCGGCGACGACGCCGTCTGCATCGCCTCGCTCACCACCCCCCGTCCCTGGCCCGGGAGCACCGCCATGCGCTCCCGGCTCGCCGATATCGTCGGCCGACTCGCCGCCCGCACCGGCCGACCCCTCACGGCCGTCGCCGCCGAGTGGTTCCTCCGCTACCTCGACCAGGTCGTCCGCCCCATCCTCTGGCTCGACGGTCACGCCGGCATCGCCCTCGAAGCCCACCAGCAGAACACCCTGGTCCTCCTCGACCCGGACGGCTGGCCGGTCGGCGGCCGCTACCGGGACAACCAGGGCTACTACTTCCGCGAGTCCCACCGCGCCGAACTGGAGAGCCGCCTCCCCGGCATCGGCGCCCGCAGCGACACCTTCGTCTCCGACCCGGTCACCGACGAACGCTTCGCCTACTACCTCGGCATCAACAACGTCCTCGGCCTCATCGGCGCCTTCGGCTCCCAGAACCTCGCCGACGAGCGCGTCCTGCTCGCCGCCTTCCGCAGCTTCCTCGCCTCCGCCACCGGCCTGGGCTCACCCCTGCCGCACCGGCTCCTGGAAGCCGCCACCCTGCGCAGCAAGGCCAACCTGCTCACCCGCCTGCACGGCCTGGACGAACTCGTCGGCCCGGTCGACACCCAGTCCGTCTACGTCACCGTCACCAACCCCCTCCGTACCGACTGAACACACCCCCCGCAGCCAGGCCCCGAACGCGGGACTCGCCCGCCCCCGCACGCGGGACCACCTGCCCGCACCCCTCCCGCACACAGGACGCCCACACAGGACGCCCACACAGGACGCCCACGCAGGGCGTCCACGCAGGACGTCGACGCCCACGCAGGACCCGTACGCACCATCGGAGCGCCCACGCCCCGATCACACCGCCGAGAGGAGAGCGACAACGTGTCACCCATCCACCCACCGGTCGGCCCGCCCGGGGACGACACCCTCGACCTCAGGGTCGACGACCTCGTCGCCCTCCTCGACGGCGACCTGCTGGACTCCGTCGCCGACTGGGGCCCGACCACGACCCCGGTGGGCTCCTTCAAGCTCGTCCCCGTGCGACTCGAACGGGACCTGGCGCTTCTGGCGCGATGGATGAACGACCCCGCCGTCGCCGCCTTCTGGGAACTCGCCGGCCCCGAGTCCGTGACCGCCGAACACCTCCGCGCCCAGCTCGAGGGCGACGGCCGGAGCGTCCCCTGCCTCGGCGTGCTCGACGGCACCCCCATGAGCTACTTCGAGCTCTACCGCGCCGATCTCGACCCGCTCGCCCGGTACTACCCGGCGCGGCCCCACGACACCGGTATCCATCTCCTGATCGGAGGCGTCACCGACCGAGGCCGGGGCGTCGGCACGACGCTCCTGCGCGCCGTCGCCGACCTCGTCCTCGACCACCGTCCCCGCTGCACCCGAGTCGTCGCCGAACCGGACATCCGCAACACCCCCTCCGTCTCCGCCTTCCTCGGCGGCGGCTTCCGCTACGCGGCGGAAGTCGACCTCCCCGACAAACAAGCGGCGCTCGTGATCCGTGACCGCGCGCTCCGTCACGTTCTGTGAACAACCCTCTGTCTTTCATACACCGCTCGGCCCACAGCGGTTCCCACTCCTAGGAGTCCTCGTGTCGATGTCCCCTGCACCCCACGACTCCGCTCAGTCCACGTCTCCCGCCCCGACCGCCACGGACGCACCGGACCCGACCCCCGCACTGCTCGCGCCCCCCGAGCTGACCGCGGCCGCCTGGACCAGGGCCTCCTCCCGCCTGCTCGCCAAGGCCCTGGCGGAATTCGCCTACGAGGAGATCCTGGAACCCGTGCCCGAGGAGAACAGCGCCCCCGACGGCCACGCGCTCCGCCTCGACGACGGCACCACGCTCACCTTCCGTGCCCGCCGCGGCGCCTACGGCAGCTGGCGGATCGCCGCCGACTCGATCACCCACGACGGCCGGCCCATGACCGACCCCCTCGACTTCCTGGCCCGCGCCCGCCGCCTCCTCCAGCTCGACGGCGCCACCCTCGGACACCTCATCCGCGAGCTCTCCGCCACCCTGGCCGCCGACACCCGCCTCGACCACACGGCCCTCACCGCCGCCCGGCTCGCCGACCTCCCGTACGCCGAGCTCGAGGGCCACCAGACCGGCCACCCCTGGCTCGTCCTCAACAAGGGCCGCATCGGCTTCTCCGCCACCGACGCCGCCCGCTGGGCCCCCGAGGCCCGGCGCGCCACCCGGCTGCCGTGGATCGCCGTCAGCAACCGCCTCGCCGCCTACCGGGGCGTGCCCGGCCTCGACACCCCCGACCGCCTCTACGCCCAGGAGCTCGACCCCGCGGTCCACGCCGCCTTCCGCGCCGCACTGACCGCCCGCGGCCACGAGCCCGACGGCTACCTCCTGCTGCCCGTCCACCCCTGGCAGTGGGACGAGGTCCTGCTCCCGCTCTACGCCCCGGCCATCGCCGCCGGGACCGTCGTCCCGCTCCCCGCCGACAGCGACCTCCGGCTGCCGCAGCAGTCCGTCCGTACCTTCCTCAACACCAGTCGCCCCGACCGGCACACCGTCAAGCTGCCGCTGTCGGTCCTCAACACCCTCGTCTGGCGGGGCCTGCCCACCGAGCGGACCCTCGCCGCGCCCGCCGTGACGGCCTGGGTCCAGGGTCTGCGCGCGGCCGACCCCTTCCTGCGGGACGAGTGCGGGGTGATCCTCCTCGGCGAGGTCGCCTCCGTCACCGTCGAGCACCCGCTCTACGACCGGCTCCCCGAAGTCCCGTACCAGTACAAGGAGCTCCTCGGCGCGATCTGGCGCGAGCCGCTGAGGCTGCCCCCGGGGGAGCGCGCCCGCACCCTCGCCTCGCTGCTCCACACGGACCCGGACGGGCGGGCGTTCGTCGCCGAACTCGTCGAGCGCTCCGGCCTCGACCCCGAGGTCTGGCTCCGGCACCTCTTCGGCGCGCTGCTCCCGCCGCTGCTGCACTTCCTCTACCGCTACGGCACGGTCTTCTCCCCGCACGGCGAGAACGCGATCGTCGTCTACGACGGCGACGACGTCCCCGTACGCCTGGCGATCAAGGACTTCGTCGACGACGTGAACATCAGCGCCCAGCCCCTCCCCGAGCACGGTTCGATGCCGGACGACGTCCGCGCCGTCCTCCTCACCGAGGAGCCCGACTTCCTCGTCCAGTTCATCCATTCGGGGCTCTTCGTCGGCGTCTTCCGCTACCTCGCGCCGCTGTGCGAGGAACAACTCGGAGTGCCCGAAGCGGACTTCTGGTCCCTCGTCCGGGCGGAGATCCTCCGCCACCAGGCACGCTTCCCCGAGCTGAAGGAACGGTTCGAGCTCTTCGATCTCCTCACCCCGCGCATCGAGCGGCTCTGCCTCAACCGCAACCGTCTGCACCTGGACGGCTACCGGGACCGGCCCGAACGCCCCCACGCGGCCGTCCACGGCACCGTCCCCAACCCGCTCGCATGACGCGCGCGCGTGATCGACGTGATCGAGCTGTCAGTGGTGCCCCGTAGGCTGGAAGCGCTATGACGAAGCCATCCCTCCCCGACCTCCTCCACGCCGCCGTCTCCGCCGTCGGCGGCACGGAGCGGCCCGGCCAGGTGACCATGGCCACGGCCGTGGCCGAGGCCATCGACGACAACTCCCACCTCCTCGTCCAGGCCGGCACCGGCACCGGCAAGTCGCTGGGCTACCTCGTGCCGGCGCTGGCCCAGGGGGAGCGCGTGGTGGTGGCCACCGCCACCCTGGCGCTGCAGCGCCAGCTCGTCGAGCGCGACCTTCCCCGCACGGTCGACGCGCTGCACCCGCAGCTGCGCCGCCGCCCGCAGTTCGCCATGCTCAAGGGCCGGTCGAACTACCTCTGCCTGCACCGGCTCCACGAAGGGGTCCCGCAGGACGAGGAGGACGGCCTCTTCGACCCCTTCGAGGCGGCGGCGCCCAGCAGCAAGCTGGGCCAGGACCTGCTGCGGCTGCGGGACTGGTCGGACGAGACGGAGACCGGCGACCGGGACGACCTGACGCCCGGCGTCTCCGACAAGGCGTGGGCGCAGGTCTCGGTCTCCTCCCGGGAATGCCTGGGCGCGAGCAAGTGCGCGTACGGCGCGGAGTGCTTCGCCGAGGCCGCCCGTGAGCGCGCCAAGCTCGCCGATGTCGTCGTCACCAACCACGCCCTGCTCGCCATCGACGCCATCGAGGGCGCCCCGGTACTTCCGCAGCACGAGGTGCTCATCGTCGACGAGGCCCACGAGCTGGTCTCCCGGGTCACCGGGGTGGCCACGGGTGAGCTCACTCCGGGCCAGGTCAACCGGGCCGTGCGCCGGTCGGCGAAGCTCGTCGACGAGAAGGTCGCGGACCAGATGCAGACCGCGGCCGAGGGCTTCGAGCGGGTCATGGAGCTGGCTCTTCCGGGCCGTCTGGAGGAGATCCCGGAGGACCTGGCGTACGCGCTGATGGCGCTCCGCGACGCGGCGCGCGCCGTGATCACGGCGCTGGGCTCGACCCGGGACCGGTCCGTCCAGGACGAGGACGCCGTGCGGAAGCAGGCCATGGCCTCGGTGGAGACCGTCCACGGCGTGGCGGAGCGGATCACCCAGGGTTCGGAGTGGGACGTCGTCTGGTACGAGCGTCACGACCGCTTCGGCGCGTCGCTGCGGGTCGCGCCGCTCACCGTCTCGGGCCTGCTGCGGGAGAAGCTCTTCACGGAGCGGTCCGTGGTCCTGGCCTCGGCCACGCTCAAGCTCGGCGGCGACTTCAACGGCGTCGGGGCCTCGCTCGGCCTGGCCCCCGAGGGCACCACGGGTGACGACCTGCCCGTATGGAAGGGCATCGACGTCGGCTCTCCGTTCGACTACCCGAAGCAGGGCATCCTGTACGTCGCCAAGCACCTCTCCCGCCCCGCGCGGGACGGGGAGCGGGGCGACATGCTCGACGAGCTCACCGAACTGATCCAGGCGGCCGGCGGCCGGACCCTCGGCCTCTTCTCCTCCATGCGTGCGGCGCAGCAGGCCGCGGAGGAGCTGCGGACCCGGATCCCGGAACTGCCGATCCTGCTCCAGGGCGAGGACACCCTGGGCGAGCTGATCAAGAACTTCGCCGCCGACCCGAAGACCTGTCTCTTCGGCACCCTGTCGCTCTGGCAGGGCGTGGACGTCCCGGGGCCCAGCTGTCAGCTGGTCGTCATGGACAAGATCCCGTTCCCGCGCCCGGACGACCCGCTGATGAGCGCGCGCCAGAAGGCCGTCGAGGAGGCCGGCGGGAACGGCTTCATGGCGGTCGCGGCGACCCATGCGGCGCTGCTGATGGCGCAGGGTGCGGGCCGACTGGTGCGGGCCACGGGCGACCGGGGTGTCGTGGCGGTCCTCGACCCGCGGCTGGCCACGGCCCGGTACGGCAGTTATCTGAAGGCCTCGCTGCCCGACTTCTGGTACACCACGGACCGCAATCAGGTGCGGAAGTCCCTGGCGGCGATCGACGCGGCCTCGAAGGCGGCGAGCGACTGAGTCCGGGCGGGCCGCGGTGCCTTTCGCCGCGCTGCCCGACAGCCACTGGCGGGTGTCGGGGCCCTGCGGACACGGCAGGGCCCCGGGACCGGCGCAGTTGGTCCCGGGGCCCGGTCAGAGCCGGCGGGGTGTGTCACACCCGCCGCAGCACCGCCACGACCTTGCCGAGGATGGTGGCCTCGTCGCCGGGGATGGGCTGGTACGCCGAGTTGTGCGGGAGGAGCCAGACGTGGCCGTCCTCGCGCTTGAAGCGCTTGACGGTGGCCTCGCCGTCGAGCATGGCGGCGACGATGTCGCCGTTCTCCGCGACGGGCTGGCGGCGGACGGTGACCCAGTCGCCGTCACAGATCGCGGCTTCGATCATGGAGTCGCCGACGACCTTGAGGACGAACAGCTCGCCGTCGCCGACCAGCTGCCGGGGGAGCGGGAAGACGTCCTCGACGGACTCCTCGGCCAGGATCGGGCCACCGGCGGCGATCCGGCCGACCAGCGGGACGTACGACGCGGCGGGCTTGCCGGTGGTGTCCGTCGGCTGGGTGTTCGGCTGGTCCGATCCGCGGACCTCGTAGGCGCGAGGGCGGTGGGGGTCGCGGCGGAGGAAGCCCTTGCGCTCCAGTGCCATGAGCTGGTGGGCCACGGACGACGTGCTGGAGAGCCCGACCGCCTGCCCGATCTCGCGCATCGACGGCGGGTAGCCGCGCCGCTGGACCGAGTCGCGGATGACTTCGATGACCCGGCGCTGCCGGTCGGTGAGTCCGGAGCTGTCCGCCCGGATGCCTGGAGGTCGCCCGGGGAGGGCGCGGGCGGGTCGCCCGGGCTCCTCGCCGTTCATGCTTGCGTCATTCATGGCGTGCACCGGCTCGAGTCGGCCCTGGGAGCGGTCCTGGGCGGTGATGGTGGCACTGTCTGCGGTGGTGGTCACGTCGTCGGCCCCTCTCGAATGGTCTCCCTCGCTGGCACAACGGTAGTAGCTTTCGAAAGGTTGCGCCAAACACACGTTCGAGTGAAAAATCGCAGATTGCCTTACGCCTCTATACATGGGGGTGTATGAGCACTGTCACGCCGCGGCCTCCGCGGCCGCGACGAGACGCGTGACGGTAACCTCGCCGCTGCGTCGCGGGCGTCCGTCGCGCCTCCCAGTGTCGCATCCGCGGGCCCGGAATCCCGGTACCGGGGGCCTCGCGACACGCGCAGGGCGCGGAATCGCCCGCAACCCAAGATCTAGTGGTTGTATGGCACCGGCCACCCAGGGGTTGTGGTCCTCGGTCTGCCGAGGGTGCGCGCATCGCCTATGCTGGTGGTCGCTTCGCAGGGCCTTGACCGGCCGGTGAGGCTCGTCAGTCGTGCCGTGAGGAAGGGTCGGAACCTTGCATTGCCCCTTCTGCCGGCACCCCGACAGCCGTGTCGTCGACAGTCGCACCACCGACGACGGGACGTCGATCCGACGCCGTCGCCAGTGCCCCGACTGCTCCCGTCGTTTCACGACGGTGGAGACCTGCTCGCTCATGGTGGTGAAGCGCTCCGGCGTCACCGAACCCTTCAGCCGTACCAAGGTCATCTCCGGCGTCCGCAAGGCGTGCCAGGGACGACCGGTCACCGAGGACGCCCTCGCCAAGCTCGGCCAGCGGGTCGAGGAGGCGGTGCGCGCCACCGGGAGCGCCGAGCTGACCACCCACGACGTGGGTCTGGCCATCCTCGGCCCCTTGCAGGAGCTCGACCTCGTCGCCTACCTGCGCTTCGCGTCCGTGTACAAGGCCTTCAACAGCCTCGAAGACTTCGAGGCCGCCATCGCGGAACTCCGCGTGCGGCCTCCCGCTGAGAACAGCGGGGCCGGTGTGACCCCCGAGGTCCCCGTTCCCGCCACCGCCGCCGACTAGATCGGCGGTCCGGGCCGACCGAGGCCCGGCGACCGGCCGCCGTGCGGCCCGGCAGACGTGCCCCGAGCGACCCGTGCGGTCCTCGTGGCAGCAGTACAGAACGAGTACAGAAGACGGTGCCCTGGGACTATCTGGGTGCCAAAGTGTGTTTTGCCCGTATATGGGAGGCGGCATGACAGAGACGGCGAGCGGCCCGGCACGTGGTTCCCGCACCAAGGGAGCCAAGTCGGCGAGCAAGGGCCTGCGCATCGAGCGCATCCACACCACCCCCGGCGTGCATCCGTACGACGAGGTGGCCTGGGAGCGCCGTGACGTCGTCATGACCAACTGGCGCGACGGCTCGATCAACTTCGAGCAGCGTGGCGTCGAGTTCCCCGACTTCTGGTCGGTGAACGCGGTCAACATCGTCACCAGCAAGTACTTCCGCGGGGCTGTCGGCAGCCCGCAGCGCGAGACCGGTCTCAAGCAGCTCATCGACCGGATCGTGAAGACGTACACGAAGGCCGGTGAGGAGTACGGCTACTTCGCCTCGCCCGCCGACGCCGAGATCTTCGAGCACGAGCTGGCCTACGCCCTCCTGCACCAGATCTTCAGCTTCAACTCGCCGGTCTGGTTCAACGTCGGCACGCCCCAGCCCCAGCAGGTCTCCGCCTGCTTCATCCTGTCCGTCGACGACTCCATGGAGTCGATCCTCGACTGGTACAAGGAAGAGGGCATGATCTTCAAGGGCGGCTCCGGCGCCGGCCTGAACCTCTCCCGCATCCGCTCCTCCAAGGAGCTGCTCTCCTCCGGCGGCAACGCCTCCGGCCCGGTCTCGTTCATGCGCGGCGCCGACGCGTCCGCGGGAACGATCAAGTCGGGCGGCGCGACCCGCCGCGCGGCCAAGATGGTCATCCTCGACGTCGACCACCCCGACATCGAGGACTTCATCGAGACCAAGGTCAAGGAGGAGGAGAAGATCCGCGCCCTCCGCGACGCGGGCTTCGACATGGACCTGGGCGGCGACGACATCACGTCCGTCCAGTACCAGAACGCCAACAACTCCGTCCGCGTGAACGACACGTTCATGAAGGCCGTCGAGTCCGGTGGCAAGTTCGGCCTCACCTCGCGCATGACCGGCGAGGTCATCGAGGAGGTCGACGCCAAGTCGCTCTTCCGCAAGATGGCCGAGGCCGCGTGGGCCTGCGCCGACCCGGGCATCCAGTACGACGACACGATCAACCACTGGCACACCTGCCCCGAGTCCGGCCGCATCAACGGCTCGAACCCGTGCAGCGAGTACATGCACCTGGACAACACGTCCTGCAACCTCGCCTCGCTGAACCTGATGAAGTTCCTCAAGGACGACGGCAAGGGCGCCCAGTCCTTCGACGTCGAGCGCTTCGCCAAGGTCGTCGAGCTCGTCATCACCGCGATGGACATCTCCATCTGCTTCGCCGACTTCCCCACCCAGAAGATCGGCGAGAACACCCGCGCCTACCGCCAGCTCGGCATCGGCTACGCCAACCTCGGCGCCCTGCTGATGGCGACCGGCCACGCGTACGACTCCGACGGCGGCCGCGCCCTCGCCGGTGCCATCACCTCCCTGATGACCGGCACCTCGTACAAGCGCTCCGCCGAGCTCGCCGCGGTCGTCGGCGCGTACGACGGCTACGCCCGCAACGCCGAGCCGCACCAGCGCGTCATGCAGCAGCACGCCGACGAGAACACCAAGGCCGTCCGCTTCGACGACCTCGACTCGCCGATCTGGGCCGCCGCCACGGAGGCCTGGCAGGACGTCGTCCGCCTCGGCGCGAAGAACGGCTTCCGCAACGCGCAGGCCTCGGTCATCGCCCCGACCGGCACCATCGGTCTCGCGATGTCCTGCGACACCACTGGCCTTGAGCCCGACCTCGCCCTGGTCAAGTTCAAGAAGCTGGTCGGCGGCGGCTCGATGCAGATCGTCAACGGCACCGTCCCGCAGGCCCTGCGCCGCCTGGGTTACCAGGAGGAGCAGATCGAGGCGATCGTCGCCCACATCGCCGAGCACGGCAACGTGATCGAC
The DNA here is from genome assembly GCF_040815545.1 of Streptomyces sp. LMG1-1-1.1. Classification (NCBI taxonomy): domain Bacteria; kingdom Bacillati; phylum Actinomycetota; class Actinomycetes; order Kitasatosporales; family Streptomycetaceae; genus Streptomyces; species Streptomyces sp. LMG1-1-1.1. Next base: position 103,834 of record NZ_JBFPNH010000025.1, on the reverse strand, counting down.
GCCCCCGGTCTCAAGGCCGAGCACTACGAGGTCTTCGACTGCGCCATGGGCGAGCGCTCCATCTCCGCGATGGGCCACGTCCGCATGATGGCGGCCATCCAGCCGTGGATCTCGGGCGCCCTCTCCAAGACCGTGAACCTGCCGGAGACGGCCACGGTCGAGGACGTCGAGGAGGTCTATTTCGAGGCGTGGAAGATGGGCGTCAAGGCGCTCGCGATCTACCGCGACAACTGCAAGGTCGGCCAGCCGCTCTCCGCCAAGAAGAAGGAGGAGGAGAAGGCCGAGGTCACCGCGAAGTCCGAGGCGACGATCCGCGAGGCCGTCGAGAAGGTCGTCGAGTACCGTCCGGTCCGCAAGCGCCTGCCCAAGGGCCGCCCGGGGATCACCACCTCCTTCACCGTCGGTGGCGCCGAGGGCTACATGACCGCCAACTCCTACCCGGACGACGGTCTCGGCGAGGTCTTCCTCAAGATGTCCAAGCAGGGCTCGACCCTCGCCGGCATGATGGATGCCTTCTCCATCGCCGTCTCCGTCGGCCTGCAGTACGGCGTCCCCCTGGAGACGTACGTCTCGAAGTTCACCAACATGCGCTTCGAGCCGGCCGGCATGACGGACGACCCGGACGTGCGGATGGCGCAGTCGATCGTCGACTACATCTTCCGCCGCCTGGCGCTCGACTTCCTGCCCTTCGAGACCCGCTCCGCCCTCGGCATCCACTCGGCCGAGGAGCGTCAGCGTCACCTCGACACCGGCTCGTACGAGCAGGCCGAGGACGAGGTCGACGTCGAGGCGCTGGCCCAGTCCGCGCCCCGCACCCAGGAGCTGAAGGCCGTCGCGGCCCCGGCCCCGCAGACCGAGGTCCCGGCGCCGAAGCAGGCGCACACCTCGGCGGAGCTCGTCGAGATGCAGCTCGGCATCAGCGCCGACGCCCCGCTCTGCTTCTCCTGCGGTACGAAGATGCAGCGCGCCGGCTCCTGCTACATCTGCGAGGGCTGCGGCTCGACCAGCGGTTGCAGCTGACACCTGACGGCGGTGCGTCGGACCCGAACGTCCGGCGCGGCCCGTAGGCGTCGCTGAGCAGCGGTTCACGAAGGGGATCGGCCGAGTGCCGGTCCCCTTCGTCGTGCCCGCGGGGTGCCCTCCCCGGGTGACCGGCGACCTGGCACCCGTACACAAGGCCGGGGCCGTGTCCGGATCTTCGTGGCTTCTGCCAGTACGACGGTCCGTCAGGGGGCGGGAAGACTACCGCCGGAGGCCGGGGCGCGTCCCAGGGGTGGGAGCCGCGGCCGGGAACCCGACGGCGTACAGGGGAGGGCGGCAGGATGAGCGTGCAGCAGTATGACGAGATCGGTGAGGCGTTCGAGGGCTTCAAGGCCCTACCGGCGGTGCGGTACGGCGAGGTGCCGAGCTTCCTCGCCATGGTCGGGGACGTACGCGGCAAGTCGGTCCTGGACCTGGCTTGCGGGACCGGCTTCTACAGCCGGGAGTTCAAGCGGCGGGGCGCCGCCGACGTGTTCGGATTCGACATCTCCGGCGAGATGGTGGCCGTCGCGCAGCAGCTGGAGGAGCGCGACCCGCTGGGCGTGCGCTACGAGGTCGCCGACGCGGCCGAACTGCGGCCGCTCGGGCAGCGCTTCGACGTCGCCGTGGCGGTGCAGCTGCTCAACTACGCCGAGGACATCGCGGCCATGGAGCGGATGTGCCGCAACGTGCACGCGAACCTGGCGCCCGGGGCCGAGCTCTTCCTGTTCAACCAGTCACCCGACTACGACTTCGCCGGGCCTTCCCTGGCCAAGTACGGCTTCGTCACCGAGCTGACCGGCGAGCAGGCCGAGGCCGGGCCGCGCGTCCGGACCACCGCGCTGCTCGACCGGCCGATCAGCATCGTCAGCACCTTCCCGCGCCGCGAGGTGTACGAGAAGTGCCTGCTGGCGGCCGGATTCAGCGAGCTGACCTGGGTCCCGATCGAGGTGTCCGACGCGGGCGTCGACGCCTTCGGTGAGGACTTCTGGGCGGACTTCCTCGTCAACCCGCCCCTGGAGATGCTGCGCTGCCGCGCCTGACCTGACGCCGGTCGCCCGTCAGCGGGCTCCGCGTCAGACCCGCGGCCGGTCGCCCGGTGGCGGGCTCCGGGAGGACACCGGTCAGGGGGCCGGGGAGGCGGTCAGGGGGCCGGGGAGGCGTCGACCACCGGTCGGCGCCTCCTTCGCGCGTGCGCCCCGAAGGATCAGACCCGTGCGGTGCCCAGCAGCGTGGCGAAGGTCTGCGGGTCGGCGTCGAAGCCGTGGCTGATCGGCCGGTACGACCAGCCGGCCCCGGCGCGGGTGAACTCGACGACCGTCGCCGACAGCGCGTCCGGCACGTCGGCGAAGTCGTGCGTCAGGAGGTCGTCGTACCCCTCGCGGACCCGTATGCCCGAGCTCGCTATCGAGCCGAACGCCAGCCGGCCGCCGTTCTGCTGTATCGCCACGCCCACCACCACGCGCGCGTACTCCGGGGACAATCGGTCCAGCTCCAGCGTCATCGCCTCGTCGTAGCCGAAGCCCTGGCCCGTACGGCTGTCGCGGTGGAGCGTGATCGTGCCGTCGGGGGAGCGGCTGCCGAAATGCACCAGGTACACGGGCGCCCCGTGCGGGTCCGCGCCGGAGAAGACGCCCGCGACGAGATCCAGGTCGTGGGCCGGCGAGCCGGCCGGCGCGGGGTCCCACCTGAGCGTGACCTCGACCCGTCCCACGCCTTTGTTGAGTCCGCTCATCGTGCTTCCCCTCTTCCTGTGCGCCCCCGCGCACGCTTCGCCCGCATCCCCGTCCACCCGCTCAAAAGCCCGTGGTCGTGGGCTGATTACTCATGGTGTCATGGGGCTACGACAAAGGGTCCGGCGCATGAGGGGGAGAGCGGTTTGTGGAGCGGTGACGAGCTGGATCTCGACGCATATCTGGCTCGAATCGAATACGAGGTCGGGCGTGACGGGGAACTCGCCGTCGATCTGCGGACACTGACGGCCCTTCACCGTGGCCACGTCCGGGCCATTCCGTTCGAGAACCTCGACGTCGCCCTCGGGAGGCGGGTCCCGCTGGACCTGAAGAGCCTCCAGGGCAAGCTCGTCGAGCGGCGTCGGGGAGGCTACTGCTACGAGCAGAACTCCCTGTTCGCGGCGGTCCTCGAACGGATCGGGTTCCCGGTGGCCGGTCGCGGGGCCCGCAACCGGTCGCGCGGCGGGGCGCTGACGCCCGTCACCCACGCCCTGCTCGTCGTCACGGTGGACGGCGAGCAGTGGCTCGCCGACGTGGGGTTCGGCTGGCAGGGGCCGCTGGAACCGGTGCCTCTGCGGGACGGGGCCCGCGTCGAGCAGGGCGGCTGGACGTTCGGGATCGGCGTGGAGGACGAGGGCATCCACGTCCTGCGCTCCCTGCGGCCGCAGGGCTGGACCGACCTGTACGCGTTCGCCCCGCAGACCCTCTACCCCGGCGACTTCACCGTCATGAACCACTACAGCTCCAGCCATCCGCTGTCGCGTTTCCTCGGCCAGGTCGTGGCCCAGCGACCCGGCCCCGGCCTACGCAGGGCCCTCGTGCGCGACGCGCTGTCGACGGTCAGGACGGACGGCTCCACCGAGGAACGGGTGGTGACCGTGGACGAACTGACCGCCGTACTGGAGGCCGATTTCGGGATCGAACTGGACGACGAGGAGCGTGCGGGCCTTGAGCGCGTGCACCCGGTGGGGGCCTGAGAGGGTCTGCCGGGGCGCTCTCCCGCCCCGTACGATGGCGCGGTGCTGGTCAAGTGGATTCGCTGCACCGTGACGGACCGTCGAGGGTTCGAACGGGGACAGCGGAAATGGGCGGGGCTGCTCGGTGAGCCGGGATTCCGGGGACAGGGCGGCGGGTGGAGCCGGGCTCGACCGGACGTCGCCCACATCTTCGCGTTCTGGGAGAGCCGGGCCTTCTACGACTCCTTCATGGCGCGGTCGCACGATCGTCTCGCGGCCTCGCAGGTGGGCTCGTTCAAGGACGCCCAGATCAAGCTGTTCGACCACCGCTTCGACGTGAAGACGGGGTTCGAGCCGCGGTTCTCCGACGCCGACGTGGCACGGGTGGCGCACTGCCGTGTCCACGAGGAGCGCGCCGAACACTTCGCCCTCATGCAGGAGAAGGTCTGGAACCCGGCGATGGCCGGTTCCCCCGGCATGCTGCGGGGCCTCTTCGGAGAGGCGCCCGGCAGCGAGTTCCTCGTGCTCTCCCTGTGGCACTCCGCCGCCGAGCACGGCAAGTACCGGGTGGAGCGCATCGAGCGCCTCGGGCTCCGCGCCCGCACGGCGGCCGATGTCGCGGCGCTCTCCGGCGACGTGGTGCAGCTCGAACCGGCGTGGACGGTGTGAACCGGACCGGATGATCCGGTGACCGGCGGGGTAGGGCCGGACGACCGGTGACCGGGGGGGCAGGTCGAGGGGCGCCCGGGACCGCCGGCTCGTACACCGTATGGAGGCCGGGTGAGGGCCCGGCCGAGCCGGTCGGGTGGCAGGGATCTAGGGTCGTGGGTATGGCACGACCGCGGCGCATCGTTCTCGTACGGCACGGAGAGTCCGAGGGCAATGTCGATGACACGGTGTACGAACGCGAACCCGACCACGCGCTGCGCCTCACCGAGACCGGCCGACGGCAGGCGGAGGCGACGGGCGTGCGGCTCCGTGAGGTCTTCGGCGACGAACCCGTGAGCGTCTACGTCTCGCCGTACCGCCGCACCCACGAGACCCTCCGGGCCTTCAGGCTGCCCCCGGAGCAGGTCAGGGTGAGGGAGGAGCCCCGCCTGCGGGAGCAGGACTGGGGCAACTGGCAGGAGCACGAGGACGTGCGCCTGCAGAAGGCGTACCGGGACGCGTACGGGCACTTCTTCTACCGCTTCGCCCAGGGCGAGTCGGGCGCCGACGTCTACGACCGGGTCGGAGCGTTCCTGGAGAGCCTCTACCGCAGTTTCGAGGCCCCCGACCACCCGCCGAACGTCCTGCTCGTCACCCACGGACTCACCATGCGGCTGTTCTGCATGCGCTGGTTCCACTGGACGGTCGCCGACTTCGAGTCGCTGTCGAACCCCGGCAACGCCGAGACCCGCACCCTGCTGCTCGGCGAGGACGGCCGCTACCGCCTGGACAGGCCGTTCGAACGCTGGCGTACCCCGGAACCGTACGGCCACACCGGATAGAGTGGCAGAGCGATGACCGCTGACTCCTCACTCGACCGGCGCTTCGACCGCGCCCTGGCCAGCCTGCGCGGGCTGTCCGTGGGAGACGCCCTGGGCTCCCAGTTCTTCGTACCCGCCCACTACCCCCTGCTGAAGCGGCGTGAGCTCCCCGCCGGCCCCTGGCAGTGGACCGACGACACCGAGATGGCCTGCTCCGTCCTGGCCGTGCTCGTGCACCACGACCGCATCGACCAGGACGCCCTGGCGCTGTCCTTCGCCCACCACCACGACTTCGACCGCGGTTACGGCCCGGCGGTCAACCGGATGCTCCGGCTCATCAGGGAGGGCGGCGACTGGCGGGAGCTGGCCGCCGCGCTCTTCAAGGGCCAGGGGTCCTGGGGCAACGGCGCCGCGATGCGGATCGCCCCGCTCGGAGCCTGGTACGCGGACGACCCGGAGCAGGCCACGCACCAGGCCGAGATCTCCGCCTACACGACACACCAGCACCGCGAGGCAGTCGTCGGCGCCATGGCCGTCGCCGCGGCGGCCGCGCTCGCCGCCGACCCCGCCGGGCCGCCCACGCCCGAGGCGCTCCTCGACGGGGTCATCGCCCTGGTGCCGCGCAGTGCCGTGGGGGCGGGCCTGCGCAGGGCCCGCGACATGCTCGACTACGGCGACGCGACCACGGTCGCCGCCGTCCTGGGCAGCGGCCGGCGGACCAGCGCCCACGACACCGTGCCCTTCGCCCTCTGGTCCGCGGCCCGCGGCCTCGGCGACTTCGAGCGGGTGTTCTGGACGACCGCGCAGGTCGGCGGCGACGTCGACACGACCTGCGCCATCGCCGGTGGCGTCGTGGCCGGCGCCGCGGCCGGTGCGCCGCCCGCCGACTGGCTGCGGCAGACCGAGGCACTTCCCGAATGGGTCCCGGACGGGGCGCCGGCCTGACGCCGTAGGTCGGGGGTTGAACGGCGTACGAGGTCCCTCGCGCCCCCGGTTGGGGTGCGAGGGACCTCGGTGTTCCACGGCGGGCCGGGGTCTTCCGGTGATCAGGCCGTCGGACCCGACGCCTCCGCGCGGCCGCTCAGCGCCTCCAGGTCGGTCTTGCGGACCCGGATCATCAGGACGGCCGTGACGAGTGCGATCAACGCCATCACCGCGGCCGCCATGAAGGCGGAGGCGATGCCCGAGGTCAGCACCTCGTGGCCCCAGGGGGCGGGCAGCTGCTTGGTCTTCGCGAACTCGGCCTTCTGCTCGGGCGTCGAGCCCGAGAGGAACGCGGGAACCTGCCGCAGGCCCTCCTCGCGGCTGGCCGTGCCGAACACCGTCACCAGGATGGACAGGCCGAGCGAACCGCCGACCTGCTGGGTGGCGTTGAGCAGCCCCGACGCAGCCCCGGCCTCGTGCTGTGCCACTCCGGAGACGGCCGTGAGCGTGAGCGTCACGAAGTTGAGGCCCATGCCGAAGCCGAAGAGGAGCATCGGTCCGAGGACGCCGTCGGCGTAGCCGCTGTCCGCCGTGATGAACATCTGCCAGAACAGGCCCGCGGCGGTGATCGCCGCACCCGCCACCATGAACGGCTTGGGGCCGAAGGTCGGGAGGAACCGCTGCGCGAGTCCCGCCCCGAGGCCGATCGCGACGGTCACGGGGAGGAAGGCGAGTCCGGACTGGATCGGGCTGTAGCCGAGGACGTTCTGGACCCACAGCACGATGAAGAAGAACATGCCGAACATGGCGGCCGACAGGCTGAGCATGATCACGTACGTGCCCGAGCGGTTGCGGTCCGCGAACATCCGGAGCGGCGTGATCGGCTCCTTGGCGCGCGACTCCACGAGCGCGAACGCCACGAGGAGGACCACCGCCGTGACGAAGGAGCCGATGGTCAGGGCGTCCCTCCAGCCCTCCTCGGAGGCCCGGATGAAGCCGTACACCAGCGCCGCCATGCCGAGCGTCGAGGTCGCGGCGCCCGCGATGTCGAAACGGCCAGGGTGGCGCTCGGACTCGGCGATGTAGCGCGGGGTGAGGAAGGCGATCAGTAGGCCGATCGGCACGTTGACGAAGAGGACCCAGCGCCAGTCGAGCCATTCGGTGAGCATGCCGCCGGCGAGCAGGCCGATGGCGCCGCCGCCCGCGGAGACCGCGGCGAACACGCCGAACGCCCGGTTGCGTTCGGGCCCTTCGGGGAAGGTCGTGGTGATCAGCGCGAGCGAGGTGGGCGAGGCGATGGCGCCGCCCACGCCCTGCACGGCCCGCGCGGCGAGCAGCTGCCAGGGCTCCTGGGCGAAGCCGCCGAGCAGGGAGGCGAAGGTGAAGAGCAGGATGCCGGTCAGGAACACCCTGCGGCGCCCCAGGATGTCCCCCGCGCGTCCGCCGAGCAGCAGGAGGCCGCCGAAGGTGAGCGTGTAGGCGCTGAGCACCCATGACAGGTCGGTCGTCGAGAAGGAAAGTGCGTCCTGGATGTGCGGCAGGGCGATGTTCACGATGGTCGCGTCGAGGACGACCATCAGCTGGCACGCGGCGATGACGGTCAGGGCGATGCCCGGCCGACCCGCGGAGCGGGCGGGGCCGTCCTTGGTCTGGGTGTCCAGCGGAGAAGTTGTCACTATGGATCCCCCACGGAAGAATTAGTGAACGCACCCGTTCACTGTCCACCACGGTAGTGAGTCCCCCTCAGTGAACGCAACCGTTCACTGAGCGCTGCCGACGATCCGAATCGCCCCAACGGAGAGATCCTGATGGTTACTTCGCGCTCCGCGGCCGCCGCTCGGCCGGAGAGGGCGTCGCTGCGACGCCGCGGTCCCGTCCTCGAACGGGCCATCCTGGAGGCCACGCTCGAACAGCTCGGGAGCGTCGGCTGGAACGGTCTGACGATGGAGGGCGTCGCGGTCGGCGCGCAGACCGGCAAGGCCGCGGTGTACCGCCGCTGGCCGTCGAAGGAGGACCTCGTCGCGGACGCCCTCCAGGCCGGACTGCCGACGCTCGACGAGGCCCCGGACCACGGCGCCGTGCGCGAGGACCTGTACGAGCTCTGCCTCCGCGTCCGGGACGTCATGTACTCCAAGCCCGGCTTCGCCCTGCGCGCGGTGCTTCACGAGTGCGACGCCGACTCCGCCGGGCGGTTCCACGAACTCATCGTCACCGGGGTGGTCGAGCCGTCCACCCGGCTCTTCCGGGAGGTTCTGCGGCGCGGAATCGCACGGGGCGAGGTGCGCTCCGACGCGGTGGACGACCTGGTTCTCGACGTGATCCCCGCGATGATGATGTACCGCTCCAAGGTGTGCGGGAGCGAATGGCCGGACGGCGAGATCGCCGCCGTGATCGACCGGATCATGATGCCGCTGGTACGCGCGGAACGCGGCTGAGACGGGGGTGCGGGCGTGGTGATGAGGGGCGCGCGGGCACGGTGATGACGGGCAGGTGGGTGCGGCAACGACGGGCGCGCGGGCGTGGCGATGACGGGTGCGCGGGCACGGTGATTCCGGGCGCGCGGGCGTGGTGATGACGGTCCGGGAGGCCGGGCGTGGAGGCCTCTCCGGGGTCCTAGGGGAATCCGGGTATCGCGCGCGGCACCGGGCGGCGTAACCTGGCTTGCGCCATGCCGTACGAACCTCCCACTCACACTGTCGAGCGATCGCTCCGCGCCACCAGCGGCGCCAAGGTCGTCGCCGGAGTCGACGAAGTCGGGCGCGGGGCGTGGGCCGGCCCCGTCACGGTGTGCGCGGCCGTCACCGGTCTGCGCCGGGCCCCCGAAGGCCTCACCGACTCCAAACTGCTCACCCCCAAACGCCGGACCGCGCTCGCCGCCGAGCTGGAGCGGTGGGTCACGGCGTACGCGCTCGGAGACGCCTCCCCGGAGGAGATCGACGAGCTCGGAATGACCGCGGCCCTACGCCTCGCGGCCGTCCGGGCGCTCGAAGGTCTTCCCGTGTGCCCCGACGCGGTGATACTCGACGGCAAGCACGACTACCTCGGCAGCCCCTGGCAGGTCCGTACGGTGATCAAGGGCGACCAGTCCTGCATCGCCGTCGCCGCCGCGTCGGTCATCGCGAAGGTCCGCCGCGACACCCTCATGGCGGAGCTGGAGGCCGAGCGCTACGCGGCGTACGGCTTCGGTGCCAACGCGGGCTACCCTTCCCCGGTCCACAAAGCGGCGCTCGAGGAGCTGGGGCCCACCCCGTACCACCGCCTCTCCTGGTCGTACCTGGACGCGTTGCCCCAGTGGCGCCACCTCAAAAAGGTCCGCCTCTCCGCCGAGGCGGCCGCGCTGGAAAGCGGGGGCCAACTCGGCTTCGACTTCTGATCTTCCGGTCGCGGGGACCCGCCGCAGGGCGACCCCTCACGCGCCCGGGGTGCACATGCGTGCCCACCCGCCGGTGCTCCGCGCAGCGGTGTTCGACCTCCATCCACCCCTCCCTCCCGAGGAGCCTCAGATTCACGAGAGTGCCCAGGGTCCCCGCGCCACCGCGTCGACCCCCCGTCCCGTACCCGGCCCGCGTTCCGCGGCCACCCCGCGTCCCGGACGCCCTGGTCCCCGTCCGGCCGGGCCCGCGGCGCCGGCACCGCGTCCCGGCCCTCCGGCCGACCGGTCGGAGAATCGTTCCGACCAGCGGTCCGCGCCGCAGCTCCAGCTGATCCCGGCCCCCCTCGACGGTGCGCTCGACGCCGCCGAGGAGGCCCTCGACCTTCTGCTCGAGAGCGGCCGGGCGCCCGGCGACGTCCTGGTGCTGACCACCGGCGACCAGCACCCGTGGGCGGCGCACGAGCTGTCCTTCGGCGAAGTCGCCTACTGGGCCCAGCAGGACTCCGGCGACGACGTGTTCTTCGCGGACGCCTCCGCCGCGGAGCGGGCGAACGCCCGACCCGTGGTGATCGTCGCCCTCAACGGCGGCGACGACGAGACGGTCGCCCGGGCCCTGCCGTCGGCGATGTCCCGCGCGGGCGTGCTGCTCGTCGTCTGCGGCGACCCGCAGCGCGTCACCTCGCTCCTCGGAGCGGGCGCCGGCGTCTGAACGACCACCCTTCGTCGGAGCGGTCCGGTCCGTAGTCGACCGGCCCGGACCGGCCTGGACTGGCCCGGACCGGAGTCAACCGGCTCGCCTGGACTGGACCGGACCGGAGTCGATCGGTCCAGCCTGGACCGGCCTGGCTGGACCGAGTCGACCGGCCGGCCTGGGCTGGACCGAGTCGACCGGTTCGGTCCGGGCCGGCGAAGGCTGCCGTGGTGTGCCGTACGCGTGATCAGCGTGCGGCGACCCGGCGCAGTGGTTCCGTCGCGCCGCTCGCCGTACGCGGTGCGAGCCGGCCGAGTTCGACCGGCGCTTCGCCGAGTGGCAGGGGAGGCGAGTCGGAGCTCGGCCGACGGCCTCCCCGGCCCTCCCCGAGCACTTGCCAGCCGCCCCGGGTCAGCGTGATGTACGCCCCGCAGCGGAGCCCGTGCAGGGTGCAGGCGTCCCGGAGCCCCCACATCCAGGCTCCGTCCTCCTCCGTCCAACGCTCGTCACCCTCGCGGCAGTACAGCAGGACCGCGGTCCTGACGGGGGATCGCCTCCGGAGGTCGTGCGGAATGACACGACGCAGATGTGCGAGGAGCACGTTGCGGAACTCCCAGCCGTCCGCGGGGGACGGGCGACGGACGAAGGAGGCGCTGGCGGCGAGGCGCTCCTCGTGGTCGAGGATCGCCAGGACCGCCGTGGCGGGCGTGGGCGTGTGACGTGAGTGGAGGCCGCTGACGACCTCACGCGGATTGCGCAGCAGGGGAACTCCGGCCGCGGCCCACTCGGCGGGTTCGACCATCCGAGCGAGGCGGCTGGCGGACTCGGACGACGATCTGAGCGAGGTGGCTGTGGGCGGAGCGAATCCGAGGGTCACGGGCCTCCCTTCGGATACGCGCCCGCTACGCGGGCAAGGTCGGGTGAGGGCGCACCACGGCACAGTCCTTCCGGACCGCTGATGGGCCGAGTGGGGCGGTTTCCCAATTCTTGCGGGCCCGTGCGCGACCGGCAATGAGCAATTGAGGCCGCTGACGGGAATGCGTCGGTATGCCTTTCATATCCCTGCCCAGTTGCCCATTATTCACTCCCCGTTTCCCCTCCTGTTTCACCCCTGGACGGCGAGCACCAACGGAAACACTCCTTCCGCTCCGGCCCGGCGCAGCAGCCGCGCCGCCACCGCCATCGTCCAGCCGCTGTCCGACAGGTCGTCAACAAGCAGGATCGGGCCCCCGGCGTCGGCCAGCCGGCCCGCGAGTTCGGCAGGGACGGTCAGTGTCCGCTGCAGACCGACCACCCGCTGGGCGCTGTTGGTGCGGGAGAGCCGCAACCCCTCTGTCTCCGGGGCGTACTCCACGGTCCCGAGGAGCGGCATCCTGCCGATCTCGGCGATCCGCGCCCCGAGCGAGCCCACCAGCCTCGGCTTGCGGTGGGAGGCGACGGTGACCACTCCGGCGGGCCGGGCCGGTGCGTCCGGCGCCCCGGAAGCCCAACCGCCGGGCCCCTTCGCCCAGTCGGCGAGAACCTGCACCACGGCCTGCACGACGTCGTCGGGAACGGGCCCGTCGTGCGTGCCGTCGGCCAGCAGCGGCCGCAGCCGGTTTCCCCAGCCGATGTCCGAGAGCCGCCCGAGGGCCCGGCCCCCGAACGCCTGCTCTCCGGCCGGGATACGGCCCTTCAGATCGACCCCGACCGCGGCGAGCCCCGTCGGCCACATCTTCCGGGGCTCGACCTCCACTCCGGGCCGCCCCAGCTCGCCCTTGGCCGCGTCCAGCGCCGCATCGGACACCTTGGGGTCGAAGCGGTTCCCCGCGCAGTTGTCGCAACGGCCGCACGGAGCGGCCTCCTCGTCGTCCAGCTGTCGGCGCAGGAACTCCATCCGGCACCCCGTCGACGACGCGTAGTCGCGCATCGCCTGCTGCTCGGCCTCCCGCTGCCGCGCCACCCAGGCGTACCGCTCCGTGTCATACGCCCAGGGGCGGCCCGTGCTCTCCCAGCCGCCCTTCACCCGGCGCACCGCGCCGTCCACGTCGAGGACCTTGAGCATCGTCTCCAGACGGGTCCTGCGCAGCTCGACCAGCGGCTCCAGGGCAGGCAGGGAGAGGGGGCGGCCGGCGTGCGCGAGTACGTCGATGGTGCGCCGCACCTGCTCCTCGGGCGGGAACGCCACCGAGGCGAAGTAGCGCCAGATCGCCTCGTCCTCCTGGCCGGGCAGCAGCAGCACCTCCGCGTGCTCCACCCCTCGCCCGGCCCGGCCGACCTGCTGGTAGTAGGCGATCGGCGAGGAGGGCGACCCCAGATGCACCACGAAACCCAGGTCCGGCTTGTCGAACCCCATGCCGAGGGCCGAGGTCGCCACCAGGGCCTTGACCCGGTTGGCCTGCAGATCGTCCTCCGCCTGCTGCCGGTCGGCGTTCTCCGTGCGGCCCGTGTACGAGGAGACGGTGTGCCCGCACTGCCGCAGGTACGCCGTGACCTCATCGGCGGCGGCGACCGTCAGCGTGTAGATGATCCCCGAACCGGGGAGCTCGCCGAGGTGGTCGGCGAGCCAGGCCAGCCGGTGGGCGGCGTCGGGCAGTCTGACGACCCCCAGGCTCAGGCTCTCCCGGTCCAGCGGCCCGCGCAGCACCAGGGCGTCCGTCCCCGCACCCGTGCCGAGCTGCTCGGCCACGTCCGCCGTCACCCGTGCGTTCGCCGTCGCCGTCGTGGCGAGCACCGGAACCCCGGCCGGCAGATCGGCCAGCATGGTGCGCAGCCTGCGGTAGTCGGGCCGGAAGTCGTGGCCCCAGTCCGAGATGCAGTGCGCCTCGTCGACCACGAGCAGCCCGGTGGCGGCCGCGAGGCGGGGGAGCACCTGGTCACGGAAGTCGGGATTGTTGAGCCGCTCGGGGCTCACCAGGAGCACGTCCACCTCGCCGGCGGCCACCTCCTCCTGGACCGTGTCCCACTCCTCCGTGTTCGACGAGTTGATCGTCCGGGCGCGGATGCCCGCCCGGGCGGCCGCCTCCACCTGGTTGCGCATCAGTGCCAGCAGCGGAGAGACGATCACGGTCGGGCCGCTGCCGCGCTCACGCAGCAGCGAGGTCGCCACGAAGTACACGGCGGACTTGCCCCAGCCGGTCCGCTGCACCACCAGGGCCCGGCGCCGGTCGGCGACCAGGGCCTCGATGGCCCGCCACTGGTCCTCGCGCAGTCTGGCCTTGCCCGTCGGGTCCGAGACGAGACGGGCGAGCACGGTGTCGGCGGCGGTCCTGAGTGCGGCGCGGTCTTCCAGGGGGTCTGCGTGGGTCATGCCTCCATGCAACCCGATGCCTCGGACATCGCGCGAATGAGAGGCCGAACCTGTGGACAACTCGGCGGGCCGACGGATGCCCCGTTTCGGGAGTTATCCACAGGGGTTTCGGAATTCGGGAGATCACGAGACCGTCCTGACCATGAACGCGAATCACCACGAAACCAGCGGACCCTCCCGTACCCAGCAGATCACCCTGCGCGGCCCGGCGGAACTGGCCGACGCCCTCCCGTTCATGCTGGGCTTCCACCCCACCGACTCCGTCGTCCTGGCCGCCCTCCACGGCGAGCACGGCCGCTTCGGCGGCCGGGTCAGGCTCGGCATCCCGCGCTCGCCCCGCGAATGGGCGACGACCGCCGACCACCTCGCCGAATGCCTCGTCGAGGGAGGCAGCCGGCACGGCACCCGTCCGGACGGCATCGTGGTCTTCCTCTGCCAGGACCCCGCGCCGGGCGAGACGGCCCGGGTGGTCATGGAGCGGCTGCGCCCGTTCGCGCAGCGGCTCCGCACCGCCTGCGGCGCCCTCGACATCCCCGTCTACGAGGCCCTGTGCATCTCCGACGGCCTCTACTTCTCCTACTGCTGCCCGGACGCCCGGTGCTGCCCGCCGGACGGCACCCCGCTCGCCCTCACCGGCACGTCGGTGATGGCCGCGACGGCCGCGTACGCGGGAGTCCAGCTGCGCGGGTCACTGCGGGACATGGAGGCCCGGCTGAAGCCGTCCGGGAGGCCCGGGGACGAGGAGCAGCAGCGTGCAGCCCTCGACGCCGCCGCGGCCGCGATCGTGCCGCGGATCCTCGAAGGCGCCGAAGGGAAGGGGCGCGAAGAGGTGCGCGAGACGACCCTGCGGCTCGCCCGCGAGTCGATGCGCCGGTTCGCCCATCGGAAGAGCCCGACGGCTCCCACCGGCCCGGCCGGGTCCGCGCGCCCGGCGCAGCCGGCGAAGCCGGTCGGCACGACCGCGGAGCGAGACGCGGCGGACGACGCCCTGATCGGGCCCGACGAGGCGGCGGCCCTGATCCTCGGCCTCCAGGACCGCGTCACCCGGGACCGGGCCGCCGAATGGATGGAGGGCTGGGAGGGCACCGCCGCCCTGCGCCTCTGGCGCGTGCTGGCCCGGCGCTGCGTCAACCCGTACCAGGAGCACGCCGCCGCGCCCCTCAGCCTCGCGGGGTGGACGGCCTGGTCCACCGGAGACGAGCCGACCGCCCGCGTCGCCCTCGGGCTCGCGCTCGACGCCGACCCGGAGTACGTCTTCGCCCGGCTGCTGCACCAGGCGTGCAACGAAGGACTCGACCCCGAATCCCTGCGCTCGTGCCTCAGGAGCGAGCGGGACACCCGGGCCGCGGCGGAGCAGGCCGCCTCGGCGTCCTCCCGGCGGGTCAGGACCCGTGCCGCGCGCCCTCAGGGCACCCGGCAGACCCTCGGGAAGCCCGGACGGGCCGGCGCGCGGGAGCGCGGGCCGGCGGCCGGGGTCCGACCCGGCGGACGCGCCACGGGGAAGCCCGTGAACAGGGCACCTCGGCACGACGGGCAGCGCGGCACCAGGAGTGGCCGATGACGACCGTGACCCGGCCGCCCGCGAGCGCGTTCAGCTCTCTGGCGGAGTCGTACGAACCGTGCCGCCGACACCCCGCCGGCCGCCCGGTTCGCACAGAGAGCACTTCGCACCCGCCATGGCTTCCAGCCCCGTCCCGGCCCCCGGCCGTCCCAGCGGCCCCCCGAGCGGCCACCCGTCCCCGTCCGCGCACGCGCCCGGCTACTCCTCCGGACACACGTCCGGTACGGGCATCGCGTCCCCGCGCGCGGCCCGCCCCATGGAGCTCCCCCCGGTGCACGGCGCACTCCTCTGCGTCGCCCTGCCCGCCTTCGCCGTCTGCGCCGAGCACGGCCAGCTCACCGGCGACGGGCCCGAGGGCGTCTACGCGGCGGGGAGACGGCTCCTCTCCCGATGCGTCCTACGAGTGGCGGGGCGTGAGCCCGTCGCCCTCCAGGGCCGCATGGCGGCCGCCGACCGGGCGGTCTTCCTCGGCGTCCTGCGAGTGCCGGGGGACCTGGGGCCCGACCCCGGGCTCAGCGTCGAACGCACGCGGAGCGCCGACGGAACCGAGCGGATCACCCTGCGCAGCTCCGCCACCCGCGCCCTCCGGCTCCCCGTCGAGATCGCTCTGGGCACGGATCTCGCGGACCTGGGCGCGGTGGCGTCGGGCAGGTCGGGACCCGAGCTCACCGCCAGCGTCCACGGCACCGGACTCCGCTGGACCGGGAGCGACGGCCGATCCGTCGCCGTCACGGCCGACCCGCCGCCGATGGATTCCCTGGCGGCGGCCGGCGTGCTGCGCTGGGAGGCCGAGCTGGCGCCCGGAGCCGCCTTCACGGTCCAGCTGCGAGTCCGCCGCGAAGCCGCCACCCGACCCGGCACCCCCTCGGGTGCGGGCGCCGGACGGCCCGGTGGCCACCTGGTCTCCGAGGCCCGTGCCGAAGGAGACGACCCGCGCCCCGGCGAGCTGCTGCGCTGCTCCGTCGACGACCTCCGGGCGCTCCTCCAGCGCGCCCCGGCGCACCCCGCGGATGTCCACCTCGCGGCCGGTGTCCCCTGGCGATGCGGACCGGTCACCGCCGAGGCGCTCTGGGCGGCCCGCATGGCTCTGCCCCTCGGCACCAGGCTCGCCGCCACCACCCTGCGCGCCGTCGGCCGTACCCAGCTCTCGGGGGGAGGGCCCGAGTCCGGCCGCATCCCAGGGCCCCTCAGGGACGCGGGCCCGTATCTCCCACCCCGCTGCACCGGCGTCGAGGCCACCCTCGCCTTCCCCGTCGTGCTCGCGGAGGCCCGCCGCTGGGGGCTGCCGTCGGCCGACGTCGACGAGCTGCTTCCCGTGGCGGAGCGGTGCCTCGGCTGGCTGCGCCGGGTCTTCGCCGTTACCGGTTTCGTCCCGGACCCGGGGCCCGCCGGGCCGTGGCGGGCCGAGACCCAGGCGCACGCGCACCGCGCGGCGCTGCTCGGCGCCGACCTGCTCGACGGCTGCGGGAGGCCCGGGGGAGACGCGCTACGCGACGGGGCGGGGATCCTGCGCGAGCGGTTCCGGCGGGAGTTCTGGATCGAGGACCGCGCAGGGGGCCGTCCCGCGGTCGCCCGGACGCCGGACGGCCGCAACCGGCCCGAGATGGGCGGCTGGGCCGCCCATCTGCTCGACAGCGGACTACTGGGCGGCGGCCGGTACGCACCGGGGCTGCTCGACAAGACGGAGACCGAACAGCTGGCGAGGCTGCTCGGCGCGCCGGTCCTCGACTCCGGGTGGGGCCTGCGCAGCCTCGGCGCCAAGGAGCCCGGGCACAATCCCTTCGGTCACCGCGCCGGCGCGGTCCGGGTCCACGAGACGGCCGTCGCCGTGGCCGGTCTCGCCGCCGCGGGCCACGAGAGTCAGGCGGCCTCCCTGCTGCGCGGGCTGCTCGACGCGGCGGAGCACTTCGCCCATCGCCTCCCCGAGATGTACGCGGGAGAGCAGCGGACGGCGGGCGGGCGCCCGGTGCCCCACCCGGCCGCGTGCAGACCGGCGGCTGTCGCGGCCGCCGGAGCGGTCCACTCGCTCCTCGCCCTGGCCGGGATCCGGCCCGACGTGCCGGGCGGGTCCGTGTCGGTGCACCCGCTGCCCTCGGCCCCGCTCGGAGCGATCCGGTTCTCCGGGCTCGTGGTCGCGGGCGAGCCCTTCGCCGTGCGGGTCGGCAGGCTCGGTCTCGGTATGGTCGAGGAGGCCGCAGAGGGCCTTCAACTGGGGGTGTGACGAGATGACGGGCGCAGACACGCGGGAAGCTTCGCGGCAGGGGGAGGAAGCCGTCCTCGATGCTTCCGCGAGGAGTGTTTATCGTCAGGAAGACGACTATGATCGCGGCATGCCTCCCTACGACCCGTCGGCCTTCCCGCCTTTCGCCGTCACCGTCGATCTGGTCGTGCTGACCGTGCGGCGCCACGCGCTGTGCACCCTGGTCGTCCGGCGAGGGGAGTCGCCGTACCGGGGCCGCTGGGCGCTCCCCGGCGGCTTCGTCCGCGCCGAGGAGGACCTCGGGGCCGCGGCCGCGCGCGAGCTCGTCGAGGAGACCGGCCTCTGCGCGCACGACCCGGCCGCGCCGACGCCCGTACCGAGCAACGGGGCGCACCTGGAGCAGCTGGCGACCTACGGGGCACCCGACCGCGACCCGCGCATGCGGGTGGTCAGCGTCGCGCACCTCGCCCTGGCCCCGGACCTTCCGGCGCCCCGGGCGGGCGGGGACGCGAACAGCGCCCGGTGGGCGCCGGTCGAGGAGCTGCTCGGCGAGGACGCGGCGGCCGGAGGCGGCGATGAGGGCGGGACGCTCGCCTTCGACCACGCCCGGATCCTCTCCGACGGGGTGGAGCGCGCCCGTTCGAAGATCGAGTACTCCTCCCTGGCCACGGCCTTCTGCCCGCCGGAGTTCACCGTCGGGGAGCTGCGCCGCGTATACGAGGCCGTCTGGGGCGTGGCCCTCGACCCGCGCAACTTCCACCGCAAGGTGACCGGCACGCCCGGCTTCCTGGTCCCGGCCGGTGGTACCACGACCCGTCAGGGCGGCCGTCCCGCCCAGCTCTTCAGGGCAGGTGGGGCGACCCTTCTCAACCCGCCGATGCTGCGCCCCGAGGTCTGACGGGCGCGGACATCCGGTACCTCGGAGCGCCACCCCTGCACGGAAAGTCCGAAATGTAGCGTTATCTTGCTGCGGTAGCGCCGCCCTGCCGCGGAGCGGTGTCACCTACCGCGAGAGAAGCGATGCTCCAGGCAATCGGACTGACCAGTACGCCCCGCCGCGATCGTCCGCCCGCCGTGGACGATCTGACCTTCGAGGCCCGGCCGGGAGCCGTGACCGCCCTCCTCGGCCCGCCGGGCTCCGGCAAGACCACCGCGCTCCGGCTCATGCTCGAACTCGAGCCGGGTCGCGGGATCACCTACTTCCGAGGTCGGCCGCTGCACCGCATCGCCCACCCTCCCCGCGAGGTCGGCGTACTCCTCGGCGACATCCCCGGACACCCCTCACGCACGCTCCGGGGCCAGCTCCGGATGCTCTGCGCCGCCACGGGGGTGCCCGCGTCACGGTCCGACGAACTGATGCGGACCGTGGGCCTCGCGGGTCTCGAACGCAAGCGGATCGGCACCCTGCCGGTCGGCGCGGACCGCCGACTCGGCCTCGCCTCCGCCATGTTGGGCGCCCCGCACACGCTGCTGCTCGACGAGCCCGGCGCCGGCCTCTCCGTACCCGAGGGCGCCTGGCTGTACGAACTCCTGCGCGCTCACGCGGCCGACGGGGGCACCGTGCTCTACACCACGGACGATCCCAAGGACGCCGCCCGCAACGCCGACCGGGTCGTCACGCTCGACCGCGGACGCCTCGTCGCCGACCAGGAAGCGACCGAGTTCGCCCGCACCCGGCTGCGCCCCCGGGTCGCCGTCCGCACCCCGCACCCCGCGCGACTCGCCGCCGCCGTGACCCAGGAGGCCAGGGCCGCCCGTCGCGCCGTCGAGGTGGTCGCCGAGGACGGCAATCGCCTGTCCGTCTACGGCAGCGACTGCGCCTCCGTGGGAGACACGGCCTTCCGCCACGGCGTACCGATCCACCGTCTCGTCGACGAGACGGGCGACGCGGCCCCCGCCGCTCCGCGAGCCCCCCGGCGTGACGATCCCGGGCCCGCACCGGCCGCCGAGCGCGCCGACTCCCGGAGCACCGTCCCCGGAAGCCGGTCCGGCGAGTCACCG
The DNA here is from genome assembly GCF_040815545.1 of Streptomyces sp. LMG1-1-1.1. Classification (NCBI taxonomy): domain Bacteria; kingdom Bacillati; phylum Actinomycetota; class Actinomycetes; order Kitasatosporales; family Streptomycetaceae; genus Streptomyces; species Streptomyces sp. LMG1-1-1.1. The sequence goes on along the minus strand of NZ_JBFPNH010000025.1, from coordinate 84,617 downwards.
GAGGGCGGGCCCGGGCCCACCGCGGCACGCGACGAGCCGGCCGGAAGGCGCGCCCGGCGTCCGGCCCGCTCGCCCCTGCGGCCGCTGCGGTACGAGCTCCACCGACTCCTCGGGGTGCCGAGCACTCCGCTCGTGGTGGCGGCCGTCCTGCTGGTGTCCGTGACGCTCGCGCTGCTCCTCGGCCGAGGCGGACGCGCCGCGCTGCCCGCCGTCCTGGCCGGGTGGCCGGCGATCTCGCCGCTGCCGCCCGCGGCCCTCGGCGCGGGGCTGCTCGGAGCCTTCTCCTTCGGTGAGGAGTACCGCTACCCGGCGCTCACCTCGGGGCGCGGGGCGGTGCCGCGCAGGCCCGGCCTCCTGCTGGCGAAGCTCGGCGTGGCGGCCGCCGTCGCCCTCGTCCTGGGGGTGCTCGTCGTGCTCGCCGACCTCGGGGCCCTGCGGTTGCTCTACGGCGGCGAGTTGATCCCCGTACCGAGGAACTGGCCTACCCTCTGCGCGAGTTGGCTGGGGCTGCTGGTCGGCTGCGCCTGGGCCGGGCTGCTGGGTGCCGGGGTCTTCCGGGCCGCGGCGGCCGGCGTGGCCGCGGTCCTCGCCGTGCCGGTGGCCTTCGTGCCGCTGCTGCAGAAGGTGCTGACCGGGCCGTCGGTGCGGTCCGCCGCCGGACTTCCCGGTCGGTTGCGGGAGTTCGCCGGCCCGCGCTGGGCGCCGGTCGCGGAGCACTGGCTGGCGGGGGCTCTGCGGGTGGTCGGGCAGCCCGCGGGGGTGGCGCTCTCGCTGACGTTGACAGGGTTGCTCTGCGCCTACGTGTTCACGGGTCTTCGCCGGAAGGCCCGTTGGTGATCACTTGCGGACCGAAAGGTTCCGCTTCGCCGTCAACTTCCTTGGAATATGCCCTATATGTCTGATTGATCGTCAATTGTGTAGGGGGTGCCGATCACCCTTTCGTGTGCTTTTCACCAAAGACCTCAAGGGTCACGGAGGCAACGCCGACAAAGGATGCGTGAGTACCCTTGCGCACACCATGATGACCGCCGCCCGCCCCGTCGACTCCCCGCTCGGCGCCCCGGGCGACCTCGACCGCTACCCCTACGCGGAGGCGCCCGCCGCCGGCCGCGTGGGCAAGCCCTCCTGGGAGGGGGTGGACACCGACCTCGGCCGCGTGGGGCGCCGGACCGCGGGCAACCGGGGCCGCGGGCTGCACGGGCAGCTCGTCCAGCAGCTCGGCCAGATGATCGTCTCCGGTGACCTCGGAGCCGACCGTCCGCTCGTCCCCGAGGAGATCGGCCAGCGGTTCGAGGTCTCGCGCACCGTCGTGCGCGAGTCGCTGCGTGTGCTGGAGGCCAAGGGCCTCGTCAGCGCCCGTCCGAACGTCGGCACCCGGGTCCGGCCGGTCAGCGACTGGAACCTGCTCGACCCCGACATCATCGAGTGGCGCGCCTTCGGTCCGCAGCGCGACGACCAGCGCCGCGAGCTGAACGAGCTGCGCTGGACGATCGAGCCCCTCGCGGCCCGTCTCGCCGCCGGACATGGCCGCGAGGACGTGCAGCAGCGTCTGGCCGACATGGTCGAGATCATGGGCCACGCGTTCGCCCAGGGAGACGGCATCACCTTCTCCCGTGCCGACACCGAGTTCCACTCCCTCCTCATCCAGCTCGCCGGGAACCGCATGCTGGAGCACCTCTCCGGCATCGTGTCCGCCGCGCTCCAGGTGTCCGGCGGCCCCGTCACCGGCTGCGACCGGCCGAGCGACGCCTGTCTCGCCCACCACGCCCGTATCGCGGAGGCACTCGCCGCGGGGGACGCCCACGGCGCCGAGACGGCCATGCGGCAGCTGCTGACGGTCCACCCCGAGGTGGAGCGCGTCGTCCCCGCCCCTCGCGAACACTGACGCGCGGGCCGTGGCCGGGAGTGCGGAGTCGTACGCGGAGCGTGCCGCCGGATCCGAGCGCCACCCGGGGGAACCGGACGGGTTCCCCCGGGTGGCGCCAGGGTCCCGGCGGTACGAATGTGCACTGATCGACCACTATGGGTGTTTCGTCGCGAATGAAGTGTGACTCGGGCCACGAAGATTGGGCGTAACACTCCTCCCACCCGTGCGATGACCTAAGAGGTGACAGCCGAGGAAGGAATACAGCAGCCCGTGGAGGCGCTGTGCAGTTCCCCGGCCCAACCCGCGCCGTCGGCACATTCCCCGTCGACGGTCGTCGGCTCCAGCTCGATCAAGAGCGGGGCCGGAAGCCGTTTCCATCGTTCCGAGAGGTTGTTCGTGTCGGCCAGCACATCCCGTACGCTCCCGCCGGAGATCGCCGAGTCCGAGTCTGTGATGGCGCTCATCGAGCGGGGAAAGGCTGATGGGCAGATCGCCGGCGATGACGTGCGTCGTGCCTTCGAGGCTGACCAGATTCCGCCAACCCAGTGGAAGAATGTTCTGCGCAGCCTCAATCAGATCCTCGAGGAAGAGGGTGTGACGCTGATGGTCAGTGCAGCGGAGTCGCCGAAGCGCGCCCGCAAGAGCGTCGCGGCGAAGAGCCCGGCCAAGCGCACCGCCACCAAGACCGTCACCGCCAGGACGACCGTGACGAAGTCCACCGTCTCGGCCGCCGCGGCCGAGGGTGCCGACCCGGCCGACGAGGCCGGATCCGCCCCGAAGGCGGCGGCGAAGAAGACCGTCGCCAAGAAGACGGTGGCCAAGAAGACCGTCGCCAAGAAGGCGACGGCCAAGAAGACCGCGTCCAAGAAGGACTCCGACGAGGTCGTCGAGGGCGAGGAGCTCCTCGAGGACGTCGCGCCCGGCAAGGGTGAGGAAGAGGAGACCGAGGGCGAGAGCAAGGGCTTCGTCCTGTCCGACGAGGACGAGGACGACGCTCCGGCGCAGCAGGTCGCCGTCGCCGGTGCCACCGCCGACCCGGTCAAGGACTACCTCAAGCAGATCGGCAAGGTCCCGCTGCTCAACGCCGAGCAGGAGGTCGAGCTCGCCAAGCGCATCGAGGCCGGCCTGTTCGCCGAGGACAAGCTCGCGAACTCGGACAAGCTCGCTCCGAAGCTCAAGCGTGAGCTGGAGATCATCGCCGAGGACGGCCGTCGGGCCAAGAACCACCTCCTGGAGGCCAACCTCCGTCTGGTGGTCTCCCTGGCCAAGCGCTACACCGGCCGCGGCATGCTCTTCCTGGACCTGATCCAGGAGGGCAACCTCGGTCTGATCCGCGCGGTCGAGAAGTTCGACTACACCAAGGGCTACAAGTTCTCCACGTACGCCACCTGGTGGATCCGTCAGGCGATCACCCGCGCCATGGCCGACCAGGCCCGCACCATCCGTATCCCGGTGCACATGGTCGAGGTCATCAACAAGCTCGCGCGCGTGCAGCGCCAGATGCTCCAGGACCTGGGCCGTGAGCCCACTCCGGAGGAGCTGGCCAAGGAGCTCGACATGACCCCTGAGAAGGTCATCGAGGTCCAGAAGTACGGCCGTGAGCCGATCTCCCTCCACACCCCGCTGGGTGAGGACGGCGACAGCGAGTTCGGCGACCTGATCGAGGACTCCGAGGCGGTCGTCCCGGCCGACGCGGTGAGCTTCACGCTGCTCCAGGAGCAGCTGCACTCCGTCCTCGACACGCTCTCCGAGCGTGAGGCCGGCGTCGTCTCGATGCGCTTCGGTCTGACCGACGGCCAGCCGAAGACGCTGGACGAGATCGGCAAGGTCTACGGCGTGACGCGAGAGCGGATCCGCCAGATCGAGTCGAAGACGATGTCGAAGCTCCGCCACCCGTCGCGCTCGCAGGTGCTGCGCGACTACCTCGACTGATCCGCACGAGGCACAGAGCGGTACGCGGAAGGGCCCGGTTCCCCGAGAGGGGGAGCCGGGCCCTCCGGCTGTGCGGGGGTGCAAGGGGCGGAGCTGTGCTGGACGCTGGGTGAAGCGACATCACCGGAGAGTCAGGAGGCTCCATGCGTGGTTCCTTGGCCCGAGCGTTGACGGGTGCCGTGGGCTTGTTCGCCGTGGCGGCGGGGCAGGTCGCCACCGCCGCCCCCGTGGCGGCCGACAGCGTCGTGGTGGGTGGCAGCACGGCTCAGATCACGGACGCGCCGTGGGTGGTGGCCCTGTCCAGTCGTGACCGGTTCGGGGGTACGCGCGCGGGGCAGTTCTGCGGGGGCGTGGTCGTCGCACCGACCAAGGTGCTCACGGCGGCCCACTGCCTGGGCCGGGAGGTGCTCGGCGGCGAGCCGTGGGAGGTGCGCGACTTCGCCGTCATCGCGGGGCGCGCCGCGTTGCGAGGGCAGGGCGGGCAGGAGGTCCGGATCTCGGACACGTGGGTGAACCCCGGCTACGACCCGACGAGCAACTCGGGAGACCTCGCGGTGCTGACGCTGGTGAGCGCGCTGCCGGAGTCGTACGTCATCGGTGTCGCCCGCTCGGGAGACGCGGCGTACGCGCCCGGAACGGCGGCGGACGTCTACGGCTGGGGTGACACGACCGGCAACGGGACCTACGCCTCCACGCTGCGGACGGCACGCGTGCAGGTGCTCCCCGACGCGTCGTGCGAGCGGTCCTATCCGGGCGGCTTCGGCGTCCGGTACCAGCGCGAGACGATGCTGTGCGCGGGCGACCCGCAGGGCGGCAAGGACGCGTGCCAGGGGGACAGCGGAGGTCCGCTCGTGGCCAAGGGGCTTCTCGTCGGGCTGGTGTCCTGGGGCAGCGGCTGCGGGCAGGCGGAGAATCCGGGCGTCTACACGCGGGTCTCCGCGGTGCTGCCCGCAGGCTTCTGATCCGGAACCCGCGTGACGGGGCTCGGGCCCGCTTCCGGGGTCCTGGCCCCTTCCGGGTACGAGAACGGGCGGCCACCCCCTCGCGGGGGTGGCCGCCCGTCGTCCGGTCGGGGTCAGTGACCGGCCCTGGGCTCGTCGTGGATGGCGTCAGGCGTGGTCTTCGCCCTGCGTGCGAGCCGGCACATCCGTGAGCCGGTCCGTCTCATCCTGTATCTCAACGGCGATCTTCTTGAGTTCCGGCTCGAACTTGCGTCCGTGGTGGGCGCAGAAGAGCAAGTCACCTCCGCTGGTCAGAACGACGCGCAGGTAAGCCTGGGCGCCGCAGCGGTCGCAACGGTCAGCGGCCGTCAGGGGGCTCGCGGGGGTCAGAACAGTAGTCACGTCGCCTCTTCTCTAGCTCGACGAGCTGTCGTACCAGGGTCAACATCCAACCAGGCCGAAAACGTTCCCGCTCGTGCCTTTTCCTTGAAACTTCTTCCCAAGGTGGCTGTCTGCTGCCGGTTGGCGGCGAATGGGCCGTATTGCGTTGCTCTACGGATTTCGCGTTGCTTGGGTCGGTTCGCCCTCCCGGCGTGGGTGCCGGTTGTTGATGAGGACGTGCCCGGAGCCTAAATGGTTCATGCCTGGAAGGGAACGTGATGTTCGCTTCACCCCATCGAGGGATCGAACATCCATACGACGCTGGACTAGCATGAGGAATCGGGGTGGGTGGCGTGACAACGGCTCTACCAGGCATCGGTACCCTCTGAACCGGTGACCGACGCCGGGCCTTACCCCACTGGGCCACATTTCAAATTCAGCGAGGAGCGAACCGCGTGACCGCCGAGACGTCCGTGCCGTCCAGTGCGCTGCTGACCGCAGACCGTGACGGTTCCAACTACACCGCGCGGCACCTGCTCGTACTCGAAGGGCTCGAAGCGGTCCGCAAGCGCCCCGGTATGTACATCGGGTCCACCGACAGCCGCGGTCTCATGCACTGCATCTGGGAGATCATCGACAACTCGGTCGACGAGGCCCTCGGAGGCTACTGCGACCACATCGAGGTCATCCTCCACGACGACGGCTCCGTCGAGGTCCGCGACAACGGCCGCGGCATCCCGGTCGACGTCGAACCGAAGACGGGGCTCTCCGGCGTCGAGGTCGTCATGACCAAGCTGCACGCCGGCGGCAAGTTCGGCGGCGGTTCGTACGCGGCGTCCGGTGGTCTGCACGGCGTCGGCGCCTCCGTCGTCAACGCGCTGTCGGCCCGCCTCGACGTCGAGGTCGACCGCAACAGCGCCACCCACATGATCAGCTTCCGCCGCGGTGTCCCGGGCATCTTCACCGAGCAGGGCCCCGACAGCCCGTTCGACCCGGCGAACGGCCTCCTCAAGGGCAAGCGCGTCCCCAAGACCCGCACCGGCACGCGCATCCGCTACTGGGCGGACCGGCAGATCTTCCTCAAGGACGCCAAGCTCTCCCTGGAGACGCTCCACCAGCGCGCCCGGCAGACCGCCTTCCTCGTGCCCGGCCTCACCATCGTCGTCCGCGACGAGCGGGACCTGGCGGGGATCGGCAAGAGCGAGGAGACCTTCCGCTTCGACGGCGGCATCAGCGAGTTCTGCGAGTACCTCGCGCAGGACAAGGCCGTCTGCGACATCCAGCGGCTCACCGGGCAGGGCACGTTCAAGGAGACGGTCCCCGTCCTCGACGAGCGCGGCCACATGACCCCGACGGAGGTCACCCGCGAGCTCGCCGTCGACGTGGCCCTGCGCTGGGGCACGGGCTACGACAGCACGGTCAAGTCCTTCGTCAACATCATCGCCACCCCCAAGGGCGGCACCCACGTCTCCGGCTTCGAGACGGCCATCACCAAGACGGTGAACGAGGTGCTGCGCTCGGCGAAGATGCTGCGCGTCGCCGAGGACGACATCGTCAAGGACGACGCCCTGGAGGGCCTCACGGCCGTCGTCACGGTCCGCCTCGCCGAGCCGCAGTTCGAGGGGCAGACGAAGGAGGTCCTCGGTACGTCCGCCGCTCGCCGCATCGTGGCGAACGTGGTCGCCAAGGAGCTCAAGGCCTTCCTCACCTCCACCCGGCGGGATGCCAAGGCGCAGGCCCGGGCCGTCCTGGAGAAGGCCGTCGCCGCGGCTCGCACCCGGATCGCGGCCAGGCAGCACAAGGAGGCGCAGCGCAGGAAGACCGCGCTCGAGACCTCCTCGCTGCCGGCCAAGCTGGCCGACTGCCGCAGCGACGACGTGGAGCGCAGCGAGCTCTTCATCGTCGAGGGGGACTCGGCCCTCGGTACGGCCAAGCTGGCGCGCAACAGCGAGTTCCAGGCGCTCCTGCCGATCCGCGGCAAGATCCTCAACGTCCAGAAGTCGTCCGTCTCGGACATGCTCAAGAACGCCGAGTGCGGGGCGATCATCCAGGTCATAGGAGCGGGCTCGGGCCGCACCTTCGACATCGACGCGGCCCGGTACGGGAAGATCGTCCTCCTCGTCGACGCCGACGTCGACGGCGCCCACATCCGCTGCCTGCTGCTCACGCTCTTCCAGCGCTACATGCGGCCCATGGTCGAGGCGGGCCGGGTCTTCGCCGCCGTGCCGCCGCTGCACCGGATCGAGCTCGTCCAGCCCAAGAAGGGCCAGGACAAGTACGTCTACACGTACTCGGACAACGAGCTGCGGCAGACGCTCCTGGAGTTCCAGCGCAAGGGGGTCCGCTACAAGGACTCCATCCAGCGCTACAAGGGTCTGGGCGAGATGGACGCCGACCAGCTGGCGGAGACCACGATGGACCCGCGGCACCGCACCCTGCGCCGGATCAACATCGGCGACCTGGACGCGGCGGAGCAGGTCTTCGACCTCCTCATGGGCAACGACGTGGCGCCCCGCAAGGAGTTCATCACCGGCTCGGCGGCGACGCTCGACCGGTCGCGCATCGACGCCTGATCCACTCCACCCGTGGGTGGAGCAACACGCTCCACCCACGGGCCGATCACACGGCCGCCGACTCTCCGTAGCATCGAGATGACGGAGGGGGACGGTCATGGAAGACAAGCGCGACCGAGGTCGTACGGACAGCGGTGGGGGCGGCGCACGGACCTGGAACGGCTGGCCTTCGCGGGAGGCACTGACCCGCGTCGGAGTGCCCCGGGGGCGGATGGTCCTCGACTACAGCATGATGGCGGGCCTGAGCGTCTGGGTGCTGAGCGGCTGTTACACGTCGGGCGCCTTCGACGGCGCATACGCGCTGGTGCCACCGCTCGGGTTCGGATTGTGCGTGGCGGCCGCGCTGGGCTTCCACCACACGACCCTCGACCACCGGGCGGCCGCATCGCTGGGGCTCCTCGGGGTGATGGCGCTCTGCGGTCTCGGGGCCTATGCCGCCGGCGCCCCGACGGCCGCGACCGTGATGTGGATCGTCGTCTCGGTGATGGCGATGCAGCGGTTGCCGCTGCCCGCCGGGCTGGCGACGGTGGCCGTGCTCGTCGCCGGATTCGTGGAGGCCGACGAGACCGGGATAATCGGAGCCGCCGTGACCACGGCCGCCGTGCTCCTCGCCGGCTACTCGCTCCGGCTGGACGCCGAGGCCCGGGGCGCGGGCTTCCAGCTGCTCGCCCAGGAACGGCTCGCCAGGGAGGCGGAGGCCGCGTCGGCGGCGCTCGCCGAGCGGGCCAGGATCGCCCGCGAGATACACGACGTACTCGCCCACAGCCTGTCCGCCCAGATGGTCCACCTGGAGGTCGCGCGCCTCCAGATCGAGGCGGGGGCCGAGCCGGCCGAGATCCTCAAGCTCGTGACCTCGGCCCGCTCCATGGCGAGGGAGGGGCTCGCCGAGACCCGCCACGCGCTCTCCGCGCTGCGCGGGGACATGGCGCCCGTCGAGGACTATCTGCGGGAACTGGCCAGAGAGGACCGAGCCGAGGTCGACGTCACCGGCGAGCGTCGAGACCTGCCCGCCGAGGCCTCGCAGGCGGTGCGGCGGGTCGCCCAGGAGGCACTGACCAATGTCCGCAAGCATGCCCCGGGTGCTCGGACCCGGATCCGGTTCGCCTACGGGACGCACGAGATCTCCCTGGAGATACGTGATTCCGGGCCGCCCAGAGCGTCCGGCGGCACCGGGACGGGGCAAAGCCTGGGCTCCTCCGGCTCCGGGTACGGGCTGCTCGGCATGAGGGAGCGGGCCGAGCTGCTCGGCGGCAGCCTGGACGCGGGGCCCGAGGGAGCCGGGTTCACGGTGCGGCTGCGGGTGCCGGCGTGAGCGGGGAGGAAGGATCGCGCGCGGCCGAGGGCCACCGGGTGGTGCGGGTGGTCGTCGCCGACGACCAGGCGGTCGTCCGCGAGGGGATCGTGATGCTGCTCGGACTGCTTCCGGGGGTCGAGGTCGTCGGATCGGCCCGGGACGGGGAGGAGGCGGTCGCGCTGACCGCCGCACACGAGCCAGACGTGGTGCTGATGGACCTGCGGATGCCCCGCTGCGACGGGGTCGAGGCCACCCGCAGGATCCGTGAGCTGTTCCCCGCGACGGAGGTCGTCGTGCTCACCACCTACGCCGACGACGACTCGCTGTTCCCGGCGCTGCGGGCCGGAGCGCGGGGGTACCTGACCAAGGACGCCGACGGTGAGGAGATCGTCCGGGCGCTGCGGGACGTGGTCGACGGGCGTGCGGGGCTGTCGCCCTCCGTGCAGAGACGCCTGCTGGAGCAGCTGATGGAGCGGTCGGAGCCCACGGGGTCTTCGGGGCGGTCGGGGCGGTCGGAGTCGTCCGGGTGGCCCGGGACCGACGGGCAAGCGGGGACGGCTGGGGAGGTCTCGGGTGGGGCGGCTTCCGGGGGTGGGGCCGGGCAGGTCTCGGAGGGGCGGGGGGTGGCGGGTGGCTCGGGCGGCGCCGCGGCGCCCGAGGCGGATGGTCTGACGGAGCGGGAGACGGAGGTGCTCGTGCTCGTCGCGGACGGGCTGTCCAACCAGGAGATCGCCGGGCGGCTGCGGATCTCCACGGCGACGGTGAAGACCCACATCAACAACCTCTTCGCCAAGACCGGGGTGCGCGACCGGGCCCAGGCCGTGCGATACGCATATCAGCACGGTGTGGTCAGGGCACCTGGGAGGAGAGTCACCTGATGGGGTGAAGTGAGAGGCCAGAAGAGTCCGGGATCTTCCCGCTCTGTCCATCCTTGTGCACGCGGCCGAAACGGTTCGCTGACAAGGAGAGTTGCCCGGTGGAGCAGGTGGACGAGCAGGAGGGGCGCAGCGCTCCGGCAATGCCGGTCGATGACCCCTGGTACGACGCGGCGGGATTCGAGTGGGGTGAGGGGCCGGGTGCCGAGGGGGCCGGCGGGAGCCGTCCCGACGCGGTGCCGGGGCAGCGGGTCCACAGTGCGGCGGAGGTCTATCTGGAGGTCCAGAGGAGCCCCGCGTTCCAGGAAGTGCGCAGCCGCTACCGCCGGTTCGTCTTCCCCGCGGCCCTCGCCTTCCTCCTCTGGTACCTCGCCTATGTCGTGGCGGCGACGGCCGCGCCCGGGCTCATGGCCCGGCCGGTCGCCGGAGCGGTGAACGTGGCGATGATCGCCGGGCTCGGACAGTTCCTCACCACCTTCCTGCTGACCTGGGCCTACACGCGGCACGCGCGGCTGCGCAGGGATCGGGCGGCGCTGGAACTGCGCTGGGACACCCAGGAGATGACCAGAGGGGCGGTGCAGCGGTGACCGGACACCACCAGACCCTGGCGCTCGTGCTGTTCAGCGTCTTCATCGCGGTCACCCTCGGGATCACCACCTGGGTGAGCCGCAACCGGCACGGTTCGGCGGAGGAGTTCTACGCCGGAGGACGGCTGTTCTCTCCCCTGGAGAACGGCTTCGCCATCGCCGGCGACTACATGTCCGCGGCCTCGTTCCTCGGCATCTCCGGGCTGATCGCGCTCTATGGCTACGACGGCATGCTGTACTCCGTCGGCTTCCTCGTGGCCTGGCTGGTCGTGCTCCTGCTGGTCGCCGAACTGGTCCGCAACTGCGGCCGGTTCACGCTCGCCGACGTCGTCGCCGCGCGGATGGCCGAGCGGCCGGTGCGCATCGCCGCCGGAACGTCCTCGGTGGCGGTCTCCGTGCTGTACCTCGTGGCGCAGATGGTGGGGGCGGGGAGCCTGGTCGCCCTGCTGCTCGGCGGCACCGGCGAGGCGGCCCGGTCGTGGACGGTCGTCGGCGTGGGCGCGCTGATGGTGATCTACGTGTCGCTCGGCGGCATGCGGGCCACCACCTGGATCCAGATCGTCAAAGCCGTGCTGCTCATGGCGGGCACGGTCGCGCTCACGGTCCTCGTGCTGTTCCGCTTCCACGGCGACGTGAACAGCCTGCTGTCCACCGCGGCCCGACGCAGCGGCCACGGCCTGGACTTCCTCGCCCCCGGACTCCGCTACGGCGGGGACTGGACGTCCCGGCTGGACTTCATCAGCCTCGGCATCGCGCTGGTCCTGGGCACCGCGGGACTGCCGCACATCCTGTCGCGCTTCTACACCGTGCCGACCGCCCGGGCCGCCCGCCGCTCCGTCGTCTGGGCCATCGGGCTCATCGGCAGCTTCTACCTGATGACCATCGTGCTGGGCTTCGGGGCGGCCGCGCTGATCGGCCCGGACGAGGTGCGCGCCTCGAACGCGTCGGGGAACACCGCCGTGCCGCTGCTCGCCCTCGATCTCGGCGGGGGAGCGGGCTCCACCGGCGGCACGGTGCTCTTCGCGATCGTCGCCGCCGTCGCCTTCGCGACCATCCTCGCCGTCGTCGCGGGGATCACGCTCGCCTCCTCGGCCTCCGTCGCCCACGACCTGTACAGCTCGCTGCGCCGACGGCACGGGAAGCAGTACAGCGAGGTGACCGTGGCCCGGGTGGCCGCCGCGGTGATCGGGGCGGCCGCCATCGGACTCGGGCTGCTCGCCCGCGATCTCAACGTGGCGTTCCTCGTCGGTCTGGCCTTCGCGGTCGCGGCCTCCGCGAATCTGCCGGTGCTGCTGTACTCGCTGTTCTGGCGGAAGTTCACCACGCGGGGCGCGGTCTGGTCCGTGTACGGCGGCCTGGTTCCCGCCGTGCTGCTCGTGCTGGTGTCGCCGGTCGTCTCCGGCAGCCCCGAGGCGCTGTTCCCCGGGGTCGACTTCCACCTGTTCCCGCTGCAGAACCCGGGTGTGGTCTCCATTCCGCTCGGCTTCCTCGCGGGCTGGATCGGCACGGTCACGTCGTCCGAGCCGCCCGACGAGGCACGCCACGCCGAGACCGAGGTCCGGGCGCTGACCGGCGCGGGCGCCGTCTGACCGACCCGGGGCCGCCCCTCAGGCGGGGGGCGGTGATGCCGCCCAGGCGTAGCGGTGCTCGGGGCGGCCGGTCTCGCCGTACCGGAGCGAGAGGCGCACCCGGCCGGTGCGTTCGAGGAGCTTGAGGTAGCGCTGGGCGGTCTGCCGGCTGACGCCGGCCCGCTCGGCGATCTCCTGCGTGGAGAGCGGTCCGTCGGCGGCGAGCAGGACCTGCCGGACCAGCTCGGCCGTGGTGGGGGAGTGGCCCTTGGGCAGGTCGGGGGCGACGGAACCGGCCGCGAGGACGCCGAAGATCCGGTCCACCTCGGCCTGTTCGGCCTCGCCCCCGCCCTCCAGGGTGCGCCGGAGGGTCGCGTAGGCCTCCAGCTTGGCGCGCAGCCCGGCGAAGTTGAACGGCTTCACCAGGTACTGGAGGGCGCCGTGCCGCATCGCCGCCTGCACGGTCGCCACGTCCCTGGCCGCCGTCACCATGATCACGTCGCACTGGTGGCCGCGCGCGCGGAGCTCCCGTACGGCCGCGAGACCGTTCTCGTCGGGCAGGTAGTGGTCCAGGAGGATCAGGTCCACCGGCCGGTCGTCCAGGGCGGCGAGCGCCTCGGCGGTCGAGTGCGCGGTGGCGACGACCCGGAAGCCCGGCACCTTGGCGGCGTAGGCGGCGTTGATCCGCGCGACCCGCACGTCGTCGTCCACCACGAGTACGTCGATCATCGCGCCTCCTCGGCGCTCTCCGGCACGGACGGTCCGGGCCCGGTTCGTCCGTGCCCGGACGCGGCGGCCGCCGACCCGGCAGCAAAAGGCCTCGCCTCGGGCGGAGCCGGACCGGACGGGTGCGCCTCGGGCTCGGTGGGTTCCGGTTCGGTCAGGGCGTCCGGGAGGACGACGGTGAAGGCTGCGCCTCCGTCGGGGCCGGGGGCCACCGAAGCGGACCCGCCGCGGCGCTCGGCGAGGCGGCGGACGAGGGGGAGGCCGAGGCCGCGCTTCCCGTGCGACGGGAGCGCCTTCGTCGTCCAGCCCTCGGTGAAGATCAGCTCGCGGCGCTCCTCGGGGACGCCGGGGCCGCTGTCCGAGACCCGCAGCACGACCGTACGTCCCTCGGCGCGGAAGGCGACGACGACGCGGGCGCCCGGGGTTCCGCCTACGGCGTCCAGGGCGTTGTCGACGAGGTTGCCGACCACGGTGACCAGCTCGCGCGGGTCGACGAGCCGGTCCGGGAGGAGCGAGTCGGGGGCCAGGCGCAGCGAGACCCCGCGCTCGGCGGCGACGGTGGCCTTGCCGACCAGGAGGGCCGCGAGGAGGGGGTCGTGGACCTTCTCGGTGACCTGCTCGGCGGTGGCCCGGTGTACCCCGACGACCTCGGTGACGAACTCGACCGCCTCGTCGTGCATCTCCAGTTCCAGGAGCCCCAGGAGGGTGTGGAGCCGGTTGGCGTGTTCGTGGTCCTGGGCGCGGAGGGCGTCGATCAGACCGCGCGTCGAGTCCAGCTCGCGGCCGAGGTGCTCCAGCTCGGTGCGGTCGCGCAGGGTGGCCACGGCGCCGCCGTCGTCCGTGGGCATCCTGTTGGCGATCAGCACCCGGTGGCCCCGGACGGTGACGAGGTCGTCGCCGGTGACCCGGCCCGCCAGGACGTCCGCGGTGCGGCCGGTGCCGAGGACCTCGTCGAGCGGCCGACCCGCCGCTTCGGGGCCGAGGCCGAGGAGCCGCTGGGCCTCGTCGTTCATCAGGCGTACGGAGCCGTTGCGGTCCAGGGCCACGACTCCCTCGCGGATGCCGTGCAGCATGGCCTCGCGCTCGGCGAGCAGCGCCGAGATGTCGGAGAAGGCCAGGTCGTGGGTTTGCCGCTGGAGGCGGCGGGAGATCAGGTACGCGGCCAGGGCGCCGGCCGCGAGCGCCCCGCCGGCGTAGGCGAGGAGGCCGGGGATGGCGGCGAGGAGCCGGTCACGGACGCTTGCGTACTCGATGCCGACCGACACGGCGCCGACGATCCGGCCGTCCGCGTCCCGCAGCGGCACCTTGCCGCGTGCCGAGCGGCCCAGGGTGCCGTCGTCGATCTCCATCACCTCGTGCCCGGCGAGGACGCTGCTCGGGTCGGTGGAGACGAGCCTGCCGATCTGGGCGGGGTCGGTGTGCGACCAGCGCACCCCGCGGGTGTCCATGACCACGACGTACTCGGCGCCCGTCGCCGTCCGGATCCGCTCGGCCTCCGTCTGAACGGGGCCCCGCTCGGACGGCGGGGTTCCGGTGAGGTCCGCGGCGAGCCGGGGCGACGCGGTGCTGTCCGCGATGGCCAGGGCCTGCCGCATGGCCTGGTCGTCGAGCTGTGCGCTGAGCGGAGCGAGGAAGAGCCCCGTGGCGAGGACGGTCACACCGGTCGCGATGGCCAGCTGCATCAGCAGGACCTGCGAGAACACCCGCTGTGGCCACCCGATCCGCCGTCGGCGCGCGCGGGGGCGCGAGGGGCTGGTCTGTGCAGGGCTCATGGCGGAAACGGTACGGCGACACGCCCCGCGACCGGAAATACGGAACCGCTACGGGCGCCCGGAGGGCCGGAAGCCCGGGCGGAGGCCCGACGCGTCCCCCCGGGGTCGCACGCCGGGCTGCCTATCCTGGGGGCTTCCCACGGCCGTGGGGCACGAAGGAACCGGAGGTACGTCCCTTGACCACGCAGCAGATCCCCGTCGTCGTTCTCGCCGGGTTTCTCGGGGCCGGGAAGACCACGCTCCTGAACCATGTGCTGCGCAGCGCCCGGGGCACCCGTATCGGCGTCATGGTCAACGACTTCGGGGACATCGGCATCGACGCGATGAGCGTCGCCGGGCAGGTCGGGTCCACCGTCTCGCTGGGCAACGGGTGCCTGTGCTGCGCCGTGGACGCGAGTGAGCTCGACGAGTACCTGGAGGTCCTGGCCCGGCCCTCATCGCGGCTCGACGTGATCGTCATCGAGGCGAGCGGCCTCGCGGAGCCGCAGGAGCTGGTGCGCATGGTGCTCGCCAGCGAGAACGAGCGGATCGTGTACGGCGGGCTCGTCCAGGTGGTCGACGCCGCCGAGTTCGCCGCCACCCGGCAGCGGCACCCCGAGACCGACCGGCACCTGCCGATCGCCGACCTCGTCGTCGTGAACAAGGCCGACCGGGTCTCCGAGGACGAGCTGCGAGCCGTCCACGAGACGGTGCGCGGCCTCGCGGGCAAGGCCGCGGTGGTCGACGCCCGGCACGGGAGGATCGACCCGGAAATGCTCTTCGACCGGGTGGCCCCCGAGGGGGAGATCGAGGGTCAGATGTCCATCGAGGACATCCTGTACGGCGAGGACGACGCGCACGCCCACCCGCACGCCGCGTACGAGACGGTGTCCCTGGCGGCCGCGAGCCCGCTCCATCCCCGCCGGCTCATGGCCTTCCTGGACGCCCGGCCCGAGGGCCTCTACCGGATCAAGGGATTCGTCGACTTCGGCGCCGCCGACCCGGTCAACCGCTACACCGTGCACGCGGTCGGCCGTTTCCTGCGCTTCCATCCCGAGCCGTGGCCCGAGGGAGAGGAGCGGCTGACCCAGCTCGTCCTGATCGGCTCCGGCGTCGACGCGGCCGGCCTGCGCAAGGACCTCGCCTCCTGCGAGCAGAACGGCCCGCAGGACGCCCCCGACGAACACGCGATGTGGGGCGTCCTGCGGTACGTGCGGCAGACGGACGAGGAGCCGGAAGGCTCCTAGCCCCTCTGGTCCGTCTGGTCCGCCTAGTCCGTCGGGCCCGCCACCACGTCGACCGGCTGGGGGAGCGGGGTCCCCGAGCCGTCGCGGCGGGGGTCGACCTCCGGGAGCGGCACCGGGGCGCCGCTCTTCTGCGCGGCGCGGGCCGGAGTGGCGCCGGCCCAGGCCAGGGTCAGCACGTCCTCGCCCTTCAGGAAGCGCTGGCAGCGGACGCCGCCGGTCGCGCGGCCCTTGCGCGGGTACTGGTCGAACGGGGTCAGCTTCGCGGACGTGCCCGTCGCGGAGTCGAGGGTGCCCGTGGAGCCCGCGACGGTGAAGACGACGGCGTCCGCCGCCGGGTCGACCGCCGTGAACGAGAGCACCTCGGCGCCCGCGGTCAGCTTGATGCCCGCCATGCCGCCTGCCGGCCGGCCCTGGGGCCGTACCTGTGAGGCCTGGTAGCGGAGCAGCTGGGCGTCGGAGGTGATGAAGACCAGGTCCTCCTCGCCCGTGCGCAGCTCGGTCGCGCCGACGATCCGGTCACCGTCCTTGAGGGTGATGACCTCCAGCTCGTCCTTGTTCGCCGGGTAGTCCGGCACCACGCGCTTCACCACGCCCTGGAGCGTGCCGAGGGCCAGGCCCGGCGAGGACTCGTCGAGCGTGGTCAGGCAGACCACCGTCTCCTCCGCCTCCAGGGTCAGGAACTCGGACAGCGGCGCGCCGCCCGCCAGGTTCGGGGTGCTGGCGGTGTCCGGGAGCTGCGGCAGGTCGATCACCGCGATCCGCAGCAGCCGTCCGGTCGAGGTCACCGCGCCGACGTCACCGCGCTGGGTGGCCGCCACCGCGGAAAGGATCACGTCGTGCTTGACCCGCGCGGCCTCCGGGTCGACCGGGGGCAGCTCGGCCGTCGCCGTACGGGCCAGCAGGCCGGTGGAGGAGAGCAGGACCCGGCAGGGGTCGTCCGCGACCTCCAGGGACACGGCGGCGACGGGTGCGCCGGCGGACTCGAGCAGGACCGTCCGGCGGTCGGTGGCGAACTTCTTGGCGACGGCGGCCAGCTCGGCGGAGACGAGCTTGCGCAGCTCCGCGTCGGAGTCGAGGATGCCGGTCAGCTCGTCGATCTCGCCGGTGAGCCGGTCGCGCTCGGTCTCCAGCTCCAGCCGGTCGAACCGGGTGAGGCGGCGCAGCGGGGTGTCCAGGATGTACTGCGTCTGGATCTCGCTCAGCGAGAAGCGCTCCATCAGGCGCTCCTTGGCCTGCGCGGAGTTGTCGCTCTCCCGGATGAGGCGGATGACCTCGTCGATGTCGAGCAGCGCGACGAGCAGGCCGAGGACCAGGTGGAGGCGGTCGCTCTTCTTGGTCCTGCGGAACTCGGAGCGGCGCCGGACGACCTCGAAGCGGTGGTCGAGGTAGACCTCGAGGAGTTCCTTGAGGCCGAGGGTGAGCGGCTGGCCGTCGACCAGCGCCACGTTGTTGATGCCGAAGGACTCCTCCATCGGCGTCAGCTTGTAGAGCTGCTCGAGGACCGCCTCGGGCACGAAGCCGTTCTTGATCTCGATGACGAGCCGCAGGCCGTGGTTGCGGTCGGTGAGGTCCTTGACGTCGGCGATGCCCTGGAGCTTCTTGGAGCCGACCAGGTCCTTGATCTTGGAGATGACCTTCTCGGGGCCGACCGTGAACGGCAGCTCGGTCACGATGATGCCCTTGCGGCGGGCCGTCACCGTCTCCACGGTCGCCGAGGCGCGGATCTTGAAGGAGCCGCGGCCCGACTCGTACGCGTCCTTGATGCCGGAGAGGCCGACGATCCGGCCGCCGGTGGGCAGGTCGGGGCCGGGCACGAACCGCATCAGGGTCTCGAGGTCGGCGCCGGGGTGCCGGATGAGGTGGCGGGCGGCCGCGACGACCTCGCCGAGGTTGTGCGGCGGCATGTTGGTCGCCATGCCGACCGCGATGCCGGACGCGCCGTTGACCAGCAGGTTCGGGTAGGCGGCGGGGAGTGCCACCGGCTCCCGCTCCTGGCCGTCGTAGTTCGGCGCGAAGTCGACCGTGTCCTCGTCGATGGACTCGGTCATGAGCAGCGCGGCCGGGGCCATCCGCGACTCGGTGTACCGCATGGCGGCCGGCGGGTCGTCGTTGCCGAGGGAACCGAAGTTGCCGTGGCCGTCGACGAGGGGCAGCCGCATGGAGAAGGGCTGTGCCATGCGGACCATGGCGTCGTAGATCGAGGCGTCGCCGTGCGGGTGCAGCTTGCCCATCACCTCGCCGACGACGCGGGCGCACTTGACGAACCCGCGGTCGGGGCGGAGCCCCATCTCGCCCATCTGGTAGACGATGCGGCGCTGGACGGGCTTCATGCCGTCGCGGGCGTCGGGGAGCGCGCGCGAGTAGATCACCGAGTACGCGTACTCGAGGAAGGAGCCCTGCATCTCGTCGACGACGTCGATGTCGAGGATTCGCTCCTCGAACGCGTCGTCCGGCGGCGGTGTCTTCGTGCTGCGGCGGGCCATCGCGGCTGCGGCTCCTTCACCAACAAGGGTTGATCTGACGCGGACCATTGTGGACCGTGCCACCGACAACGCCGACCTCGACCCGGAAGAGGGACATCGGGACCCGACGGGAACTTCGCGAGGTGTCGGCGCGCTTGCATACAGTGGCAGGACCTTTTCACATCGCGATCGAAGGGACGTACATGCCCATGGGTCACACGGCCACGGCCGAGGCCGGCTCCGGCGGCCTGACAGCGACCGAGCACCGGTTGGCGAACGGCCTGCGTGTGGTGCTCTCGGAGGACCACCTGACCCCGGTCGCCGCGGTCTGCCTCTGGTACGACGTCGGCTCGCGCCACGAGGTCGAGGGCCGCACGGGCCTCGCCCACCTCTTCGAGCACCTGATGTTCCAGGGCTCGAAGCAGGTCCACGGGAACGGGCACTTCGAGCTGGTGCAGGGCGCGGGCGGCTCGCTCAACGGCACGACGAGCTTCGAGCGCACCAACTACTTCGAGACCATGCCCACGCACCAGCTGGAGCTCGCGCTCTGGCTGGAGGCCGACCGCATGGGCTCGCTGCTGGCCGCCCTGGACGACGAGTCCATGGAGAACCAGCGGGACGTCGTCAAGAACGAGCGCCGCCAGCGCTACGACAACGTGCCGTACGGCACCGCGTTCGAGAAGCTCACCGCCCTCGCCTACCCGGAGGGCCACCCGTACCACCACACGCCGATCGGCTCCATGGCCGACCTGGACGCGGCGACGCTGGAGGACGCGCGGAACTTCTTCCGCACGTACTACGCGCCGAACAACGCGGTGCTGTCCGTCGTCGGCGACATCGACCCGGCGCAGACGCTCACCTGGATCGAGAAGTACTTCGGCTCCATCCCGCAGCACGACGGCAAGCTGCCCCCGCGCGACGGCTCGCTGCCCGAGGTCATCGGCGAGCAGCTGCGCGAGGTCGTCGAGGAGGAGGTCCCGGCCCGCGCGCTGATGGCCGCCTACCGGCTGCCGCACGACGGCACGCGCGAGTGCGACGCCGCCGACCTGGCCCTGACGGTCCTGGGCGGTGGCGAGTCGTCCCGGCTGCACAACCGGCTGGTCCGCCGCGACCGCACGGCCGTCGCCGCCGGCTTCGGCCTGCTGCGGCTCGCCGGCGCGCCCTCGCTGGGCTGGCTGGACGTGAAGACCTCCGGAGGCGTCGAGGTCCCGCAGATCGAGGCGGCCGTCGACGAGGAGCTCGCCCGGTTCGCCGCGGAGGGCCCCACCCCCGAGGAGATGGAGCGCGCGCAGGCCCAGTTGGAGCGCGAGTGGCTCGACCGGCTCGGCACCGTCGCGGGCCGCGCCGACGAACTGTGCCGGTTCGCCGTGCTGTTCGGCGACCCGCAGCTGGCCCTCACGGCCGTCGACCGGGTCCTGGACGTCACCGCCGACGAGGTGCGGGCGGTCGCCCAGGCCAAGCTGCGCCCCGACAACCGCGCGGTGCTGGTCTACGAGCCCCTGGCGACCGAGCAGAGCGACAACGCCGACGGCGACGACGAAGAGGGAGCGGACCAGTGACCGACGCTGCCGCGTCTTTGACGAGCATGGACTTCCACCCGCAGCCGACGCCGGGCGCCGCCAGGCCCTGGGCCTTCCCGGCCCCGGACCGCGGGAAGCTGGACAACGGCCTGACGCTGCTGACCAGCCACCGCCCCGGCCAGCAGGTCGTGGCCGTGGAGCTCTTCCTGCCGGCCCCGCTGGACGCGGAGCCCGCCGGTCTCGACGGCGTCGCCACGATCATGGCCCGCGCGCTGTCCGAGGGGACGGACCAGCGCAGCGCCGAGGAGTTCGCGGCCGAGCTGGAGCGCTGCGGCGCCACGCTCGACGCGCACGCCGACCACCCGGGCGTACGGGTCTCCCTGGAGGTCCCCGTCTCCCGGCTGCCCAAGGCGCTCGGGCTGCTCTCCGAGGCCCTGATCGCCCCGGCGTTCCTGGACACCGAGATCGAGCGCCTGGTGCGCAACCGTCTCGACGAGATCCCGCACGAGACGGCCAACCCGGCCCGCCGCGCCGCCAAGCAGCTCTCCAAGGAGCTGTTCCCGGCCGAGTCCCGGATGTCCCGGCCGCGCCAGGGCACCGAGGAGACCGTCGCCGCGATCGACGCCGCGGCCGTCCGCGCCTTCTTCGGCGCGTACGTCCGGCCCGGCACGGCCACGGCGGTGGTCGTCGGCGACCTGACGGGCGTCGACCTCGACAAGGTCCTCGCGGACACGCTGGGCGCCTGGACCGGTGAGCCGGCCGAGCCGCTCCCGATGCCGCCGATCACCGCCGACGACACCGGACGGGTCGTCATCGTGGACCGCCCGGGCGCCGTCCAGACCCAGCTGCTGATCGGCCGGATCGGCCCCGACCGGCACGACCGCGTCTGGTCGGCCCAGGTCCTCGGCACGTACTGCCTCGGCGGCACCCTGACCTCGCGGCTCGACCGAGTCCTGCGCGAGGAGAAGGGCTACACGTACGGCGTGCGGGCGTTCGGGCAGGTGCTCCGCTCGGACGCCGAGGGGAACGGCGCCTCGATGCTCGCCATCAGCGGCTCCGTCGACACCCCCAACACCGGTCCGGCCCTCCAGGACCTGTGGCAGGTGCTGCGCACCCTCGCCGCCGAGGGGCTGACCGACGCCGAGCGCGAGACCGCCGTGCAGAACCTGGTGGGGGTCGCGCCGCTCAAGTACGAGACGGCCGCCTCCGTCGCCGGGACGCTCGCCGACCAGGTCGAGCAGCACCTCCCGGACGACTTCCAGGCCCAGTTGTACGCGCGTCTGGCCGAGACCGGCACGGTGGAGGCGACCGCGGCCGTGGTCAGCGCCTTCCCCGTGGACCGGCTCGTCACGGTGCTCGTGGGTGACGCGGCGCAGATCGCGGAGCCCGTGCGGGAGCTCGGCATCGGCGAAGTGACCGTCGTGACCGGCTGATTCCGGCTTCGGCGTGACAACGGGAGGGCCTCGGCGGCATGTTCGCCGGGGCCCTTCGGTTTGTCCGTATTGACGGCAAGGGTGACTCTTTGCCCTGTGGCATGTCTTACAAAATGCGTGTGTGGTTGGTGATTGAAAGACGATCCGCATAGCGTCTGTCCGGCTGTTCGTCAGTTGCACGTGCCGCAGCCGCGGCATCGGACAGTCATCGCCGAGTCCCCGTCAGGCGCGAGCCTGGGGAGCCGGGGACCCACATGAGTCCCTGGGGTGAATCGGACGCCTTCGTCCCGTACGGAGGGGCCCGTAGGAGACCTTCCTGCTCCGAACCCGTCAGCTAACCCGGTAGGCGAGAAGGAAGGAAAGGATCAGCCACTACATGGCGTTCACCCGTGCCACCGGGAAGCATCGTGGTCCGAGCCGGATGGCGCGCCGCAGCGTGGGCATCGCAGGCGTCGCGACGCTCGCCACCACCGGCGTCATCGGAACCCTCGCTTCCCCGGCGCTCGCCGCCGACACGGACCACCGCTCCGCCGAGGACACCGGCCTCACCCAGGTCATCACCGAGGACTCCCTCGTGGACCGGATCGACGCCCAGGCCGCCGCCCAGGAGCAGGAGGCCGTCGAGGCCGTCGCCCAGGCGAAGGTCAAGGCCGAGGCGAAGCGCAAGGCCGAGGCCCGCGCCAAGGAGATCCGCCAGGAGCGCGAGCGCGCCGCCCGCGAGGCCGAGCGCCGCCGCCTGGCCTCCTTCCAGCTCCCCGTCGCCGGCTCGTACGTCTCCACCGGCTACAAGACCGGTGGTTCGCTCTGGTCCTCGGGCAGCCACTCCGGCGTCGACTTCCACGCCGCCTACGGCACCCGGGTCGCCTCCGTGGGCTCCGGCACCGTCGTCGAGGCCGGCTGGGGCGGCGCGTACGGCAACAACATCGTGATCCGGATGAACGACGGCACGTACACGCAGTACGGGCACCTCTCCTCCATCGGGGTCCACGTCGGCCAGACCGTCGAGCCGGGCCAGCAGATAGGCGTCTCCGGCTCGACCGGCAACTCGACCGGCCCGCACCTCCACTTCGAGGCGCGCACGAGCGCCGAGTACGGCTCCGACATCAACCCGATCGCGTACCTCCGCGCCCGCGGCGTCCGCGTCTGACATCGCCCGGCCCGGTTCCGCACCGCGTCGCAAAAGCCCCGGCTCGTACTGAGCCGGGGCTTTTCGCTGCTCGTAAGTCGGTGGAACAATGCCATGGATTCCGCCGGGGCATCGGAAATCCCGGCGCGCTGCAATAGAGTCGATGATCAGGCGCAGAACAGGCGCCGCTCGAATTGTCTCGCGCGGACCAAGGCGGAGGTCGGACATGCGCATTCCCGCGCATTCGGTATGCACGGCGATCAGGGACGACATCGTCTCCGGCGTCTACGAGCGCGGCGGCCGGCTGACCGAGGAACAACTCGCCCGCCGGTACGGGGTCTCGCGCGTGCCGGTCCGCGAGGCCCTGCGCACGCTGGAGTCCGAGGGCTTCGTCGTGACCCGCCGGCACGCGGGTGCGCACGTCGCCGAGCCCACCGACCAGGAGGCGGCCGACCTGCTCGACATGCGGTCGCTGCTCGAACCGCTGGGGGCCGCGCGGGCGGCGCAGCGCCGCACGGACGCCCACCTCAAGGTGCTGCGGGGCCTGGTCAGGCTGGGTCAGGAGCGGGCCAGGCGAGGCCAGGGCGAGGATCTGCGCTCGCTCGGGGGCTGGTTCCACGAGACGCTCGCGCAGGCCTCCGGCAGCCCCGCCCTGACGGCGCTGCTCACCCAGCTGCGGCACAAGATCGCCTGGATGTACGCGGTGGACTCGCCCGCCCAGCCGGTGGAGGCCTGGGCCGAGCACGGCGCCATCGTGGACGCGGTGGCGCGCGGTGACGCCGAGCGGGCCAGGGCGCTGACCGCGCTGCACGCGGAACGCTCACTGCCGCTGCATCGGCTCAAAAGGCCGGAGCGGGGCCGTGTGAGGGTTTCGCAACATGCAGTCAACACGGCGAGCGTCCGGAATTAACGTGCGCACCGTATACAAAGAAGAGGTATTCGCGCGGCGCTATTAGTGCTGCCCGGAACATCGACGGGGACACTGATCGGGGCATTGATCGAAACATTGACCGGGACAATGACCGGGAGAATGCGAATGGCCGTGGCCGCCGGAATTTCGGCGGCCACGGCCATTCGTCGTGCGGGGGGACCGGATCAGACGGTCTCGGGGAGCTCGTCCAGACCCTCGGCGACCAGCTTCGCGAGACGGTCGAGGGCGGCCTCGGCGCCGTCGGCCTCGGACGCGAGGACGATCTCCTCGCCGCCCTGCGCGCCCAGCCCGAGCACCGCGAGCATGGAAGCGGCGTTCACCGGGGTGCCGTCGGACTTGGCGATCGTCACCGGCACGCCGGAAGCCGTGGCGGCACGGACGAAGATGGACGCGGGGCGGGCGTGCAGGCCCTCGGCCCAGCCGACGTTGACGCGGCGCTCAGCCATGGTGTTGCCCTTCGGGTCTCAAGCGGGTTGTCTAGACCAGTCTCTCATGTGCTGTGTGGTGCTCGCGCCGACCTTCGGCCCGGACCGGACCGCCTCTCGGCCCTCCCTACCTTGCACGGCGCGCACCCGCCGCGCGAGCGGTGCCACGGTCGTGTCGCGGCCGTAGGCTGACCCCATGCAGAGCGCGTCGGAGCAGTCGGAAGCGGCGGAACGACCGGCCCCGCCGGAGCACGTCTACCCCGACCACTGGGAAGCGGACGTGGTCCTGCGCGACGGCGGCACCGCGCGCATCAGGCCCATCACCGCCGACGACGCCGACCGGCTGGTGAGCTTCTACGAGCAGGTCTCGGACGAGTCGAAGTACTACCGCTTCTTCGCGCCCTACCCGCGCCTCTCCGCCAAGGACGTCCACCGCTTCACCCACCACGACTTCGTGGACCGGGTGGGACTCGCGGCGACGGTCGGCGGCGAGTTCATCGCCACCGTGCGCTACGACCGCATCGACGACCGGGGGATGCCCGCCTCCGCCCCGGCGGACGAGGCCGAGGTCGCCTTCCTCGTCCAGGACGCCCACCAGGGGCGCGGCGTCGCCTCCGCCCTCCTCGAACACATCGCGGCCGTGGCGCGCGAGCGGGACATCCGGCGCTTCGCCGCTGAGGTGCTCCCCGCCAACAACAAGATGATCAAGGTCTTCACGGACGCCGGCTACACCCAGAAGCGCAGCTTCGAGGACGGCTCCGTCCGCCTCCACCTCGACCTCGAACCCACCGACCGCTCCCTCGCCGTCCAGCGCGCGCGGGAACAGCGGGCCGAGGCGCGCTCCGTACAGCGGCTCCTCACCCCCCGGTCCGTCGCCGTGGTCGGCGCCGGACGCGCGCCCGGCGGCGTCGGCCGGACCGTGCTGCGCAACCTGATCGGGGCCGGCTTCACCGGACGCGTGTACGCGGTGAACGCCGCCCTCACCGACGGCCCCGCGGAACTCGACGGCGTCCCCGCCCACGCCTCCGTCGGCGCCATCGGGGAGCCGGTGGACCTGGCGATCGTCGCCGTCCCCGCCGAGCGGGTCCCGGAAGCCGTCGCGGACTGCGGCGAACACGGGGTGCGCGGCCTCGTCGTCCTCTCCGCCGGATACGCGGAGAGCGGCCCGGCCGGCCGCGACCGCCAGCGTGAACTCGTACGGCAGGCGCGCTCGTACGGCATGCGGATCATCGGCCCCAACGCCTTCGGGATCATCAACACCGCCGACGACGTCCGGCTCAACGCCTCGCTCGCCCCGCAGATGCCCGCCGCCGGGCGCATCGGGCTCTTCGCCCAGTCCGGCGCGATCGGGATCGCGCTCCTCGCCGGACTCCACCGGCACGGCGCGGGCCTCTCCTCCTTCATCTCGGCCGGCAACCGCGCCGACGTCTCCGGGAACGACTTCCTCCAGCACTGGTACGACGACCCCGGCACCGACGTCGTCCTCCTCTACCTGGAGTCGATCGGCAACCCCCGCAAGTTCACCCGGCTCGCCCGCCGCACCGCCGCCGTCAAGCCGGTCGTCGTCGTCAAGGGCGCCCGCCACAGCGGCAGCGCCCCGCCCGGCCACCGGGTGCCGTTCACCCGCATCCCGCACGCCACGGTCTCCGCGCTGCTCCGCCAGGCCGGGGTGATCCGCGTCGACACCATCACCGAACTCGTCGACGCCGGAATGCTCCTGGCGGCCCAGCCGCTGCCCGCCGGGCCCCGCGTCGCCATCCTCGGCAACTCCGAGTCGCTCGGCCTCCTCACGTACGACGCCTGCCTCACGGAGGGACTGCGCCCGCTGCGGCCGCTCGACCTGACGACGGCGGCGGTCCCGGCGGACTTCCGGGACGCGCTGGCAGCCGCGCTCGCCGACGAGACCTCCGACGCGGTCGTCGTGACCGCGATCCCCTGGGTCGGCGAGAACGGCGCCACCGAGTTCGGCGACGGCGAGGTCCTCGCGGCCGCCCTCCGCGAGGCCGTCGCCTCCGCCCCCGCGCCCACCAAGCCCGTCGTCGTCGTCCACGTCGAGATGGGCGGCCTCGCGGAGGCCCTCGCGGTGGCGACCAGCACCCGGCCGGCCCCGGCGGGCCGCGGCGGCGCACCGACCGGAGCCCGCCCCGCCCCCCGCCGCACGGACCAGGCGGTGACGACCGGCACTCAGGTGACGTCCGGCACGCAGGTCACGCCCGGCGCTCAGGTGACGTCCGGGACTCAAATCACGCCCGACACTCAGGTCACGCCCGGCACTCAGGTCACGCCGGACACGCAGGCGACGCCGGGTGCGGACGTGACGTCCGACACGACCGCCCCTCCCGCCGCGCCCGCCACGATCCCCGCCTACCCCGCCGCCGAGCGGGCCGTGCGGGCGCTGGCCGAGGCCGTGCGGTACGGGCAGTGGCGACGGCAGGCGGCCGAGCCGGGGCGGGTCCCCGAGTACGAGGACATCGACGAGGCCGGGGCCGCCGCGCTCATCGAGCGGACGCTCGGCGACCGGGCCGTCGACGACGCGGACGTCCGGGGAGTGACCCTCGGCCCCGACGAGACCGGCGAACTGCTCGCCCGGTACGGGATCGCCGTGCTGCCGACTCTGCCCGCACCCACCCCCGACGACGCCGTCGCGGCCGCCGCCCGGCTCGGCTACCCCGTCGCGCTGAAGACGACCGCGCCGCACCTCCGCCACCGCCCCGACCTCGGCGGCGTCCGGCTCGACCTGGCGTCGGAGCAGCAGCTCCGCACGGCGTACGCCGAGCTGACCGAGGTCCTCGGCAAACCGGAGGAGCTCCTGCCGGTCGTCCAGGCGATGGTGCCCCGGGGCGTCGACACCGTCGTCCGCTCCGCCATCGACCCGGCCGTCGGCGCCGTCCTCTCCTTCGGCCTCTCGGGCGCTGCCTCCGAACTGCTCGGCGACACGGCGCACCGACTGGTCCCGGCCACCGACCGGGACGTCGCCGAACTCGTCCGCTCCCTGCGCACCGCGCCGCTGCTGTTCGGCTGGCGCGGCTCCGCACCCGTCGACACCCCGGCCCTGGAGGAGCTCCTGCTCCGCGTCTCGCGGCTGGTCGACGACCACCCCGAGGTGGTCGCCGTCTCCCTGGAGCCGGTGGTGGTGGCACCCCGCGGACTCTCCGTCCTCGGCGCCACCGTCCGGCTGGCCCCGCCCCCGCCCCGTACCGACCTCGGTCCGCGCAGCCTGCCGAGTTACTGACGGGGCCGGAGGGGGCCCGAGGCCCCGTAGGATGGAGTCCATGGCAAAGAGCGGTACGACGACCCAGGGGCTGCGCGCGGCGATCGAGCGCAGCGGCTACTACCCGGCCCTCGTGGCCGAGGCGGTGGAGGCCGCCGTCGGCGGCGAGGCCGTCGCGTCGTACGTGGTCCACCAGGAGACCACCTTCGACGCGAACGAGGTCCGGCGCCACGTCACCGTCCTCGTCCTGACGCCGCACCGCTTCATCGTCAGCCACACCGACGAGCAGGCCGCCGACACGAGCTCCCCGACCCCGTACGCCACGACGTCCACCGAGTCCGTGAAGCTCGACCGGATCTCGTCGGTCGTCGTCAGCCGCGTGGTCGCCAACCCCGAGTCGTACACGCCGGGCACGCTGCCCCGCGAGGTCGTCCTCACCATCGGCTGGGGCGCGGTCTCGCGCATCGACCTGGAGCCCGCCGCCTGCGGCGACTCCAACTGCGACGCCGACCACGGCTACACGGGCAACGCCACCGCGGACGACCTGAGCCTGCGGGTGAGCGAGGCCGGCGACGGCCCGGACACCGTCCGGCAGACGCTCGCCTTCGCGCAGGCGCTCTCCGAGGCCATCGCGGCGACCGCCGCGCCCACCCGCTGATGGCGCAGTCCACCGCGATGACCCACGGCTGGCCCGACGACCCCGCGCCGCTCGCGCCGGAGAGCGCGCCGGTGCCGGAGTACGCCTCCGGCTCGCTGGGCGACCTGCTGCCGACGCTGGTCGCGGGCCAGGGCGTGCCGGGCTTCGAGCGGCGGATCGCGGAGCTGGCGCCGGCCGACCGGAACTGTGTCTTCCTGATCGACGGACTCGGCTGGGAGCAGATCAGGTCCCACCCGGACGAGGCCCCGTACCTGACCTCGCTCCTCGGCTCCTCGCGCGGCGGCACGGGCCGCCCGGTCACCGCCGGGTTCCCCGCGACCACCGCGACCTCGCTGGCCTCCGTCGGCACGGGGCGCTACCCCGGTACGCACGGGCTGGCCGGTTACACGGTGCGCAACCCGGAGACCGGCGAGCTGATGAACCAGCTGCGCTGGAAGCCGTGGACGTCGCCGCACGTCTGGCAGCCGTACCCCACCGTCTTCCGGTTGGCGCACGAGGCGGGGATCCACACCGCCCAGGTGTCGTCCCCGATCTTCGAGCAGACGCCGCTCACCAAGGTCGCGCTCAGCGGCGGGACGTTCCACGGTCGGCTCTCCGGCGAGGAGCGGATGGACTTCGCCGCCGAGCAGCTCGCCGCCGGCGACCGCTCGCTGGTCTACACGTACTACAGCGAACTCGACGGCGCGGGGCACCGCTTCGGCATCGACTCCGACGCCTGGCGCGGCCAGCTGATGTTCGTCGACCGGCTCGTGCAGCGGCTCGCCGAGCAGCTGCCGCCCCGCTCGACCCTGTACGTGACCGCCGACCACGGCATGGTCGACATCCCCTTCGACGAAGAGCACCGCATCGACTTCGACGAGGACTGGGAGCTGCGGGCCGGCGTCGCCCTGCTGGGCGGCGAGGGCCGTGCCCGGCACGTGTACGCGGTGCCCGGCGCCCAGGCGGACGTCCTCACCTGCTGGCGCGAGGTCGTCGGCGAGCAGTTCTGGGTCGCGAGCCGCGAGGAGGCCATCTCCCTCGGCTGGTTCGGCGACGAGATCGACGAGCGGGTGTACGGCCGGATCGGCGACGTCGTCGTCGCGGCCGACGAGGACTTCGCGATCACCGCGTCCGTCAACGAGCCCCACGAGTCCGCGATGGCCGGCATGCACGGGTCGATGACCCCGGCGGAGCAGTTCGTCCCGCTGCTCGAAGTGCGTTCCTGACCCCTTCACCCGCCCCACCACCCCCCACGACCTGAAAGGTCCCCGACCCGTCATGCCCGAGCTGGTCTTCTTCTCCGGAACCATGGATTGCGGGAAGAGCACCCTGGCCCTCCAGATCGGGCACAACCGGTCGGCCCGCGGGCTCCAGGGAGTGATCTTCACCCGTGACGACCGGGCGGGCGAGGGCAAGCTCTCGTCGCGTCTGGGTCTGGTGACGGAGGCGGTCGAGGCGGGCGAGGGCATGGACCTCTACGCCTATCTGGTGGGCCAGCTCTCCCAGGGCGGCAAGGCGGACTACGTGATCGTGGACGAGGCGCAGTTCCTCGCCCCGGACCAGATCGACCAGCTCGCCCGGATCGTCGACGACCTCGGCATGGACGTCTTCGCCTTCGGCATCACGACGGACTTCCGGACGAAGCTCTTCCCCGGCTCGCAGCGGCTGATCGAGCTGGCGGACCGGATCGAGCAGCTCCAGGTCGAGGCGCTGTGCTGGTGCGGCGCCCGGGCCACGCACAACGCCCGCACGGTCGGCGGCGAGATGGTCGTCGAGGGCGAGCAGGTCGTCGTCGGTGACGTGAACCGGCCGTCGGAGGAGATCGGTTACGAGGTCCTCTGCCGCCGCCACCACCGCCGCCGCATGACCTCGGCCTCGGCCCACGCCGGCGCCCTGTCCCCGGACGTCCTCCCGGTCAACCACGCCTGACGCCTCCCCGCGCGACCGGATGTCCCGTGCCGATGGCGGGACGTCCCTGGGACGAGCGGCGCAAGCCCGTCCGGAGCCGGGGAACGGCTCGTCTCCCACGTCCCGGGACGGCGGGACGCGGGAGACGAGCCGTTCCCCGTGCGACAGGGTTGCGGTGTCACCAGCGAAAGGTTCACCGACATGCGCATGCACCGCCCCGCGAAGGGGGCCGCCGCGCTGCTGCTCGCGGCGGTCTCGGCCGGAGCCCTGCTCGTCTCCGCGCCGGCCGCCCACGCGGACGACTCCTTCTACAAGATCTGCAAGGACACGTACGGCACGCGCCTCTCCCCGAGCGGGTACGTCATTCCGCGGGGCGACTACTCTCTGGGCGATTCCGGCGACTGTGTCGCCGGGCTCCAGGAACTCGTCTCGCGATACGGCCTGACGGCGTGGGAGCAGAGCGGCGGCAACTTCGTCGACGGCGCCTTCGGCGCCCGCACCGACTCGGCCGTCCGCAGGTTCCAGAGCAACCACGGCCTCGTCGCCGACGGAATCGTCGGCCAGAGGACCTGGGAGAAGCTCCTGACGGGCTGAGAGCCGTTCGACGGTCCCCCTGCCGAGGGAGTGACCGTCAGGGCCAAGTGGACATCGCTGCGCTTCCGGTCCACGCATCCGCGGCAGACCGGCGGGCCCGTCCGGCGGTTCCACCACCCCGCCGTTTCCGTCCGGGGAGATCCCGGACGGAAACGGCGGGGATCGCTTTATTACTCGGTGGTGGGAATCGAGTTGTAGCAGCCGAGCTGGAGATGGTCCAGGAAGGTCCAGTAGAGGCCGTTTCCGGTATCGGGCCCGACAATTCCGTCGACGTCGTAGGAGTAATACTGCTGGAAGTGCTTCACTTCTCGCAGTGTGGCTGCCCCGAATATTCCGTCCACCGCGATATCGAGCTGGCTCATGTTGTGCCCCCTGTGCCACTCGTTGATGCCGGCCTGAACGCACTTCACTCCCCAGCCGGCGCTCCCGTAGCCAAGCATCGGGGCGCTGGTGGAAGCGTCGGCCGTGCCACTGCTCAGCGACGTCAGAACGACTGCGGAAATCGCGACCAGTCCACTTCGAAATCCCTTGAAAGTGCGCGTCGTACGGATGGTGACCCCCTCGGATAGCGACAATTCGAAGCAGGGGTCAATGCTGGCAAGCGTTACCCCCGCCCCGCTTGATCAATTCATCTTACAGAGTGATCGGGCGGAATCCAGGCCGGTGCGGCGAATTCATGGGATCGCCGACTCTGTTGGTTTCCGGGGGAATTCGGCGGGAGTCGCCCGGCCGGGTCACTCGGTCCGCAGAGCGTCCGTCAGGCGGTCCAGGGCCGGGCCGTCGACGGGGGCGGTGCCCGTGAGGGTGCCCACGAGGGCCTGGGCGAGGACGGTCGCCGGCCCGATCCGGGTGTCCTCGCGCTCGTCGCCGGTGACCTTGCCGATCACGGCGTCGCGGACCGACCCGGAGACGGCGGGGTCCCCGAACAGGTCGGGGAACGACAGCGCCATCATGCACACGCCCACGTTGGCGGAGAGGATCGTCTGGCCGGCCAGCTCGGGGGTCGTGCGCAGGCGTCCTGCGTCGCGGCAGCGCTCCACGGCCTTCAGGAGGATGGCCCGGGCCTCGTGGATCGCCTCCGGCCTGCTGTCGCCGGTCGGGGTGAACATCAGGCGGTAGAGATGCGGGTTGCGCAGCGCGAACCCGACGTGGCCGTCCCACGCGGTGCGGAGGTCCGCGACCGGGTCGTCGGCGAGGGGGAGAAGGTGGTCGTCAAGCAGTTCCCCGACGCCTTCCACGCCACGGACCTCCAGGAGACCCTCCAGGGCCTCGGCGTCGGCGGCGACCTCGTGCTCGCCGGGTTCATGACGCACATGTGCGTCCAGTTCACCGCACAGGGCGCCTTCAACCGGGGCTACCGCCCCACCGTCGTCGCCGAGGCCACCGCCACCCGCCCCCTGGAGGCCCCGGACGGCACCGTCCTGTCGTCGGACGCCCTCCAGACCGCCGCCCTGACCACGGTCTCCGACCTCTTCGGCACCGTGGCCCGCACGGTCGACGACCTCGTCGCCCTCACGCCGGCCGGCTGACCGACGGGGGCCGCGCGGTGCGCCCGGACCCGGCCGGACGGCCCAAGGGGACGGCACGGCACCGGGAGTTCACCCGGGGTGCGCCGGAAGACCGCCTGATGATCGGTTACGGGTCGCCCGCCTCGGCGGTAATGGCGGTCGGCCCGCGACGACCCACCCTCCGGGCACCCCGCTCCGCGCGCCCCCTGGAGGACCTGTGCCCCCCGCCGCCGACACCGTGCTCGACGAGGACAAGGTCGGGGGCGGGGACGGGGCGGGCGGGCACCCCGGCGCCCCGCGACGGGGACTCCGGGCCCCCGCCGTGGCGGCCCCCCTGGCCGCCGCCCTGCTCACCGCCGCACTCCTCTGCCTGGCCGGCCGGCTCTCCCGCAGCTACCCGTTCGGGCCGGTGACCAGGAACATCGTCGACCTGGGCCAGCAGTACCTGCCGTACCACGCCTACTGGCGCGCGCTCCTCCTCGGCGAGACGCACGGAGACGCCTTCCTCAACTGGAACTCCGGCTTCGGCGCGAACTTCCTCGGCGACATCGGCACCTATCTGAGCAGCCCCTTCGACCTGCTCGTCGTGGCCTTCCCGGCCGACCGGATCGAGCTCGCCCTCTACGTCGTCACCGCCGCCAAGATCACCGCGGCCGGCGCGGCGATGGCCCTGCTGCTCCTGCGGCTGCGCCCCGGCCGCTGGCCCGTCGCCGCCCTGCTCGGCACCGCCTACGCGCTCTCCGGCTGGACCTTCAACTACGGGGCCACCGTCCCGATGTGGCTCGACGGGCTCGTCGCCTTCCCGCTGCTCTGCCTGGTCGGCGAATGGGCCCGCACCGGCCGCCGCCCCGTCCTCGGCCCCCTGGTCGTCGCGCTCGCCTGGATCGCGAACTTCTACACGGCGTACATGGCGACCCTCGGCGCGGCCGTCGTCCTCGCGGTCCGGCTCCTCACCTGCGAGGAGACCGCCGGCGCCCGGCAGCGCGTCGCCGGAGCGCTGCGCGCAGCCCGGAGCGTGCTCATCGGGATCGGCCTCGCCGCGCCGCTCGTGGTGGTCGTCTTCGTCGCCACCAAGGTCGCCGACCCGACCCCGGAGACCACCTTCGCGCCCGCCGCCTGGACGGAGGTCCTCGCCCGCTTCCTGCCCGCGACGGCGAGCGTGGCCAGCCCCGCCCTCTTCATCGGCACGCCCGCCCTCGCCCTCGCCCTGACGCTGCCGTTCAACACCGCCGTCGCGCCGCGGGTCCGGGCCGGCTGGACGGCGGCGATCGTCCTCATGACGCTCTCCCTCCAGTGGGAGCCCACCCATCTGCTCTGGCACGCCGGCGCCTCGCCCAACGGCATCCCCTACCGCCAGACCTTCGTCCTGTGCGGGCTGCTGCTCATCGGGGCCTGGTTCTCGGCCGCCCGCGGCGTGCCCCGGCCGGCCGCGCTCCTGGCGGGCGGTGCGCTGCTCGGAGTCCTGGCGTGGGCGGCCCGGGGGAGCGTCGACATCGACCGGTGGACCTTCCCCGCCTTCGGCACGGCCGCGTTCCTGACGCTCGCCGCGGTCCTCCTCGCCCTGGCCGGCGCACGCCGGGTCCACGCGCGCGTGCTTCCCGTACTCGCCGTGGTCCTGCTGGTCGCCGCCCAGGCGGGCGAGGCGGCCGTCACCGGGAAGCGGATCGAGGAGCAGCAGCGGAGCGAGGTCTCCTGGTCGCCCCGGATCGGACCGTGGCACGAGGACGTGGCCCGCGAGGCGGCGCGCGCCGACGCCTGGCCGCAGCACCGCACGGACCCCGGCGAGGTACCCGGCGGCAACGACGTCCTGCTCGTCGGAGGGCAGGGCGCCGACTACTACAGCAGCCTCACCGCCGACGTGACCTCCCGGACCCTGGCCTCGCTGGGCTTCGGCTACTACGCCAAGGGCAGGCACCCGGTCAGCCTCGACAACCCCGTGACCGACGCCCTGTTCTCCATCGGCACCCGGATCCGCTCCCGGCCCACGGAGCCGGTACGCCAGGACGCGCCGCCGCGGGCCACCGTCACCGCCGCCACCACCCCCGTACCTCCGCTCGTCACCGTCCGCCCGCCCGCGCCGCCGGCCACGCACCCCGGGGACTCCGCCTTCGCGCGTCAGGAACGCCTGCTCGGCGCCGACGTGTACGAGCTGCCGCCCGCCCCCCGCCGTACCGGACACACCGTCACCGCCCGCTGCCCGGCGGGCTCCCAGGTCTGGTTCTGGGCCCCCGAGTACCGGGGCACGGCCGCCCTCGCCGGCGAGGCGCCGGTGGAGTTCGAGGGCAAGCCGCCGGCCGTACGCGCCCCGATGCGTCCCCTCGGGACCGTGCCGGCCTCCGGCGAGGTCCGGATCGACCTGGGCCCCGAGGCCCGCGTCCGACTGCCCCGGCAACCGGTCGGCTGCCTGGTCGGCGCCCGGCTCGACGCCGCCGTACGGCAGCTCACCGCGACCGGCGCCACGCGCGTGCGTGCCACCGGACACACCGTCACCGCCGAACTGCCCCCGGGCAGCACGGGCGTCGCCGTCCTCGCCGCACCCCGCATCTCCGGCTGGAGCTGCGCCGCCGGGGACGAGGACCTCCGCCCCGCGCGCGCGTACGAGGGTCTCGTCGCCGTCCCCCTCGACAAGCGCGCCACCGCCGTCCGCTGCTCCTTCCGGCCCCCGGGGCTCCGGCTCGGCGGCGCGGTCGGCGCGGCCGCGCTCCTCGCACTGGCCGTGACGGGTATCCGCGGGAGACGGCAAGAGTTCACCCGCAGTGCACGTACGGATCGTTCGCCCGGAAAAGCGGACGGCTAACCTGCCCGCCGTAGCGACGTTTAACCGTTCGAATCAGTGTGGGGATTCCGAGTGCCGAAACTGTCCGTCGTCGTACCGTTCCACAATGTCGGGGCATACGCCCCCGACACCTTGCGCAGCCTCGCGAACAACGCGGATCCCGAATTCGAGTTCCTGCTGGTCGACGACTGCTCGACGGACGACACCCCGGAAATCCTCGACCGCTGGCGCGACCGCCTGCCGAACGCCACCGTCATCCGGCACGAGACCAATCAGGGCGTCGCCCAGGCACGGAACACCGGAATCGACGCGGCACGCGGCGACTACCTCACCTTCCTCGACGGGGACGACTGGTACGCCCCCGGCCACCTCGGCGCCGCCGTCGCCGGGATCTCCCGCCTCGACTGCGACTTCGCCCGCACCGACCACGTCCTCTCGGAGGGCCGGAAACGCCAGATCCGGTATGCGCCGGCCAAACGCCGCGACACCGTGATGGACCCCAGGGACGGCATCTCGCCGGCCAGCATGGTGACGATGGTCGATTATCCGTTCGTCCCCTTCGGCATTTACAGCGGACGCCTCTTCGAGAACGGCGCCTCGCGTTTCGAGACCTCTCTCAGAACGGCCGAGGACCGCCTCTGGATCTGGCGGCTCCACCTCAAGGCCCGCACCTTCGCCGCCCTTTCCCTGCACGGCGTCTTCTACCGGCGCGGCGTCACCACCTCGCTCACCCAGATCACCGACAACCGGCAGCTGGACTTCATCCCCTCGTACGACCTCCTGCTCGACGACGTCTCCCGGGACGCCGAGGCGGACCGATTCCTGCCGAAGGCGGTCCGCACCTACTGCGCGATGATCGCCTTCCACGTCGGCAAGATCGCGCTGTACGAACCGGCCGTCGGCACCCGGCTGCGCGCCGACGTCCGCGACGCCCTGCACCGGATGCCGCAGGACGTCCTCGACGAGACCCTCGCCACCATGGACACCGCGCGCAGCACCCTCCTCCGCAGCCTGCGCGACACCGGAAGGACCGCCTGAACCATGGCCACCGACACGGCCTCCGCGCCCCTCCCCGGACCGGCGCCGGACCCGGCCGCCGACGGCCGCAGGGTCCAGCTCTTCCAGGTGTCCACGCTGTACGGCGCCGCCACGCTCGCCGCCGCCCTGGACGCCGGACGGTTCGGCCCCCGCGAGGACGCCCGCAGGCTCCTGCTGCTCTCCCACAACGCCGAGATCCCCGAGACCGCGCTGCGCCTGGAGGCGATGACCGGCTACGGCCGGATCGCCGCCCGCTTCGACGGCGTCCTCGACTGGAACGAGACGATCCACCCGTACCACCCCGCCGGCTGGGCCCCCCGCCCCGAAGAGGCCCCGCTCTGGCAGCGCGTGCTGCGCACCGCCTGGGACCTCGGCACCGGCCCGGTCGAGCTGATCGTCGAGTCCATCCAGGTCAACCCCGCCAAGGCGCTCGCCGGCGCGTTCCCCGAGAGCGACCTGCACGTCTACGCCGACGGCCTCATGAGCTACGGCCCCACCCGCTCCGACCTCGCGCAGTCCATCGCCTGCCGCGTCCGGCGCGTCCTCCACCTCGACCTCGTGCCGGGGCTCCGGCCGCTCCTCCTGAGCGAGTACGGCGTCGAGCCCGAGCTGGTCCCCGACGACGCCTTCCGCGCGGTCCTCGCCGAGATCGCCGAGGAGGCGGCCGACGACCCGGGCATCGCGCGGACGGCCGCCGCCGGGGCCACGGCCCTCCTGCTCGGCCAGTACCTCGCCGCCCTTGCCCTGCTCACCGCCGACGAGGAGGAGGAACTGCACGTGCGGATGCTGCGCGGGGCCGTGGCCGCCGGACACCGCTCGGTGGTCTTCAAACCGCACCCGACCGCGCCCGCCCGCTACTCCCAGGCCCTCCACGAGGAGGCGGAACGCTCCGGCGTCCGGCTGACCGTCCTCGACGGGCCGCTGCTCGCCGAGACCTTCTACGAGCGGTGCCGGCCCGCGCTGGTCGTCGGCTGCTTCTCCACGGCGATGCTCACCGCCGCCGTGTACTACGGGATCCCCATCGCGCGCGTGGGCACGGCCGAGGTCCTCGCCCGCCTCACGCCCTTCGAGAACAGCAACCGCATCCCGCTCACCGTCGTCGACCACCTCGTCCCCGACCTGGAGCGGGGAGCGGAGCCCGCCGTCCCCGGAGCGGCCCCGGCCTCGCTCACGCCCCTCGTCCGCGCCGTCGGCTACTGCATGCGGCACAAGATCCACCCGGGGCTCCGCGAGGAGACCGTCCGCTTCCTGGCCGAGCACCTCGCCGACCCCGGCACGGCGCACCACTTCACCACCGAGCGGCTCACCGAGCTCGGCCTGCCGGGCGGGGACCCGGTCCCGGCGCGCGGCGGCCCCTCCCGGCTGCGGACCCTGGCCCGGACCCTGCGCGGCTGAGCCTCCTGCGGCGCCGTGTCCATCGGCCCGGCGTCACTCCGGGGCGGACCTGACCAGGGTGAAGACCGCGCCCTCCGGGTCCGCCACCACCGAGAGCCGCCCCGCCGTGCCCTCGCGCGGCGGGCGCAGCACCCGGCCGCCGAGCTCCACGACCAACCGTGCGGCCGCGTCCGTGTCGGCGACCTCGAAGTACGTCATCCAGTGCGGGCCCCGGTCCCGGGGCAGCGCGTTGCCGACGCCGTGCAGGGACGCCACCGGCAGCTCGTCGACCAGGAGGGTCGCGTAGTCGTGGTCGGCGGACACGACCGGATCCACCTCGAACCCGAAGACGCTCCGGTAGAACTTGCCGACCGAGGAGGTCTCGTACGTGAGCAGCTCGTTCCAGACCGGGGTCCCCGGCGGCCCGGCCGCGGCCGTCCCGTGGTGCGCCTCCGCCTGCCAGACCCCGAAGACGGCCCCGACCGGGTCGGAGCAGATGGCCAGGCGGCCCGCCTCGCCCGCGTCCAGTGGGCCCACCGCGACCGTGCCGCCGCAGCAGCGGATGGTCTCGGCGGTCTCGTCGGCGTCGTCGGTGGCCATGTAGGGGGTCCAGGCGATCCGCAGGTTCCGGTCGGGCGGCAGCTGGCCGATGCCCGCCACCTCCTTGCCGCCGAGCAGCGCGCGCACGTACGGGCCGAGCTGCCGCGGGCCGGGGACGAACTCCCAGTCGAAGAGTGCGTTGTAGAACTCCTGGGTGGCGTCAAGCCCGTGCACCATCAGACTCACCCAACAAGGGGTGCCGGATGTGCGCCGAGTCGCCTCGGTCATCGTCACTCTCTCCTCGGACCATCGTCGTGGCCGTGCCCCCGGTCCGATGGTGCCACCAACGGGGCCGTGGCGCGCCCCCGGCCGCGCCGTGCGTGGCGCGATCCGGCGGGGGAGGTCCCGGGTCCGCCCCCGGCGGCCGTGCGGCTGCGCGAGGATGGCCCCATGAACCCCATCATCTCCGCAAGCGAACTGCTGAGCGAGTCGGCCGGGGTCCGGCCGCCGGTCCTCCTGGACGTCCGATGGACGCTGGGCGGCCCGCCCGGACGGCCCGTGTACGAGG
Organism: Streptomyces sp. LMG1-1-1.1; assembly: GCF_040815545.1. NCBI lineage: Bacteria > Bacillati > Actinomycetota > Actinomycetes > Kitasatosporales > Streptomycetaceae > Streptomyces > Streptomyces sp. LMG1-1-1.1. The sequence goes on along the minus strand of NZ_JBFPNH010000025.1, from coordinate 46,824 downwards.
CCGGCCACCTGCCCGGTGCGGTCTACGTCGACCTGGACGCGGAGCTCGCCGGCCCGCCCGGGAGCGGTGGACGCCACCCGCTGCCCGACCCGGCGGCCTTCGGGGCCGCGATGCGCCGCGCGGGCGTCTCGGCTGACCGGCCCGTCGTCGTGTACGACGGCGGCCTCGGCTGGGGCGCGGCCCGCGCCTGGTGGCTGCTCCGCTGGGCCGGTCACCCGGACGTGCGGGTCCTGGACGGCGGACTTGCGGCCTGGACGGGCGAGCTCACGGAGAAGGTCCCCGTGCCGGAGCCGGGCGACTTCCGGCCCGAGCCGGGCGCGCTCGGGCTGCTCGACGCCGACGCGGCGGCCGCCCTGGCGGACGCGGGGCTGCTCCTGGACGCCCGTGCGGCCGAGCGCTACCGCGGGGACGTGGAACCGATCGACCGGGTCGGCGGCCACATCCCGGGTGCGGTCTCGGCCCCGACGACGGAGAACGTCGACGCCGACGGGCGCTTCCTCGCGGCCGGCGTCCTGCGCGACCGCTTCACCGCACTGGGCGCGACGGACGGCACCGAGGTCGCCGTCTACTGCGGCTCCGGCGTCTCCGGTGCCCACGAGGTGCTCGCCCTGGAGATCGCGGGCATCCCCGCGGCGCTCTACGCCGGCTCCTGGTCGGAGTGGTCCGCCGACCCCGCCCGTCCGGTGGCCACGGGCCCGGACCCGCGGTAGTCCGTACGAGAAGCGGTCCGCATGCGAAGGGCCCGCGCCGTCGTCCGGCGCGGGCCCTTCGTGTACGTGTACGGCGTCACCGCCGTCGTACGGGGTACGGAGTCACAGCCGTCGTACGGGTACGGAGTCACCGCCGTCATACGTGTACGGCGTCACCGCTTCCGTATGGCTACGGCGTCACTCCTGCTTCTTGCGCCGGGTGCCGAAGACGATCTCGTCCCAGCTGGGGACCGCCGCGCGGCGGCCCGGACGGACGCCGTCCGCCTCGGCCTGGCGGTCCGTGGTGCCGGTGAGCCGGTCCCGGTGGCCCGAGACGGCGCGGGGCATCAGCACGTCGGCGTACGCGGAACCGGCACCTGCCGAGGCGGCCGGGGCCGGCGGCTCCTCCGCCTCGACCTCCTCCGAGGGCTCCGTGTCCGGAGGCGCGGGAACGACCATGTCGCCGCGGAAGCTGGGCACGGCCTCCAGGAGGCTGGTCAGCGAGTCCCGCTCCTCCTCCGGCTCGGCCGACGCGGACGCCCGCTCCAGCTGGCGGTCCGGCCGGTCGATCTGGCGGTCGAGGGCCCGGTCGAGGGGCCTGTCCCGGGGCAGCCGGGCGATGCGCGGCACGAACGGGAAGCTCGGTTCCGGCGCGGCGGCGATCGTGTCGTCCGTCTCGCCGATCAGGGCCCGTGCCTCGTCGTCGACGGCCTGGACGAGCCGCCGGGGCGGGTCGTACGTCCAGCTGGCCGTGTGGACCTCGCCCGCGACGCGGTAGACGAGCAGCACCTCCCAGGTGCCGTCGTCGCGCCGCCACGAGTCCCACTGCACGGTGTCCTTGTCGGCGCCGCGCAGCAGCAGCCGCTCCTGCACCGCCTCGCCGAGCTGCGGGCCGCTGTTCTCGCCGGGCCTGCGGACGGGCGTCTTGCGGGCTCGCTCCGCCATGAAGGCGCGCTCGGCGAGCACGGGGCCCTCGAAGCGGCGGACGCGGTCGACGGGGATGCCGGCGAGCTGGGCGACCTCCTCGGCGGAGGCACCGGCTCGTATCCGCGCCTGGATGTCACGGGGGCGGAGGTGGCTCTCCACCTCGATCTCGATCTGGCCGAGGCGCGCGCGGTCGTTGCGCACGGCGGCACGGAGCCGCTCGTCGATCGGAAGTGTGTACTCCGTGCTGTCAGCAGCCTTCAGCACCAGTCGTGTGCCGTCGTTGGAGACGGCCACGACACGCAGTTCGGGCATGGGGACCTCCCGGGTGGTGCCTGCCGACGTCACGTGCGTCGCTGCTTCCGCTAGTCGAGTGTGGCCTGCCCGGGTGCAGCCTGCCACTACCTTGCCGAGTTGCCCGGCGTGTCGGGCATGGACCCTGGAACGCCGTTATGACACGGTGACCTGGTGGCTACCCGGAGTGACTGGTGGTCACTCTGTGCAGCCGGTTTCCGTGTGGTGCCGTGGCGTCACCGGTTCGAGTGCCGCTTTCGGCTCCCTCCCCTTGATCCCGGGCACCCGAAGGCGTCCGGACCCAGGGTTCGTCAATGTACTCCATTCGGGCCACCTGGGTGGACCGGCGCGCCGCCCAACTTTGCGGGCGGTACGGGAGTTGAGTCTCCGCGATCTTCCCTCATACGTGTCGCTGTTCACAGAAACAGCAGAAACGGAACTATTCGCTTCGCCCATTTGTCCCTTCTGGGTGCAAGGCGAACGGATGAGCCGTCAGGGGTTGGAGATGCGTCACAGGCCGGAGACCGGCACGGAGGAACCCAAGGAGGAGCGGGAGGGCGGCAGGAGAAGGATCGACCTGAGCGTGGCTCAGGTGTCGGGCAGCGCCCTGGCCGCGGTGATCGCCGCCAAACTCGCCTCCACCCTCGGCGTGTACGGGACGATCGTCGGCGCCGGTGTGATCAGTGTCATCGCCACCTGCGGCGGCCCGCTCTTCCAGCACCTCTTCAAACGCACCGGCGAGCAGGTCCGCGACGCGACCGCGGCCGCCAAGCCGAAGGCGCGTCAGATCCCGGTCACGGCAGGGCCGCGGGACGACCGCACCCTGATGCTCGGCACCCTCCCGCCCGCCCCCTCCCCGTACGACGAGGAGTTCGGCGGCGCGACCACCCACGGCACCCGGGTGCGCGGCTGGAAGCGCCCGGCCATCGCGGCCGCCCTGGTCTTCGGCGTGACCATGGGCGGCATCACCACCTACGAGCTGGTCTCGGGGCAGGACTTCAGCGGCACCCACGGGTCCACCACCTTCGGCTCCGTCGTCCGCGGCGGGAGCGCGGCGCAGGACGCGCCGGACCGCGACGAGCGGCCCGCGCCCACGCCGTCCGGCTCCTCCGGCGGTGCCACGCGGCCGGAGGACGGCACGCCCGCGACGGGCGCCACCCCGACCCCGGGCGACCAGGGTGGCGAGACGGGGACCGGGACGGCGACCCCGTCCACGGAGCCGACCCCCTCCGACTCCACCGGCGGCGAGACGCCCGCCCCGACGCCGACGGGCCCGACGACCGCCCCGACGCCCACCGCCCCGACCCAGGAGCCCACCACCGGCGCCGGCTCGCCGGACGCCCCGGCACCGGCCGACGGCGACCCGGGCACCGGGTGACGGTCAGTCGCCCAGGACCCGGCGGAGGTAGTCGTTGGCGAACAGCCGGTCCGGGTCGAGCCGGTCGCGCACTGCCGTGAACTCGGCGAAGCGCGGGTAGACCTCGGAGAAGTAGGCGGCGTCGCGGGTGTGCACCTTGCCCCAGTGGGGGCGGCCCCCGTGCGCCGTCATGATGCGCTCCACCGCGGTGAAGTACGCCTGGTGGGGCGTGCCCTTGTACAGGTGGACGGCGATGTACGCGGTCTCCCGCCCCGAGGCCGTGGACAGCGCGATGTCGTCCGCGGGGGCGGTCCGCACCTCCACCGGGAAGCTCACCTTCAGCGGCGAGCGCTCGACCATCGCCTTGAGCTCGCGCAGCGCGGCGACCGCCGCCTCACGCGGAAGCGCGTACTCCATCTCCAGGAAGCGCACCCGGCGCGGCGAGGTGAAGACCTTGTACGGGATGTCGGTGTACGTACGGGCCGACAGGGCCCGGCTGGAGACCTTGGCGATCGAGGGGATCACCGGCGGCACGGCGCGGCCCACCGAGCAGGCGAGCTGGAAGATGCCGTTGGAGAGGAGCTCGTCCTCGATCCAGCCGCTGATCCGCCCGGGAGGGGCGGCGGGGCCCGCGCTGCGGTTGTTGCGCTTGGTGTTGCAGTTGTTCGTGTGCGGGAACCAGTAGAACTCGAAGTGCTCGTTCTCCGCGTGCAGCGCGTCGAACTCGGCGGTGACCCGGTCGAAGGTCATCGGCTCCTCGCGCGCGGTGAGCAGGAAGACCGGCTCCACCGCGAAGGTGATCGCCGTGACCACGCCGAGCGCGCCGAGACCGATCCTGGCGGCCGCGAAGACCTCCGGATTCTCCTTCTCCGAACAGACGAGCAGTTCGCCCGAGGCCGTCACCAGCTCCAGCTCGCGGATCTGCGCGGCTATCGAGGCCGACTCGCGGCCCGTGCCGTGGGTGCCCGTGGAGGTGGCGCCGGCGACGGTCTGCTCCATGATGTCGCCCATGTTCGTGAGCGACAGGCCCTCGCGGGCCAGCGCCACGTTGAGCCGCTTGAGCGGGGTGCCGGACTCGACCGTCACGGTCATCGCCTCGCGGTCGATGCGCCGGATGCCGGTGAGCAGACCCGGGCGGATCAGGACGCCGTCGGTGGCCGCGATCGAGGTGAAGGAGTGGCCGGTACCGACCGTCTTCACCCGCAGTCCGTCCGCCGCCGCCCGGCGCACCGCCTCGGCGAGTTCCTCGGCCGAGGCCGGGCTCACCTCCCGCACCGGGCGGGAGGTGACGTTCCCCGCCCAGTTACGCCACGGGTTGCTCGCCGTCCTGGCGCTCCCCGACCCCGCTGTCGTCGTCCCGCTCACGCTGCCCCTCCCGGTTCGGTGCCGGCGTGCGCAGCCGGCGGTGTCCGAGGAGACCCACCGCGACCGCGAGCGCGCCCGAGACGACGGGCACCACGAACCCCGCCTCTGCTCCCGACGCGTCGACCACCCAGCCGGCGGCCGACGAGCCGAGCGCCACGCCGATCGCGAGCCCGGTACCCGTCCAGGTCATGCCCTCGGTCAGCTTGGTGCGCGGTACGTGCGCTTCGACGAGGGCCATCGTGGTCACCATCGTCGGTGCGATGGACAGGCCCGCGACAAAGAGCGCCACGGCCAGCAACGGCAAGTTCCCGGCCAGTAGGAGGGGGATCATACTCACGGCCATCGCGCAGATGCCCAGCAGCCAGCGGCGGGACGGCGCGCCCTTGAGGTGCAGCAGTCCGAAGACGGCGCCGGCCAGGCAGGAGCCCAGCGCGTAGACGGCCAGAACGAGGCTGGCGCCCGCCTTGTGGCCCTGCTCCTCGGCGAAGGCCACGGTCACCACGTCCACCGAGCCGAAGATGGCGCCGGTGGCGACGAAGGCGAGGGTCAGCACCTGGAGGCCGGGGGAGCGGAGCGCGGACGCGCTCTTCTCGCCGTCCTCCCGCGGGTGCGGCACGGGTTCCGTCGCGCGCTGGGCGGTCAGCCAGAAGACGCCGACGGTCAGGAACACCCCGGCGAACAGCGGACCGGCCTCGGGGAACCAGGTCGTCGACAGACCGATCGAGATGATCGGGCCGAAGATGAAGCACACCTCGTCGACGATCGACTCCCAGGAGTACGCCGTGTGCAGGCGCCGCCCGTCGCCCCGGTAGATGTCCGCCCAGCGGGCCCGGGTCATCGCGCCGAGGCTCGGCACGCAGCCGATCACGGCGGTGAAGACGAAGAGCGTCCAGTCCGGAGCCCCCTGCTGCACGCAGAGGAGGAGGCCGGCGGCCGCGGCGAGCGAGACCAGGGTCACCGGCCTGAGCACCTTGCGCTGCCCGTGCCGGTCGACGAGGCGCGACACCCGGGGGCCGAGCGCCGCGGCGGACATGGCGAGGGTCGCGGAGAGCGCGCCGGCGAGCCCGTACCTGCCGGTGACCTGCGAGATCATGGTCACGATGCCGATGCCCATCATGGACAGCGGCATCCGGCCGAAGAATCCGGCGACGGAGAACGAGGCGGTGCCGGGCGCCTCGAAGATCGCGCGGTAGGGACTGGGCAAGAGGCGTCCTTGGTCAACACGTGTAATTAATAGCTAAAGCCTACGGTGTTGAAGTCGATCGGTCATCCCCCTTTTTCGGACGATCGGGCACGGACGGGCCGCGCCCCCCGCCGCCGGAGCCGGGTGGGAGGATCGTTGCCATGTCCGATCAGCACGATCCCGCCCCGTACGACGCCCTGCTGCTGCTCTCCTTCGGCGGCCCCGAGGGTCCGGACGACGTGGTCCCGTTCCTGGAGAACGTGACGCGCGGCCGCGGCATCCCGAAGGAACGGCTCAAGGAAGTGGGGCAGCACTACTTCCTGTTCGGCGGCGTCTCCCCGATCAACGACCAGAACCGCGCGCTCCTCGACGCGCTGCGGACGGACTTCGCGGAGGCCGGCCTCGACCTCCCGGTCTACTGGGGAAACCGGAACTGGGCGCCGTACCTCACCGACACCCTCCGGGAGATGGTCACGGACGGCAGGCGCCACATCGCCGTCCTCACCACCAGCGCGTACGCCTCCTACTCCGGCTGCCGCCAGTACCGGGAGAACCTCGCCGACGCCCTCGCCGCGCTGGAGGCGGAAGGCCTCCCGCTGCCCCGCGTCGACAAGCTCCGGCACTACTTCAACCACCCCGGCTTCGTCGAGCCCATGATCGAGGGCGTCCTCGCCTCCCTCGCCGAGCTCGACCCGTCCGTGCGGGACGGCGCCCACCTCGCCTTCACCACCCACTCCATCCCCGACTCCGCCGCCGACAGCTCCGGCCCGGTCACCGAGCACGGCGAGGGCGGGGCCTACGTCCGGCAGCACCTCGACGTGGCGCGGACCATCGCCGACGCGGTCCGCGAGCGGACCGGCACCGACCGCCCGTGGAAGCTCGTCTACCAGTCCCGCAGCGGCGCCCCCCACATCCCGTGGCTCGAACCCGACATCTGCGACCACCTGGAGCAGCTGCACGGCAGCGGCGTCCCCGCCGCCGTCATGGTCCCGATCGGCTTCGTCTCCGACCACATGGAGGTCCTGTACGACCTCGACACCGAGGCCACGGCGAAGGCGGCCGAACTCGGCCTGCCCGTCCGGCGCTCGGCCACCGTCGGCGCCGACCCGCGCTTCGCCGCGGCCGTCCGCGAGCTCGTCCTGGAGCGCGCCGCCAAGGAGCGGGGGATCCGCGCGGAGCGGTGCGCCCTGGGCGCCCTCGGGGCCTCCCACGACCTGTGCCCGATCGGCTGCTGCCCCGCCAGGGCCGAACGGCCGGCGGCGGCCGGCGCCGACAGCCCGTACGCGTAAGGAGACAGCGTGACCGACCCCCTGCTCACCGAACTGCACGACCTCGCCCTGGAGGCCGCCCGGCGCGCCGGCGCCCTCCTGCGCGACGGCCGCCCGGACGACCTCGCCGTCGCCACGACCAAGTCCAGCCCCATCGACGTGGTCACCGAGATGGACATCGCCGCCGAGAAGCTGATCACCGGCTTCCTCGCCGAGCACCGCCCCCAGGACGGCTTCCTCGGCGAGGAGGGCGCATCGAGCCCCGGCGTCAGCGGGATCCGCTGGGTCATCGACCCGCTCGACGGCACCGTGAACTACCTGTACGGCCTGCCCACCTGGGCCGTCTCCATCGCCGCCGAACGGGACGGCGAGACCGTGGTCGGCGTGGTCGAGGCGCCGATGCGCGGCGAGACCTACCACGCGGTCCTCGGCGGCGGGGCGTACGAGGGCGACCGGCGCCTCGCCGCCCGCCCCTCGCCCGTGCTCGACCAGGCCCTCCTCGGCACCGGCTTCGGATACATCCAGACCCGCCGCGCCCGCCAGGCGGACGTCGCCCGGCGCGTGATCCCGCTGGTCCGCGACATCCGCCGCGGCGGCTCGGCCGCGATCGACCTCTGCGACGTCGCGGCCGGCCGCCTCGACGCGTACTACGAGCGCGGACTCAACCCCTGGGACCTCGCCGCCGGGGCGCTCATCGCCCGCGAGGCGGGCGCCCTGACCGGAGGCCGCCCCGGGGAGCCGGAGTCCGGAGAGCTGACCCTCGCGGCCTCTCCGGGGCTCTTCGGGCCCCTCCAGGAGCTCCTGGAGGAGCTGGGGGCCTGGCACGACTGACGCGGCCGCGAGGCGGACGCACGAGGGCCCCGGAGCCGGGAGCGGCTCCGGGGCCCTCGTACGCGTACGGGCGTGATCGCGGGTCGTTCGGTGGAGACGGGTCAGACGCCCGGCGCGGCTACCTCCACGCCGTGCTCGGCGGCCAGGCGGTGCAGGTCGTCCAGCTCAGCCTGCTCGACATCCGCGAGGTAGTCGTCGCCCGTCTCACGAGCTCGCGTGAGGTCCGTCTGCGTGGTCCTGATGCGGTGCAGCAGTCCTGCGGTGAAAGCGTCCATCGTGCGCCCCCTCGTCGTGGGTCCGGTGGCACGGGGGTGTGCCGAGGGTGGGTGGATCACACACTGCGGCCTCTGGGGGACAGGGAGCGTCAGGTGGCGCGCCGCATACAGGCGTGATCACGGGGTGTGCAGTCGTCCTCCCCAGCCCCTTCCTCAAGGAAACCTCAACTGGCCCGCGAATCAGGTGAATTCTTCGCGCGCCGCCGCGCGCCCCCCGCTCACCACCCGCCCGCCCCGGGTCCCCCACCACCGCCTTACAGCCGGTTTACGCGCGTACGGGGCAGGATGGACACGCACAGTCAGTGCGTGGAATCCAGCCGGTCCCCACCCCGGACAGCGGCTTGACGGGAAGGAACAACGACGTGCGCGTACTCGTCGTCGAGGACGAGCAGCTGCTCGCCGATGCGGTGGCCACCGGACTGCGCCGGGAGGCCATGGCCGTCGACGTCGTGTACGACGGCGCCGCGGCCCTGGAGCGGGTCGGCGTCAACGACTACGACGTCGTCGTCCTCGACCGCGACCTCCCGCTCGTCCACGGCGACGACGTCTGCCGCAAGATCGTCGAGCTGGGCATGCCCACCCGCGTCCTGATGCTCACCGCCTCCGGCGACGTCAGCGACCGCGTGGAGGGCCTGGAGCTCGGCGCGGACGACTACCTCCCCAAGCCCTTCGCCTTCACCGAGCTCACCGCGCGCGTGCGCGCCCTCGGCCGGCGGACGACCGTCCCGCTCCCGCCCGTCCTGGAGCGCGCCGGCATCAAGCTCGACCCGAACCGCCGCGAGGTCTTCCGCGAGGGCAAGGAGGTCCAGCTCGCGCCCAAGGAGTTCGCCGTCCTGGAGGTCCTCATGCGCAGCGAGGGCGCCGTCGTCTCGGCCGAGCAGCTCCTGGAGAAGGCCTGGGACGAGAACACCGACCCCTTCACCAACGTGGTGCGCGTCACCGTCATGACCCTGCGCCGCAAGCTCGGCGAGCCGCCGGTCATCGTCACCGTGCCCGGCTCCGGCTACCGGATCTGACCTGATGGCCACGACACCGGCGCCCCACCCCCAGGCGCCACCGAAACCCACCTGGGACCCCCGGGACCCGGTCAGGCCGCTGCTGCGCCCGACCATCCGGATACGGCTCACGCTGCTGTACGGCGGGATGTTCCTCATCGCGGGCATCCTGCTGCTGTCGATCATCTACCTCTTCACGGCGCAGGCGCTCAGCGACAGCGCGGCCCAGCTGCCGTTCAAGATCGTCAAGGGTGAGGTGCAGCCGACCACGTCCTGGTGCCAGCTGCCCAACACGGGCACCGGCGAGCAGTTCAACGACGCGGTCTCGGTCTGCCTGCGGCACCAGAGCGACCTGGCCCTCGACGACCTCCTGCGCCGCTCCCTGTTCGCCCTGCTCGGCCTGAGCATCATCGCCTTCGCCTTCGGCTACGCCATGGCGGGACGGGTGCTCTCGCCGCTCGGCCGGATCACCCGCACCGCCCGCCAGGTGGCCGGCTCCGACCTGGCCCGGCGGATCGAGCTCGACGGCCCCGACGACGAGCTCAAGGAGCTGGCCGACACGTTCGACGAGATGCTGGAGCGTCTGGAGCGGGCCTTCACCGCGCAGCAGCGGTTCGTCGCCAACGCCTCGCACGAGCTGCGGACCCCGCTCGCGATCAACCGCACCCTGCTGGAGATCCACGTCTCGGACCCCGAGGCGCCCCTGGCGCTCCAGCAGCTGGGCAAGACGCTGCTCGCCACCAACGAGCGCAGCGAGCAGCTCGTCGAGGGCCTGCTCCTGCTGGCCCGGAGCGACAACCAGATCATCGAGCGGAAGGCCGTCGACCTCGCCGAGGTCGCCTCCCGGGCGATCGACCAGACGCACGCCGAGGCCGTGGCCAAGGGCGTGGAGATCCGGCGCGAGCTGGGTCCCGCGGTCGTCCAGGGCAACGGCGTCCTGCTGGAGCGGATCGCGCTGAACCTCCTCCAGAACGCCGTGCGGTACAACGTGCCGGACGACGGCTGGGTGGAGGTCACCACGGAGACCGAGCACGGCCAGGCGGTCCTGGTCATCTCGAACACGGGGCCCGTCGTGCCCGCCTACGAGATCGACAACCTCTTCGAGCCGTTCCGCAGGCTCCGCCAGGAGCGGACCGGCAGCGACAAGGGGGTCGGACTCGGCCTGTCGATCGCCAGATCCGTGGCCCGTGCCCACGGCGGCCGTATCATCGCGGAGCCCCGCGAGGGCGGAGGTCTCGTGATGCGCGTCACTCTGCCGATCTGACACACTGCACGAGCCCGACCGGTTCCGTTCGCTTTGCGCGGAATTTCGGGGCCCCGATTCTGAGACGCTCATGTGTGATCGATCACAGGAGAGGGTGTCCGGACTTCCACTCTCCGTGACCGAGAAATCCCTCGGAAAACCAGGAAAAGTCCGGGTTTCCGGGGCCCGGAATGACGGGAAGTACACGGGGTGGCGCCTGTGTAGGGCGCCCGGAGGACCGTGTACGGTCCGGTTCGCCACCCGAAGCCGATCACTCGCGAGAGCGTGCGACGGGTGTCGATTGAGTAACAGACCTTGATGTGAGGCAAAATCTCCGCCTCAGGTCGGGCACAAGTCCGACCTCTCACGCGTTACGTGCGCTGGAGACACCGCAACCACCCAGAGGGGGAGAGCGACATGGCAACGGATTACGACACCCCACGCAAGACCGACGACGACGTCGACTCGGACAGCCTTGAAGAACTGAAGGCCCGCCGGAACGACAAGTCGACCTCGACCGTCGACGTCGACGAGTTCGAGGCCGCCGAAGGCCTGGAGCTTCCCGGCGCCGACCTTTCGAACGAGGAGCTGGCCGTCCGGGTCCTGCCCAAGCAGGCCGACGAGTTCACCTGCATGAGCTGCTTCCTCGTGCACCACCGCAGCCAGCTGGCCAGGGAGAAGAACGGCCAGCCGATCTGCCGCGACTGCGACTGAGGTCGCCCGGCCGTGGCAGGCACACCGTCCCGGAAGCGGCGTCTGCGGCTCCCCGGGAGCCCGCAGACGTACAACGGCGGCTCAGGCCCGGCAGAGGGTGCCCAGGAGGCCCCCGAAGCCGTGCAGGCAGCATCCCTGCCCTCCCTCGGCGCACGTGACGACGAGCGGGGCCTCGCGGCCTCGCTCGAGGCGGGGGCCGAGCTCGACCCGGCACCGCCGGCGGAGCGGGAGGCGGGACGGGCCGGCGGGCAGGACGTGGAGCGGCACGACGGGCGCCTCGGCGCCGTCAGGCGCCTCGCCGACCCCGCGCGGGCCCGGCTCGACAAGATCAGGATCGACTCCGAACGGATCGACGCCGTCCGGCGCGGCGTCGCACAGGGTGTGCGGCGCGGCGGCGACAGCGCCAAGGCCGGCATCGGCTACCTCGCCGACCGGTTGATCGACCTCGCCCCGCGGATCCCCGTCCGCGACCTGGCGACCCTGCGCAAGCAGTTCCCCGGCCTCGACCCGGAGCAGCTCGCGGACAAGCTCGTCACGGGCGCCGCGAACGCGAGCTCGACGGTGGGCGCGGGCATCGGCGCCGCGGCCATGCTCCCGGTCCCCCCGGCCATGCCGGCCGAACTGGCGGCCGAGATCACCGGCGTCGCCGCCGTGGAACTCAAACTCATCGCCGAGCTGCACGAGGTCTACGGACTGCGGCCCCCCGGCCGGATCACCCAGCGCTCGGCGGCCTACCTGACCTCCTGGGCCGAGGAGCGGGGCATCGACCCCACCAAGCCCACCACCGTCAACGCGGCCCTCGGCGGCCAGCTCAAGCGCGAACTGCGCCAGCAGATCATGAAGCGCATGGTGCGCAACCTGCCGAACCTGATGCCCTTCATGGTCGGTGCCGCCGTCGGCGCGGTCATGAACCGCCGCGACACCAAGAAGCTCGCCTCCCGCATCCGCAAGGACCTGCGCGCCCGCCAGATCCCCTGGGACGCCCTCCGCGACCTGCCTCCCCTGGAGCAGCCCGAGAACCCCAAGGAGCTGGGCTTCTAGCCCCCGGCGACGGGGCTCCCCGGTGACGAACAGAGCCCCCGGGGCGGCGACGCAGGGGCAGAGCCCCCCGACCACGACACAGGGGCCCCGTAGGGCCCCCGGGGGCGAGACGCTGCCGGCCGTCAGCCCTCGTCGCCGACGCGTTCGGCCTCCAGGGCCGCGACCAGCGCCTCCGGCTCGCGGCTGGACAGGTACACGTACGGCGTCGGGTCCGCCGGATCCGCCACCTCGACCCGTACCGCCCCGGGCACGTAGCTGCGCATCAGCATGAAGGCGCGCGGGTCCGCCTTGTGGGTGCGCCAGGCGCGCGCCTCCTCCGCGTCGAGCGCCTCGGCCGCCCCGAGCGCCGCGACCGGGATCCGCGCGTCGCCCGCCACCAGCGAACCGGCCACCACCCGGATCCGCGCGGATCCGTACGAGGAGACGCCCATCCCGGCGAGGACCGCCGCCACGATCAGGCCGCCCAGCATCGGGACCGTACCCAGCGGGAACATGATCAGACCGCCGGAGAGACCGATCAGACCCGCGATCGCCCACCACGAGCGGGGCGCCGTCAGCCGCTCGTCGAAGCGCGGCGCTGCGGAGGGCGCGGGGGAGGGGGCCGGGGACGGTGCGGAAGGCTGCATGCGTCCAAGCTTGGCACGGCGCGACCCGCGCCCATCCGCGCGGGTAAGGTCTGCGCCTGTGACTGCAACATCTGCCGCCCTCACCCCGCCGGCCGACGCCATACCGCCGGTACGCCACCCCGACGCGCCGGCTCCCGGCGAGCTACTCGGTGCGCACTACGAGTACTGCTTCGGGTGCGGCGGCGGGCAGCCCCACGGCCTGCACCTGGAGGCGCGGGCGGGCGAGGGCGTGACCGTCACCGCCGAGTTCACGGTGACCCCCGACCACCAGGGCGCCCCCGGCCTCGCGCACGGCGGCGTGCTCGCCACCGCGCTCGACGAGACCCTCGGCTCCCTGAACTGGCTGCTGCGGGTCATCGCCGTGACCGGACGCCTGGAGACCGACTTCGTCCGGCCCGTCCCCGTCGGCACCGTGCTCCACCTGGAGGCCGCGGTCACCGCCGTGCACGGCCGCAAGATCTTCTCGACCGCGGTCGGCCGGATCGGCGGGCCCGAGGGCCCCGTCGCCGTCCGCGCCGACGCCCTCTTCGTCGAGGTCAAGGTCGACCACTTCATCGACAACGGCCGCCCGGAGGAGATCCAGGCCGCCATGTCCGACCCCGACCAGGTCCGGCGCGCCCGCGCCTTCGAGGTGAACCCCTGATGCGCAACCCTGTCGACGTACTGATCCGCCGTGTGGACCCCGAGGTGCCGATCCCGGCCTACGGGCATCCCGGCGACGCCGGGGCGGACCTGGTGACCACCGAGGCCGCCGAGCTCGCCCCCGGGGAGCGCGCCGTGCTGCCCACCGGGGTCTCCATCGCCCTGCCGGACGGGTACGCGGCCTTCGTGCACCCGCGCTCCGGTCTCGCCGCCCGCTGCGGAGTGGCGCTGGTGAATGCCCCGGGGACGGTGGATGCCGGGTACCGTGGAGAGATCAAGGTGATCGTGGTCAATCTCGACCCGCGCGAGACCGTGCGGTTCGAACGATTCGACAGGATCGCCCAACTTGTCGTCCAACAGGTCGAGAAGGTGCGCTTCCACGAGGTGGCGGAACTTCCCGGCTCGGCGCGGGCCGAGGGGGGCTTCGGGTCCACCGGCGGTCACGCCGCCGTGGACGGCACTACGGGTGGGAATCGATACGCTTCGGTCGTATCCGACCGGGAAGGACAGTGACGTGTTCGGACGTCGCAAGAAGAGCGGTGCCGCCGAGGACGCGGCGGGCGAGGCCGAGCAGGTCGTCGACGCGGTGGACGGCGAGGACGCGGACGACGCGGCCCCGCGCCGTGTGAACCTTCCGCCAGCGCCCCGGCCCGACGGGCCCTGGGACATCTCCGAGGTGTCCAAGCCCGACGAGGGCCGGGTGGACCTCGGTGGCGTCTTCGTGCCCGGAGTCGAGGGCATGGAGCTGCGGGTGGAGGTGGCCGGTGACGCGATCGTCGCCGCCACCGTCGTGCTGCGCGACAGCGCCGTACAGCTGCAGGCCTTCGCCGCCCCCAAGAACGAGGGTATCTGGGGCGAGGTCCGCGACGAGATCGCCACGGGCATCGTCCAGCAGGGCGGTGTCATCGACGAGGTCGAGGGCCCCCTGGGCTGGGAGCTCCGGGCCCAGGTGCCCGTCCAGCTGCCGGACGGCAACCGCGGTGTGCAGCTGGTCCGCTTCGTGGGCGTCGACGGGCCCCGCTGGTTCCTGCGCGGAGTGATCTCCGGGCAGGGCGCCGTGCAGCCCGAGGCGGCCGGACTCCTGGAGCAGATCGTCCGGGACACCGTCGTCGTCCGCGGCGACGGCCCGATGGCCCCGCGCGACCCGATCGTGCTGAAGCTGCCGAACGACGCGCAGATGGTGCCGGACGGCGTGCAGCAGGAGGAGCAGGAGAACTCCCGCTTCTCCGGCGGCATGGGACAGCTCCAGCGCGGCCCGGAGATCTCCGAGCTCCGCTGAGTGACCCCGCCCCGCGGAGGTCTCCGACTCCGCTGGGCAACCGCGCTTCGCGGAGGGCTCCTGACCTCCGCCGAGCGCCCTCGCTTCGACCGGTGGGCCCCTTCCCGTACGACTCCGTACGGGAAGGGGCCCACCGGTCGTTCGGGCGCCCGCGTTTTCCACAGGGGTCGGGCCTCCGACTCTGGCCGTCGGGGGTGACCGCGGACCATACTGGCGGGCGCACATGTTCGAGGAGGGGGAACTCAGGTGAGTGAGAGCAGCACGGGGCCCGCGACGGCCGTGGCCGAGGACCCGGCGGGCCGGCCGATGGTCCGCGTCGAGGACCTGCGCCGTTCGTACGGCACGGGCGAGGCGGCCGTCCACGCCCTGCGCGGGGTCTCCTTCGACATCCCGCGCGGCGAGCTCGTCGCGCTCAAGGGCCGCTCGGGCTCCGGCAAGACGACCCTGCTCAACCTGGTGGGCGGCCTCGACAGCGCCGACGGCGGCCGGATCGTCATCGACGGCACCGACCTCTCCACGCTCGGCGAGAGCGGACTCCTCGAACTGCGCCGCGACCGGATCGGCTTCATCTTCCAGTCCTTCGGCCTGCTCCCCATCCTCTCCGCCGCCGAGAACGTCGGCGTGCCGATGCGGCTGCGCAAGGCGGACCCCAAGGAGCGCGAGGAGCGGGTCGCCCTGCTCCTCGGCCTCGTGGGGCTCGCCGACCACGCCGAGCAGCGGCCCGGCGAGCTCTCCGGCGGCCAGCAGCAGCGGGTCGCCATCGCCCGCGCCCTGGCCAACAAGCCGGCCCTGCTGATCGCCGACGAACCCACGGGCCAGCTGGACGCCGAGACCGGTCTCGCCGTCATGCAGCTGCTGCGCGCGGTCGTGCGCAGCGAGGGCTGTACGGCCCTGGTCGCCACGCACGACCCCCAGCTCCTGGTCCTGGCGGACCGGGTCCTGGAGCTGAGCGACGGCGAGATCATCGAGCACTGAGGGCCCGCCGCACGGCGGGCGCGGGCCCGCGACTCGGGGCGGTCCCGGCCTGACTCTCCGCGCCCCCCCGGAGACGCGGGCCCGCCGCGTGCCCCGGGGGCCTCAGCTCTCCGCGCCCGGTTCCGCCGGGGGCTCGGACATGACCTCGCGTACCTCGATGGGCATGTTGATCGGGGCGCCGCCGGGGCCGGGCGCCGCCGACACCTCGGCCGCGATGGCCAGGGCCCGCTCCTGGGACGGGACCTCGACGATCCACCAGCCGGCCAGGAACTCCTTGGTCTCGGCGAAGGGGCCGTCGGTCACCAGGGCCGAGCCGTCCGCCGCCGCCCGGACGATCCGCGCCGTCTCCGGCATCGCGAGCCCCTGCGCGTCGACCAGTTCGCCCGCGGCCGCCAGCTTCTCGTTCGTGGTCCGCATGAACGCGATGTGCGCGCGGATCTCCTCCGGCTGCCACTCCCCGATCGACGGGACGTCGAGGCTCTGCGCGTGGAACTGCATCAACAGCATGTACTTCACGGGGTGCTCCTCGGATGTGCGTCGCGTCCCGGGCGGTGCCCGGGGCCACTGTCGTGGTGGGGTCGGAGCCGGTCCGGCGTTCTCGACATCCGGGGCCGGCGGAATCGACATCAGAATCACGTCAATACCGCACCGGGGCCCCTCTCCGCGTACGGAATGTCCGTTTGGCTGGACGTATGGTCGAGCCATGGGACGCGGCAAGCTTCGGATCTACCTCGGCGCTGCGCCGGGCGTCGGCAAGACCTACGCGATGCTCGCGGAGGCGCACCGGCGGGTGGAGCGCGGCACGGACTGCGTCGTGGCCTTCGTGGAGCACCACGGGCGGCCGCGCACGGAGGCCATGCTGCACGGCCTGGAGCAGGTCCCGCGCCGCACCCTGGACTACCGGGGGACGGCCTTCCCCGAGATGGACATCGACGCGGTCCTGGCCCGCCGTCCCGCCGTCGCCCTCGTCGACGAGCTCGCCCACACGAACGTGCCGGGGTCCAGGAACCCCAAGCGGTGGCAGGACGTCGCCGAGCTCCTCGCCGCAGGCATCGACGTGGTCTCGACCGTCAACATCCAGCACCTGGAATCGCTCGGGGACGTCGTCGAGTCGATCACCGGGGTACGGCAGCGGGAGACCGTCCCCGACGAGATCGTGCGCCGGGCGGACCAGATCGAACTGGTCGACATGAGCCCGGAGGCCCTGCGGCGCCGGATGGCCCACGGCAACGTCTACACCTCGGACAAGGTCGACGCGGCCCTCTCCAACTACTTCCGCCCCGGCAACCTCACCGCCCTGCGCGAGCTGGCCCTGCTCTGGACCGCCGACCGGGTCGACGAGTACCTCCAGCAGTACCGGGGCGAGCACAACATCCGCTCGACCTGGCAGGCCCGCGAGCGGATCGTCGTCGGCCTGACCGGCGGACCCGAGGGGCGCACCCTGATACGACGGGCCACCCGGCTGGCCGAGAAGGGCGCCGGAGGCGAGGTCCTCGCCGTCTACATAGCCCGCGGCGACGGACTCACCTCGGCCTCGCCGAAGGAGCTGGCCGTCCAGCGGACCCTGGTCGAGGACCTCGGCGGAACGTTCCACCACGTCATCGGCGACGACATCCCCTCCGCGCTCCTCGAGTTCGCCCGCGGGGTCAACGCCACCCAGATCGTGCTGGGCTCCAGCCGGCGCCGCTCCTGGCAGTACGTGCTCGGTCCCGGCGTCGGCCAGACCGTTGCCCGGGACTCGGGGACCGACCTCGACGTCCACATCGTCACCCACGGCGAGGTGGCCAAGGGGCGGGGCCTGCCGGTCGCGCGCGGCGCCCGGCTCGGCCGCTCCCGCATCCTCGGCGGCTGGATCGTCGGCGTCGCGGGACCCGCCGCCCTCGCCCTGCTCCTCACCCATGTCGACGCCGATCTCGGGCTCGCCAACGACATGCTGCTCTTCCTCGCCCTGACGGTCTCCGCGGCCCTCCTCGGCGGGTTCGTACCGGCGCTCGCCTCGGCCGTCGCGGGCTCGCTCCTCCTCAACTGGTTCTTCACCCCGCCGATCCACCGGCTCACCGTCGCCGACCCCAAGAACATCGTCGCCATCGCCGTCTTCCTCGGCGTCGCGATGTCGGTCGCCTCGGTCGTCGACCTGGCCGCCCGCCGCACCCACCAGGCCGCCCGGCTGCGCGCCGAGTCCGAGGTCCTCTCCTACCTGGCCGGCAGCGTGCTGCGCGGCGAGACCAGCCTGGACGCCCTCCTCGAACGGGTCCGCGAGACCTTCTCCATGGAGTCGGTGGCCCTCCTGGAGCGCGTCGACGAGGTCGAGCCGTGGACACGGGCGGCGAGCGTGGGACCCCACCCGGCGGCGCGGCCGGAGGACGCCGACGTCGACATGCCGGTCGGCGACCACCTGGCCCTCGCCCTCCGCGGCCGGGTGCTGCCCGCGGAGGACCGGCGGGTGCTCGGCGCCTTCGCCGCCCAGGCCGCCGTCGTCCTCGACCGGCAGCGCCTGGTGGGCGAGGCCGAGGAGGCCAGGAAGCAGGCCGAGGGCAACAAGATCCGCACGTCCCTGCTCGCCGCGGTCAGCCACGACCTGCGGACCCCTCTCGCGAGCATCAAGGCCTCCGTCTCCTCGCTCCGCTCCGACGACGTCGAATGGTCGGAGCAGGACCGGGCCGAACTCCTGGAGGGCATCGAGGCCGGCGCCGACCGCCTGGACCACCTCGTCGGCAACCTCCTCGACATGTCCCGCCTCCAGACCGGCACCGTCACCCCCCTGATCCGGACCGTCGACCTCGACGAGGTCGTCCCCATGGCCCTCGGGGGAGTACCGGACGGCAGCGCCGAACTCGACATCCCCGAGTCGCTGCCCATGGTCGACGTCGACAAGGGCCTCCTGGAGCGGGCCGTCGCCAACATCGTCGAGAACGCCGTGAAGTACAGCCCCGAGGGCGTGCCCGTCGCCGTCGCCGCCAGCACCCTGGGGGACCGGGTCGAACTGCGGGTCGTGGACCGCGGACCCGGCGTGCCCGACGAGGCCAAGGACGGCATCTTCGAGCCCTTCCAGCGCTTCGGCGACGCTCCGCGCGGCTCCGGCGTCGGCCTCGGGCTCGCGGTGGCCCGCGGTTTCGTGGAGTCCATGGGCGGCACGCTCGGCGCCGAGGACACCCCCGGCGGCGGCCTCACCATGGTCCTCACCCTCCGGGCCGCGCCCGGCGGGCCCCCGGCACCTCCCGCCGACCTCCCGGCGCACGCCGTGACCTGACCTGACGCCCGTGCCCGTGACCCGACGGCCGCAGCCGTTCCCGCACCCGTACTCGACCCTGTAGAGCACCCTTAGTCGTACTCGTACTCGTACTCGTACTCGTACCGCAGCCGTCCCCGTACTCGTACCGCAGCCGTCCCCGGCCCCCGTCCCCGTACCGCGCCCCGTTCCCGCGCCCATTCCCGTACAGCAGCTCTCTGCAGAAGGTAGGCCCCCTCCATGACCCGGGTCCTCGTGGTCGACGACGAGCCGCAGATCGTCCGTGCCCTGGTGATCAACCTCAAGGCGCGGAAGTACGAGGTCGACGCCGCGCCCGACGGCGCCACCGCCCTCAAGCTCGCCGCCGAACGCCACCCCGACGTCGTCGTCCTCGACCTCGGCCTGCCCGACATGGACGGCGTCGAGGTCATCCGGGGCCTGCGCGGCTGGACGAGGGTGCCGATCCTGGTCCTCTCGGCCCGCCAGACCTCCGACGAGAAGGTCGAGGCGCTCGACGCGGGTGCCGACGACTACGTCACCAAGCCCTTCGGCATGGACGAGCTGCTCGCCCGGCTGCGCGCGGCCGTGCGCAGGGCCGAGCCGGTCGGCGGCGCCGAGGACGGGGCCGTCGTGGTCGAGACCGCGGGATTCACCGTCGACCTGGCGGCGAAGAAGGTCCACCGCGACGGGCGGGACGTCCGCCTCACCCCCACCGAGTGGCACCTCCTCGAAGTCCTCGTCCGCAACAGCGGCCGGCTGGTCAGCCAGAAGCAGCTGCTCCAGGAGGTCTGGGGGCCGTCGTACGGCACCGAGACCAACTACCTCCGGGTGTACATGGCGCAGCTCCGCCGCAAGCTGGAGGCCGACCCCTCGCACCCGCGCCATTTCGTCACCGAACCGGGCATGGGGTACCGCTTCGAACGGTGAACGGACCGGGCGCCCGGGGCCGGCCTCGGTGACAGCGGTGGCCGGTACGCTTTCTGTATGAGTGCTGCACCACGTACAGAGAAGCCGGCCGGTAGGTTCCGCCGGATGCTCGACCGGCTCTCCTCCTCCCCGGAGGACCTGGAGTCGGAGGAGCTCCAGGAGGCCGCCGAAGCGTCGGGGTGCACACGTATCTCCGACTGCTCCGACCGCCAGATAGTCAAGGTGACTGGTACCTTGCGCACGGTCACGCTGCGTCCCCGGGCCGGTGTACCCGCGCTGGAGGCCGAACTCTTCGACGGCACGGCACCACTCGACGTCGTCTGGCTCGGCCGCCGCTCCATCGTGGGCATCGAACCGGGCCGCAAGCTGATCGCCTCCGGCCGGATCTCGATGAGCCACGGCCGGCGGGTCCTCTTCAACCCCAAATACGAGCTCCGACCGCTCGGACAGGAGTAGCCGGTGACGTCCCTCGACAAGCCGACGGCGGCCCAGTCGACCCCGGACCAGGACACCCAGGCCGACAGGGCCGTGACCGAGGCCGCGCTCTTCGAGGCCTTCGGCGGCGTGCGCGGCATGGTCGAGACGGTCGTGCCCGGCCTGCTGTTCGTCACGATCTTCACGATCAACAAGAACCTGCACGTCTCGGCGATCGCCGCGCTCGCGGTCTCGCTGGTCCTGGTCGCCGTCCGGCTGATCCGCCGCGACACGGTCAAGCACGCGTTCAGCGGCGTCTTCGGGGTCGCCTTCGGCGTCGTCTTCGCGATGATGACGGGCAACGCCAAGGACTTCTACCTGCCCGGCATGCTGTACACCCTGGGCCTCGCCCTCGCGTACATCGTCACCGCGCTCGCCGGAGTCCCCCTGATCGGCCTGATCCTCGGCCCGGTCTTCAAGGAGAACCTCTCCTGGCGCACCCGCAACCCGGGCCGCAAGAAGGCCTACACCAAGGCCAGCTGGGCCTGGGGCCTGATCCTGCTCGGCAAGTGCGCGATCCTCTTCCCGATGTACTGGTGGGCCGACACCACCAAGTTCGGCTGGGTCCTCGTCGCGCTGAAGATCCCGCCGTTCCTGCTCGCGGTCTACCTCACCTGGGTGTTCCTCGCGAAGGCCCCGGCGCCGATCGACGTCTTCGCCGAGATGGAGGCCGAGGAGCGCGCCGAGAAGGAGCGCAAGGCGGCCGCCGCCGCGCAGAGCCACCCGGAGGCCTGAGCCCCCGGCACGTGCAAGGGCCCGAAACCCCGAGGGGTTCCGGGCCCTTCCGCTTGCCACACCCGCATGCCCCGATCAGGACTCGGGAGTCTCCCGGCGGACCTGGAGCAGGTCCTCCAGCTGCTCCTCGCGAGCCTGGGCGGCCACGAACAGCAGCTCGTCACCGGCCTCCAGGGTCTCCTCGGGGCTCGGCGTCAGCACCCGCGAACCGCGGATGATCGTCACGAGCGAGGTGTCCTGCGGCCACGCCACGTCCCCGACCGCGGTGCCGGCGACCGCCGACTCCGGCGGGAGCGTCAGCTCGACCAGGTTCGCGTCGCCGTGGCTGAAGCGGAGCAGCCGGACCAGGTCGCCGACGCTCACCGCCTCCTCCACCAGGGCCGACATGAGACGCGGCGTCGACACGGCGACGTCCACGCCCCAGGACTCGTTGAACAGCCACTCGTTCTTCGGGTTGTTCACGCGGGCGACCACCCGCGGCACGCCGTACTCCGTCTTGGCGAGCAGCGAGACGACCAGGTTCACCTTGTCGTCGCCGGTCGCCGCGATCACCACGTTGCAGCGCTGCAGCGCCGCCTCGTCCAGCGAGGTGATCTCGCACGCGTCGGCCAGCAGCCACTCCGCCTGCGGCACCCGCTCCACCGAGATGGCGGTCGGCGCCTTGTCGACGAGCAGGACCTCGTGCCCGTTCTCCAGCAGCTCGCCCGCGATGGAACGGCCCACCGCACCCGCGCCCGCAATAGCGACACGCATCAGTGACCGCCCTCCTCAGGACCCTCGGCGAAGGCCTCCTCGACCTTCGCGATCTCGTCCGTACGCATCATCACGTGCACCAGGTCACCTTCCTGGAGCACCGTCTGCGAGGTCGGCAGAATCGCTTCGCCCAGCCGGGTGAGGAAAGCGACACGGACGCCGGTCTCCTCCTGGAGCCGGCTCACCTTGTGGCCGATCCACGCCGGAGAGGTGTGCACCTCCGCGAGCTGCACGCCACCGCTCGGATCCCGCCACAGCGGCTCCGCGCCGGAAGGCAGCAGCCGGCGGAGCATCTGGTCGGCGGTCCAGCGGACCGTCGCGACCGTCGGGATCCCGAGGCGCTGGTAGACCTCGGCGCGACGCGGGTCGTAGATCCGCGCCGCCACGTTCTCGATGCCGAACATCTCGCGCGCGACCCGCGCCGCGATGATGTTCGAGTTGTCGCCGCTGCTCACCGCGGCGAAGGCACCGGCCTCTTCGATCCCGGCCTCACGCAGCGTGTCCTGGTCGAAGCCCACGCCCGTGACGCGCCGACCGCCGAAACCCGACCCCAGACGACGGAAGGCCGTCGGGTCCTGGTCCACGACCGCGACGGTGTGCCCCTGCTGTTCGAGGGTCTGCGCGAGAGCGGCTCCCACTCGCCCGCAGCCCATGATGACGATGTGCACGTCCCCTTACCCCGCACTCCTGATCGCCTTGCTGACCTGCGAAAACACCCTGCTCACAACTTTCCTCGCCCGATGCGCCCGGGCCGCGGCCGGCAACGCCCTGCCGGGTTGCCCGGTCCGAGCTTATGCGGCAACGCTGGCCGGGACCGCATCCGAGGTGGTACTCAGGGAGATTCGGTGCCGATCGGGGGTGCCGGTGCACGTGGCTCTTTTCGAACGCTTACGATCCTCTCCGTGTCCAAACTGACCGACGTGCCCAAACGGATCCTGATCGGGCGGGCCCTGCGCAGCGACAAGCTCGGAGAGACCCTTCTCTCCAAGCGCATCGCCCTCCCCGTCTTCGCCTCCGACCCGCTGTCCTCGGTGGCGTACGCACCCGGCGAGGTGCTGCTCGTCCTCTCCGTCGCCGGTCTGTCGGCCTACCACTTCAGCCCGTGGATCGCGCTCGCGGTCGTCGTCCTGATGTTCACGGTGGTCGCCTCCTACCGGCAGAACGTGCACGCGTACCCCAGCGGCGGCGGTGACTACGAGGTCGCCAACACCAACCTCGGGCCGAAGGCCGGACTCACCGTGGCGAGCGCCCTGCTCGTCGACTACGTCCTGACCGTCGCGGTGTCGATCTCCTCGGGCATCGAGAACCTCGGCTCGGCGGTGCCCTTCGTCGTCGAGCACAAGGTGGCCTGCGCGGTCGGCGTCATCGTGCTGCTCACCGTGATGAACCTGCGCGGCGTGAAGGAGTCGGGCTCGCTCTTCGCGATCCCGACGTACGTCTTCGTCGCCGGCGTCTTCATCATGATCCTCTGGGGCGCGTACCGGGGCATCGTCCTCGACGACACCATGAAGGCGCCCACCGCCGACTTCGAGATCAAGCCCGAGCACCAGGGCATCGCCGGCTTCGCGCTCGTCTTCCTGCTGCTGCGCGCGTTCTCCTCCGGCTGTGCCGCGCTCACCGGCGTCGAGGCCATCTCCAACGGCGTCCCGGCCTTCCGCAAGCCGAAGTCGAAGAACGCCGCCACCACGCTCGCCCTCATGGGCGGCCTGGCCGTCACCATGTTCTGCGGCATCATCTTCCTCGCCATGGCCACCGACGTGCGCATGGCCGAGAAGCCCGCCGAGGACCTGCTGCACAACGGCGTGCCGGTCGGCGAGGGGTACGTCCAGGACCCCGTCATCTCCCAGGTCGCGGCCGCCGTCTTCGGCGACGGAACGTTCTTCTTCATCGTCCTCGCCGCCGCCACCGCGCTCGTCCTCTTCCTGGCCGCCAACACCGCGTACAACGGCTTCCCGCTCCTCGGCTCGATCCTCGCCCAGGACCGCTACCTGCCGCGCCAGCTGCACACCCGCGGCGACCGCCTCGCCTTCTCCAACGGCATCGTGCTCCTCGCCGGCGCCGCCGCCCTCCTCGTCTGGGTCTACGGAGCCGACTCGACCCGGCTGATCCAGCTGTACATCGTCGGCGTCTTCGTCTCCTTCACCCTCAGCCAGATCGGCATGGTCCGGCACTGGAACCGGCACCTGAAGAGCGAACGCGAACCCGCCAAGCGCCGCCACATGATCCGCTCCCGCGCGATCAACGCCTTCGGTGCCTTCTTCACCGGCCTCGTCCTCGTCGTCGTCCTCGCCACCAAGTTCACCCACGGCGCCTGGGTCGCCCTGCTCGGCATGGTGATCTTCTACGGCACGATGACCGCGATCCGACGGCACTACGACTCCGTCGCCGCCGAGATCGCCGCCGCCGAGGAGCGGCCCGACGAGTACGTGCGCCCCTCCCGGGTCCGCTCCATCGTCCTCGTCTCCAAGCTCCACAAGCCCACCCTGCGCGCCCTCGCCTACGCCAAGCTCATGCACGCCGGCGAGCTGGAGGCGCTCACCGTCAACGTCGACCCGGCCGAGACGAAGGCACTCAAGGAGGAGTGGGAACGACGCAACATCAACGTCCCGCTCAAGATCCTCGACTCCCCGTACCGCGAGATCACCCGGCCGGTGATCGAGTACGTCAAGAACATGCGCCGCGAGAGCCCGCGCGACGCCGTCTCCGTCTACATCCCCGAGTACGTCGTCGGCCACTGGTACGAGCACCTGCTGCACAACCAGAGCGCCCTGCGGCTCAAGGGCCGACTGCTCTTCACCCCCGGCGTCATGGTGACCTCGGTCCCGTACCAGCTCCAGTCCTCCGAGGCCGCCAAGAAGCGGGCGAGGAAGCGCCAGGAATGGAACGCGCCCGGCTCGGTCCGCCGCGGCCCGGTCGAGAAGCGGCAGAAGGAATCAGCCGCCAAGAACAACTAGACTGGTGGGCTGCCGTGCACACGGCAGCCCATTTTCTCCTTCTCCTTCTTCCTCTGGAGTCCCCGCTCATGCAGAACACCCCTGTTACGTCGCTGGTCGGGGCGGAGTACGAAGTAGAGGTCGGCCCGGTCGCCCACGGCGGCCACTGCATCGCCCGTACGGACGCCGGCCGCGTCCTCTTCGTACGGCACGCACTGCCCGGCGAGCGGGTCGTCGCCCGCGTCACCGAGGGCGAGGAGACCTCGCGCTTCCTGCGCGCCGACGCCGTCACCATCCTCGACGCCTCCAAGGACCGCGTCGAGGCCCCCTGTCCCTTCGCCGGCCCCGGCAAGTGCGGCGGCTGCGACTGGCAGCACGCCAAGCCCGGCGCCCAGCGCCGCCTCAAGGGCGAGGTCATCGCCGAACAGCTCCTGCGCCTCGCCGGCCTCACCCCCGAGCAGGCCGGCTGGGACGGCACCGTCATGCCCGCCGAGGGCGACAAGCTCCCCGCCGGCGAGGTCCCGCAGTGGCGCACCCGCGTCCAGTACGCCGTCGACGCCGAGGGCCACGCGGGCCTGCGCAAGCACCGCTCCCACGAGGTCGAGGTCATCGACCACTGCATGATCGCCGCCGAGGGCGTCTCCGAGCTCGGCATCGAGAAGCGCACCTGGGAAGGCATGGCCTCCGTCGAGGCCATCGCCGCCTCCGGCTCCCACGACCGCCAGGTCATCCTCACCCCCCGCCCCGGCGCCCGCCTCCCGCTCGTCGAACTCGACAAGCCCGTCTCCGTGCTGCGCGTCGACGAGAAGGACGGCGGCGTCCACCGCGTCCACGGCCGCGCCTTCGTCCGCGAGCGCGCCGACGAGCGCACCCACCGCGTCGGCAACGGCGGCTTCTGGCAGGTCCACCCCAAGGCCGCCGACACCCTCATGAAGGCCGTCATGCAGGGCCTCCTCCCGCGCAAGGGCGACAGCGCCCTCGACCTCTACTGCGGCGTCGGCCTCTTCGCGGGCGCCCTCGCCGACCGCGTCGGCGACCAGGGCGCCGTCCTCGGCATCGAATCCGGCAAGCGCGCCGTCGAGGACGCCCGCCACAACCTCGCCGGCTTCCCCCGCGTCCGCGTCGAACAGGGCAAGGTCGAATCCGTCCTCCCCCGCACCGGCATCACCGAGGTCGACCTCATCGTCCTCGACCCCCCGCGCGCCGGCGCCGGCCAGCAGACCGTCAACCACCTCGCCAACCTCGGCGCCCGCCGCATCGCCTACGTCGCCTGCGACCCCGCCGCCCTCGCCCGCGACCTCTCCTACTTCTCCGCCCGCGGCTACAAGGTCCGCACCCTCCGCGCCTTCGACCTCTTCCCGATGACCCACCACGTGGAGTGCGTGGCGATCCTGGAGCCGGCTAAGTAGGGGATCCGGGTCGGGTTGCGCTCGGCGGCACGTTGATCTTCATGGGGGCGGCCGCCTCGGGTGCGGAGCCCGGCTGATGCGTCCGATTTGAGCTGCTCCCACTTTTCCCACGGCATGCGTCTGCCCGTTGGTAGTCCCACGAGCGACTTACGAAACGGGGCTGGCTACAGGAAGTTGGATGTGGTCGGTGGGGGCTGGAGTGGCTGAGTCCAGCCCCGATTGGCTTGCTGCTGGTCAGGGGGTGGGGTGGGGGGACTCCTCGAAGGCGAGGTAGCGGTCGAGGGAGCGGGTGAGGGTTTGGTTGCCGTGGGAGGGGATGGTGCGGTGCCACCAGGCGCCGTAGATGCGGTCGAAGTGGTAGGGGGAGAGGAGGGTGGCGGCGGAGCGGATGGCGTGGGGGCGCTCGGGGATGTGGTTGGGGTAGCTGTACATGGAGGTGACCCAGTTGTTGTCCGGGCAGACGTTGATGACGTCGCCGGTGAAGAGGGCGCCGTCGCCGGCGCTCCAGTGGAGGACGGCGCTGCCGGGGAAGTGGATGCCGGGGTTGATGAGGGTGAGTTCGTCGGTGAGTCGGTGGGTGCGGCCGGTCCAGAAGTGGAGGGACGGGTCGGGGCGGCCGACCCATGAGCGGTCGGCTTCGTGGAGGTGGACGGGGGCGTCGAAGGCGTGGGCCCACTCGACCATCGAGGAGTAGAAGTGGGGGTGGCTGATGGCGATGTGGTCGATGCCGCCGAGTTCCTCGATGGCGCGGACCATGGCGTCGTCGAGGTAGGGCACGCAGTCCCAGAGGACGTTGCCGGCGGCGGTGCGGAGGAGGAGGGCGCGCTGGCCGATGGCGAACTGGGGGGTGACGCCGACGCCGAGGACGCCGGGGCCCTCCTCCTCGAAGCGGCCGGTGTGGCCGTCCTCGCGCAGCTCGGCCAGGGTCGTCCACTGCTGGCCGGCCGGGCCCACGTACTGGCGCTCGTCCAGGCAGACCGGGCAGTCCGGGCGCGGGGCGGTGAACTGGGTGCCGCAGCCGCGGCAGATGGGGGGCGTCAGGGCGGTGGTGTCAGACACGGGAGCCTCCGGCGAGTTCGGTGAGGACGTAGGGGCGGCTCGGCTGCCAGCCGAGTTCTTCGACGGCGCGGCGGCCCGACACCACCTGGTCGAGGGCGAGTGCCTCGGCGAACGGGGCCCCGAGCGCCTCGGCGGCTTCGGCGTGCGGCCACGGCTCGGCCCGGCCGGGGCCGCCGGCGGCGATGTCGGCGGCCGCGGCGACGGCGGCGGCCGGGACGGACTCCCAGGCCACGCCGTGGAGGAGGTCGCCCGGCTGGGCCTTGGTCAGGGTGAGGGCGTACAGCTCGGCGAGGTCGTCGACGTGGACCATCGGCCAGCGGGTCGAGACCGAGCCCACGTAGCGGCCCGTGCCGTGCTCCCGGGCCCAGCCGGTCATCAGGGCGGGGATGCCGCCGTCCCGGCCGTACACGATGCCGGGGCGTACGACCACGGCTCGTACGTCGTCCCCGGCGGCGGCGAGCACCCGCTGTTCGATCCGCGGCCGGTAGCCGACGATCGCGATCGGGTCGGTGCCGGTGTCCTCGGTCGCCGGGGCGTCGCCGGTGGCGCCGAGCACCCACACGCCGCTGGTGTAGACGAACGCCCGGCCCGTGCCGCGCAGCGGGGCGAGCAGCGCGTCGAGTGCGGCGGTGTCCACCGCCTCGTCGCCGGTCGGTGTGGCCAGGTGCATCACCGCGTCCACGTCGTCGGTCACCGCGGCCCGCAGGGACGCCGGGTCGGTCAGGTCGCCGACCCGCACCGGCACGTCCGGGTGCAGCGAGGCCGCGTTCTTCACCAGGGGCACCACGTCGTGGCCCTCCCGTGTCAGACGTGACACCACGGCGGAGCCGATGTAGCCGGTGGCACCCAGGACCAGAACCTTCATGAACCCTCCCGTTCAGGCGTTTCTCGAACAGGGGAACCGTACGAAGGGTGCCCGGGCCGGCGGATCCGTCGAATGACCGGGGTGCCGTACCGGGGTTCCGTGTCGTACGTGTCGCCGTGTCGCCCGGCTGCTGTGTCGCCGTGTCGTGGCGGGCCTGTGCGACCGGGGCCGGGTGGGCGTCAGGCCAGGTCGAGTGCTCCCAGTGCGGCCCGTGACGTCACGCCGAGCTTCGGGTAGGCGTTGGAGAGGTGGTAGCCGACCGTGCGCGGGCTCAGGAACAGGCGTGCGCCGATGTCCCGGTTGCTGAGGCCCGTCGCCGCGAGCCGGGCCACCCGCAGTTCCTGGGCGGTCAGCCGGCCCACGAGGTCCGCGTTCGGCGGCGGGGTGGCCGGGGCGGCGCCGAGGGCCCGCAGCTCGGTGCGGGCCCGGTCCGCCCAGGCGGCCGCCGGCATGCGCTCGAACGACTCCAGGGCCGTGGTCAGGGCGTCCCGGGCGGCGGCCCGGCGTTTCGCGCGGCGCAGCCGTTCCCCGTACAGCAGCCGGGTGCGTGCCTCCTCGAACGGGCGGCCGTCTCCCTCGTGGGCGGCGAGGGCACGCTCGTAGAGCTCCTCCGCCTCCGTGCCGTCGGTGGCGAGCAGGGCGCGGCAGCGGAGTTCCACCGCCTCCGCCCACGCGGTCCCGGTGGCCTCGGCCCAGAGCGCGAAGCGCTCCGCGGCCGGCCCGGCGTCGGCGGCGCGGTCGATCCGGACGGCGGCCTCGACCTGGTCGGGCAGGCTGTGTACGGAGACCATGAGGTGCCGGTGCGGCCCGCCGGTCAGGACGGCGAAGCGCTGGAGGGCGCGTTCGTAGCGGCCGAGTCCGAGGTCGAGCAGGCCCTGCGCCCTGGTGAGCCAGATCGGGATCGGGGCGACGCCGGGGTAGGGGTGCGGCTCCTCCCCGTCCAGGGCGGCCAGGACCGCCAGGACGCCGCTGAGCATCGTGGCGAGGTGGCGCTGGCCGGTGTCGGACGCGATTTCGAGGCCTTCGACGGCCGTGGTGTAGGCGTCGCGGTGGCGGCCGAGGAACAGTCGGAGCCGCGCGAGTCGCAGGAGTACGCGGGGGAGTACGCCGACGGCGCCCTCCGTGCGGCATTCGAGCTCCAGGGCGACGGCCTCGTCGTGCACCGTGCGGTACTCGCCGAGGATCATGTCCCAGCCGTGCAGGCGTACGTGGTCGATGAGGCCGCGCTCGCGCCGGGTCCGTACGACGTACGCGGCGAACTCCCGTATGGCCGCGGCTCCGCCGGCCGGATCGCCCGTCAGTGCGTCGAGCACGCCGGCCGCGCCCCGGTGGACGGGGTGGCCGCCGAAGTCGAGGTGGGCCATCCGCGCCCGGGTGTCGTGGGCCGCGGCGACGGGGTCGGGCGCGTCCCAGGCCATGGCGGCCGACTCGAAGAGGAGCCAGGCACCCATGGCGGGGCGGTGTGCCGTGACCGCGGACGTCGCTTCGACGAGGAGCAGCCGTGCGGACTCCGCGCGGCCTTGGCGGTGTTCGAGCGCAGCCCGGACGCTGGCGAGCCGGGCGACCGCGGGTGGACTGCTGACCGGGCCCGCCTCGTCGGCGAGGGTCCCGGCGAGGTCGGCCTGTCCGGCCTCGGCCGCGGCGGCCGAGGCGGCGGCCAGCCGCAGCGACCTGGCTTCCTGGTCCTCGGTCAGCCGTGCGGCCCGCCGGTAGGCGGCGGCGACCGCGGCCCGGCCGCCCCGGGAGCGGAACAGCTCGGCGCTGCCTTCCAGTTCGGCGGCGACCTCCTCGTCGTAGCCGACGGTCGCCGCGGCCAGGTGCCAGGCCCGGCGGCCCATGTCGCCGCTTGCGGGCGCCGCTTCCGCGAGCGCGCGATGGGCCGCCGTCCGTTCGGCCAGCACCGCGCCCTGGTACGCGGCGGCCCGTACCAGCGGATGGCGGAAGACGAGCCGGCGTCCTGACACGCGCACCAGGTCCGCGGCCTCGGCCGGGCCGAGGTCTTCGGCGGCGGCGCCCACCCGTTCGCCGGCCGCCACCACCAGTGCCACGTCACCGGTGTCGTCGGCCGCGGCGACGGTGAGGAGCAGGCGGGTCGGCGCGGGCAGGGCCCGGATCCGCTCGTCGAAGATCCGCCGCACCCGCCAGGACGCGGGCAGTACGGCGATCTCCCGCGCGTCCAGGGGCTCGCTCCCGTCCCGCTGGGCCGCCGTGAGCGCACCGGCGAGCTCGACGAGGGCGAGGGGGTTGCCCTGGGCGAGCCCGATGATCCGGCTGCTGACGGCGGCGTGCAGGTCGGGTGCCCGGCCGGCGAGCAGCGCCGCCGCCTCGCTGTCGCCCAGCGGCCCGAGGTGCAGTACGGGCAGGCCCGGCGCGCCCTCGCGGGCCGCAGCGTCGTCCCGTGCGGCGAAGACCACGGCCACCCGCCCCATGCCGAGCCGGCGGGCCGTGAACAGCAGTGCGTCCAGGGTCTCCAGGTCCAGCCAGTGGGCGTCGTCGACCAGGACCACGACCGGACGTTCCTCGGCCAGCTCGTCGAGCAGGGCGAGCGTCGCGGCTCCGACCTGGAAGCGGTCGCCGGCGGGTGCGTCGTCCGCGGCGATCACCCCGCGCAGGGCGCGTAACTGACGCTCCGGCAGGTTCCCGGCCCGGTCCAGGGCGCCCCGCAGGAGCACCTGGAGGCCGGCGTACGGCAGTGCCGCCTCCGACTGGACGCCGGTGCACCGCAGCAGCCGTGCTGCGCCGGCGGTCGTCGAGGCGCACCGGTCGAGCAGTGCCGTCTTGCCGGACCCCGCTTCGCCGAGGATCATCACGGCTCCGCCGCGGCTGTTCAGGGTGTCCGCCAAGAGCCCGTCGAGGTAGGCCTGTTCGTGGTCGCGGCCGCTGAGGGCGGCGGGTGCCCGGTCGACGGCGGTTGCCCGGTCGACGGTGCCCGCCCGGTCGACGGTGCCCGCCCGGTCGACGGTGCCCGCCCGGTCGACGGTGCCTGCCCGGATCGCTGCGGTCATCGGCGCTTCCCCTTCCCCCGAACGGCACGCTGCGTGCTGATCATGGTCGCAGCGCCCGCGCACTGTCAACGGCATGGTCCGTGCCGCTAGGATCGCGCGCATGCCGAACGAACCGTCGGAGCCTCGACGCCGGGGCGCCGTACGCACCGAAGCCCTGCTCCAGGTGACGCTCGATCTGGCCGCGGAGGTCGGGTACGCGGGACTGAGCATCGAGGCCATCGCCCGGAGGGCCGAGGTCGGGAAGCACACCGTCTACCGGCGGTGGCCGACCAAGGCGGCCCTGCTCCTGGACGCGCTCCACCGGGTGTGGGCCGCCGACCTCGACTACCGCGACACCGGCGACGTGCACGCCGACCTGCGCGAGCAGTTCGTGCGGTCCGTCTCCGCCCTGGTCCGGCCGCCGATCGGTCCGGTCTACCGGGCCGTCATCGCGGAGGCGCAGTCCGACCCCGCGGCGCGGGCGACGCTGGACGAGCGGTTCCTGCGGGGTGTGGAGCGGAGCACGCTGGAGCGGATCACCCGCGCCCAGGGCACGGGGGAGCTGCGCGCGGACGTGGATCTCGCCTTCGCGGCGGAGGTGCTGTGCGGAAACCTCTACTACCGCCACCTTCTGACGGACCGTCCGGTCGACGAGGCCGCGATCGACGGGTTGTTGGACATGTTCATGGCCGCGTACGGCAGCCGGGCGCGGACCCGTCGACCGGGGGAGGTACGCGGATGACCGGCCGGACGGCGGGTGCGGAGGCGCGCGCGGCCGTGCGGGGGTGGCTCGGCGTGGCCGCGGGCTTCGCGGCGCTGGTGCTCGCCGTGCTCGCGCTCGTGTTCGCGGGAGGCAGCGGGCCCACGGCGGCGGACGTGCGGGTCTGGGAGGCGCTGGGCGAGGCGGCGGAGCCGTGGTGGGACGTCGCCCAGGCCGTCGACTTCCTGGGGGAGCCGGTGGGGGCGGTGGTGCTGGTGGCGGGGACGGTCGTGGGCTGTCTGGCGGTGCGGCGGCCTCGTGCGGCGGTGCTCGTGGTGGCTGCCGTCGGAGTGAGCGTGGCGGTGGCGAGGGTGCTCAAGTCCGTGGTGGGGCGGACGATCCACGGAGCCGAGAACCTGTCGTTCCCGAGCGGACACACCGCCTTCCTCACCGCGTTCGTCCTCGCGGTGGTCCTCGTGGCGACCGGCACGCTCGGCCTGGGGAGGGCGGCGGGCGCGGCACTCGTGGTCGCCGCGGGGGTGGTCGCCGGCGGTGTGATGGGGTGGGCGCAGGTCGTCGTGGGCGCGCACTACCCGACCGACGTGGTGGGCGGCTGGTGCACCGCGATGGCGGTGGTGCCGGTGACCGCCCGGTTGGTCGACCGGGCGGCGGACGCCGGTCGGGGCGCGCGGAGTTGACGACGGCGCGGGTCAGGCGCGGCGGCGGAAGACGGGCTTGACCGGCCGGCCGGCGAGCCAGGGGGTGGGGTCGCCGGCGTCGAGGGCCTTGCGGTAGACGGCGCAGGCCTGGGCGACGACGTCGACGGTGAGGTCGATGTCGGTGTCGGTGAGGGCGCTGCTGACGACGAACGACGGGGCCAGGACGCCGCCGGTCAGGAGGTGGCGGAGGAAGAGCGTGCGGTACTCCTGCGAGGGCTGCCCGCGGTCGTCGAGGGTGGCGAAGACCAGGTTGCTGGCGCGGCCGCGGACGACGAGGTGGTCGGCGACGCCCGCCGCGGCGGCGGCCTCGCGGACGCCGGCGGCGAGGCGGGTGCCGAGGGCGTGGAGCCGGGCGGTGACGTCCTCCTCGGTGTAGGTGGTCTGGACGGCCATGGCGGCGGCGAGGGAGTGGGTCTCCGCGCCGTGGGTGGTGGACAGCAGGAAGACCCGGTCGGCGGAGTGCCGGAGGCCGCCCAGCTCCATGAGGTCGCGGCGGCCGGCGAGGGCGGAGACGGCGAAGCCGTTGCCCAGGGCCTTGCCGAAGGTGGAGAGGTCGGGGGTGACGCCGTAGAGGCCCTGGGCGCCGGCCTCGGACCAGCGGAAGCCGGTGATCATCTCGTCGAAGACGAGGACGCAGCCGTGGCGGTCGGCCAGGTCGCGGAGGCCGGCCAGGTAGCCGGCCGGGGGCTCGGTGTGGGTGGCGGGTTCGAGGATGAGGCAGGCGATCTCGCCCGGGTGGCGGGTGAGGAGCTCCTCCGTGGCGGCCAGGTCCCCGTACGGGAAGGTCACGGTGAGGTCGTCGGTCGCCGACGGGATGCCGGCGGACATCGGGGTGGTGCCGATGAACCAGTCGTCGGTGGAGAAGAACGGGTGGTCGGCGCAGAGGGCGACGCGGGTGCGGCCGGTGGCGGCGCGGGCCAGGCGGACCGCGGCGGTGGTGGCGTCGGAGCCGTTCTTCGCGAACTTCACCATCTCGGCGGTGGGCACCGTGGCCAGGAAGCGCTCGGCCGCCTCGACCTCCAGGATGGAGGGGCGGACGAAGTTGCCGCCGCGGTCGAGTTCCCGGCGCACCGCCTCGGTCACGCGGGGGTGGGCGTGGCCCAGGCTGACGGAGCGCAGGCCGGAGCCGTACTCGACGTAGCGGTTGCCGTCGACGTCCCACACGTGGGCGCCTTGGCCGTGGCTGATGACCGGGGCCAGGTTCTCGGGGTACTGGTCGTCGCCCTTGGCGTACGTGTGCGCGCCTCCGGGGATCAGGGTGTGGAGCCGCTCGTTCGCCCTCCGCGACCGGGGGAGGGGGAGTTCTTCCGTCGTCACTTCGGTGCCCTCGCTCTGTGCGGTGTCCGCGGTGCCCGCGGTGCCTTCGGTGTGCACGCCTGCCTCAACTCCCGATCAACTTCAGGGCGTCGGCGAGGCTCGGGGCCTCGCGGTCCCGCTGGGACACCGACGTGGCGGGCAGGGGCCAGGGGATGGCGAGCTCGGGGTCGTCGAAGGCGATGGTCACGTCCTCGGACGGGTCGTGCGGGCGGTCGATGCGGTACGACACGTCCGTGGTCTCGGTGAGCGCCTGGAAGCCGTGGGCGCAGCCCGCCGGGATGTAGAGCGTCGCCTGGGTGTCGTCGGACAGCTCGAAGTGGGCCTGGCCGAGGTAGGTCGGCGAGTCCGGGCGCAGGTCCACGACGACGTCGAAGATCTTCCCGTACGAGCAGCGCACCAGCTTGGCCTCGCCGGCGCCGGAGCGCAGGTGGAGGCCGCGCAGGACTCCCCGGACGGAGCGGGACAGGCTGTCCTGGACGAAGGCGTCCGGGTCGAGGCCCACGGAGCGGACCACGTCGGCGTCGAAGGTGCGGCAGAAGAAGCCGCGTTCGTCGGCGTACGGGGTCGGCTCGAAGAGGTACGCGCCGGCGATGGCCTGGACTTCGGTCGCTTTCATGGAGCCTTCCGCGAGGTGGGGACGTGGGTGGGGACGTGGGCGGGGACGCGGGTGGCGGCGGCCGTCGGGAACAGGGCCGCCGTCAGGGTGGTGAAGAAGCGGTCGAGTTGCCGGGCGGCGGCCTCGTTCCGCTCGGCGAGGGTCCGCCGCAGCTCGGCCGAGTGCTTCTCCAGCACGCGGAACTGTGCGAGGAGACGGTCGGCGTCGACCTCGCGCGCCGGGTGGCAGTAGGCGCCCAGGCCCATCTGGGTCATGAGGGCGTCGCTCTTCGCCGCGTAGCTGAGGGCGAGGGTCGGAGTGCCGGCCTTCAGCGCGCAGACCAGGTTGTGGTACCGGGTCGCCACGACGGTGTCGGCGGCCGCCGTCTCCTTCGTCAGGTCGGCCAGCGAGGCCGCGTCGGAGGCGGTGACCAGCGGTGAGTCCACCGCGGCGAGGATCGCGGCGACCACCGTCGCGTCGCACTCGTCGCCGGTGAGCAGCCGGACCGTCCTGCCCTCCTCGGCCAGGGCGCGGACGAAGCGGGTGGTGCCGTCGAGGTAGCGCCGGTGGATCTCCTCGGCTCGGGCCCGGTCGTCGTTGCCGCCGTGGAAGTCCATGACGCCGACGCAGACCGGTCCTTGCGGGCCGGTGGGCTCAAGGGGGGTGCCTCCCTCGCCGGGCGGATCCGAGAGCTCGGGGGGCGGGGGTGCCGGCAGGGCGAACGCGAGGTCCGGATGGACCTCGTCGCGGGTGGTGTCGACACCCATCGCGCGCATCGCGTCGCGGGACAGGGTGTCGCGGTACGACCGGTAGGCGGCGAGCCGCGCCGACCAGCGGACCAGGGCCCGGGTCGGCCGGTCGTTGATCGCGGCCGCCCCGACGCCGACCAGCGCGACCGGAGTGCCGGACAGCCGGCCGGCCGCGCACAGCAGGAACAGGGAGTAGGGGAAGCCCCAGGGCCGGAGCGGCAGCGTGGCCTCCAGGACGCCCATGCCGGGGACGATCACCACGTCGTGCCGGCGGACCCAGGCGGCGGTGCGGGCGACGTCGACGAGCTTGCCCAGGCCCTTGGACACGATCGCGCCGGCGCGTGACGCCGTCCGGTACTCCCCGCGGTTCCAGTGCAGCCGTGTCGCGGGGATCCCGTACCGCGCGGTGACGACCTCGGGGCCGCCGCACAGCGCGTCCACGACCGCGTCGGGGTGCTCGGTGGCGAGGTAGCCGAGGACGGCCTCCAGCGATCCGTCGTTGCCGAGGTTGCCCGAGCCGAGCAGGCCGAACAGGCCGACGCGCACGGGGGTTTCGCGCGCCGGCGTCACGTCCGCCTCCCCTCGCGGCCGGCGACGAGGTCGTCGACGGACACGGAGAGCCGGCTCGGGTCCACCGGGGCGCGGTCCTCGACGCGCTCGCCGGCGCCCGGCCGGGCCCGGCTGGTCATCCAGGAGGCCAGGTGGCGGTAGCAGGCGCGCCGGTCGGCCGCGGACAGCGGAGCCCGCCGGATGGCCGAGACGAAGCCCAGGACGTACTCGGCGAGGAGGCGGGGCGTCGGGTGCAGCGGGCCCGCCCGGCGGGGGTCCAGGTTGACGCAGCGGGAGCGCTTGGAGGGGTTGGCCCGCTCGGCGCGGGTGGGGTGGTCGCGGCGGAAGTACAGCAGTTCCGGCACCTGGTGGAAGGGCCCGTTCAGGCCGATCTCGGCGACGAACGTGCGGTCCGCGTGGTGGTAGCTGTCGTGCGGCCTCACCCGGCGCAGCACGTCGGCCCGCATCACCCCGTAGAAGTCGTCGCCGCCGGGCTCGAACAGCATGCTGCGGAACCGCTCCGGCGCGTGCGGGGAGGCGGTCGCGAGCCCGTACTCGTACGGGACCTTCACCTGGCCCTTCTCGTCGATGACCGCCTGGTCGGCGTGGGCGAGGATCACGTCCGGCCGCTCGTCCAGCGCCTCCACGCAGCGCCGCAGCAGGTCACGGGCGTACAGGTCGTCGTGCGAGGCCCACTTGAACAGCTCGCCGTGGCATTGGGTGAACACGTAGTTGTGGTTCGGCGCGGCGCCGATGTTCCTCGGCAGCCGGATGTACCGGACGCGCGAGTCGAGCGCCGCGTACGTGCGGCAGATCTCCTGGGTCCCGTCGGTCGAGGCGTTGTCGGAGACGACCAGCTCGAAGTCCTCGTAGGTCTGGCCGAGCAGGGCGTCGAACGATTCGGCGAGGTACTCCTCGCCGTTGTACACGGGCAGGCCGATGCTCAACCGGGGATGGGCGGTCATGACGTCCTCACTTCGGGGATCGGTTC
Organism: Streptomyces sp. LMG1-1-1.1; assembly: GCF_040815545.1. NCBI lineage: Bacteria > Bacillati > Actinomycetota > Actinomycetes > Kitasatosporales > Streptomycetaceae > Streptomyces > Streptomyces sp. LMG1-1-1.1. Next base: position 10,135 of record NZ_JBFPNH010000025.1, on the reverse strand, counting down.
TTGGTGGTGCTCCCGCAAGGCGGAGCGCAGCTGCAGCCACCACACGGCCGAGCTGCCGACGGTCGCCGCGGCGACGCCCCAGGCCGAGCCGGCCGTGCCGGCGACCACGGCTCCGCCGAGCCCGCCGGCGACGTAGCAGGCGGAGGCGAACATCTGGCAGCGCAGGCTGCGCCGGGCCGCGCCGAGCGCCCGCAGCCCGGACGCCGCGCCGGTGCCGAGGCTGGCACCGGCGACGCCGAGCGTGGCCGGCACGATCAGCTGCGAGGCGGAGTGCCAGACCCCGCCGAGGACGAACTCGCCGAGGCGGTCCGGCACGAGCAGCAGCGCCGCGCCCCAGAGCAGCGCGGCGGCGGCCTGCCCGCCGCCGAGGAGGAGGCAGAACCGGCCGAGCCGGTCGGGTGCCCGCCGCAGCACCCGTGCCGCCTCCGCGACGGTGACCAGCGACAGCCCCATCAGCACGGCGAGGAACGGCCCGAGCAGCAGCTCGGCGCCGCGGACCGTGCCCACCGCGCCGACCCCGACGATCGCGCCGAGCCCGTACGCCCGCAGCTGGCTCGCGCCGCTGAGGCCGACGTTCTCGACGAGGTACCGGTAGCCGAGGTCGCGCTGTTCGCGGAGCCACCCGCGCGCTCCGGTCGGCGAGGGCCGGATGCCGGACTGGAAGCAGCCGTAGACCGCGGCCACGGCCGCGGACGCGCCCCAGGCGAGCACGAAGGCGGCCACGCTGCCCACGTGAGCCGCCACCACCATGGCCGGGACGAGCACGACGCCCCACACGACGTCGTTGACGAACGCCTTCCGCCCGGCGCCCGCGGCGAAGAACGCGAACCGCCAGGCGTCCTGCAGCAACAGCGCCGGCAGCACGACGCCGAGGACGGCGAACGCGGCGCCCACGCCGCCGCCGAGGACCAGGCCGACCACGGCGCACACCGCGCCGAGGACGGCGCCGACGCCCAGCGCGGTACCCGACGAGCGGGCCGCCGCCCCGCGCCAGGACGCCTCCGGCACGCCGCTGAAGCGCACCACGAGCGGGTCGGTGGCAAGCCCGCGGGAGACGTTGAGCACCACGCCGTAGGTCACCCACGCCAGGCTGAACGCGCCGAACGCGGCCGGCCCCAGCGAGCGGGCCACGTAGATGCCCACCGCGAAGTTGGTCATGCTGGAGGCCGCCTGGTCGGCGAGCCCCCAGGACAGCCGGCCGACCATGGCCCGCTTGGCGGTCCGCCCGGCCCGTTCGGCCGGGGCCTCCGGGGCCGCCGTCTGTTCACCCTCGGTGGTCACCCTCCTCATGCCTTGATCAGTCCGGCGCCGTGCAGGGCGTCCGCCGCGGCGGCGACGGTGTCGAACGGCAGCCCGGACCGCTCGGCGACGTCGAGCAGACCGTGCTCGCCGTCGGAGAGGCTGAGCACCCACAGCATGGCCATCTGGGCCTGCTTGGTGTCGCTGCGGCCACCGAGCGCGTCGTACAACCCGCGCCGGCCCAACTGCGGTTCGCCGTACGGGCTGAGGTTGACGTACCGCCGGTTGCGGTCGAGGACGCCGAACGCCTCGCGGCAGACGGCGAGCGTGTCCGCCAGCGCCTCCGGGGAGACGAAGTCCGGGTTGTCCGCCGAGGTGTGGTACTCGGGGTAGCCCGCGTACGGGGTCCGGCTGAGCGAGCCCACGCCCAGGTCGAACCCGGGCGAGCAGTACTGCCGCTCGTCGTAGCCGTACGGCGTGAACTCGTTGATCTGGTGCGGGCGTTCGGACGCGGCCAGCACGTACCGCATCACCCGGTCGATCTCCGCGTCACCGCGCCTGCTCTGCTTGTACGTCAGGTCGCCCGGGTCGCCCGCGCAGGCCAGCACGAGACCGTGCTTGACCTGCTCGATCCGCTCCGCGTTCCGGGCCAGCCAGGTGATCGCCCCGATGGTGCCGGGCGCGAAGACGAACCGGTAGGTGTAGTACGGCGTCCGCTCCGCCAGCGCCCGGGCCAGGAACACCGCCACCGCGACGCCGGCCATGTTGTCGTTGGCCAGCGCCGGGTGGCAGACGTGGCAGGACACGATCACCTCGTCGGTGACCTGGCCGGGGACCACGTGCTCGGCGTAGGTGAGGTGCCCGTCGGCGAGCGTGGAGTCCACGCACACCTCGTAGTCGCCGTCCGGCAGCGCGTCCAGGGTGTCCTGGGCCAGGCAGAACCCCCAGTCCGGCTTGTAGTAGCTGGTGCGGTACGGCACCCAGGACGGCTGGTCGGGCAGGGTGTGCAGGTGCCCGCGCAGCTCGGCGAGCGGCATGGTCGCCGACACCGGCACGCTGTAGCCGAGCACGTGCAGGCTGGACGCGGCGAAGTCGACGACCCGGTTGCCGGCCGGGTCGGCGACGTACGCGTCGCGGATGTTCCACTCCTGCGGCACCGTCCAGTCGAGCACCTGGGTTCCGGTCGGCACCTCGTGCACCTGCAGCGGGATGTACTCGTCGACGATCTCCAGGGTGGCGCGCACCCCGTCGCCGGTGATGCTCCGGCACAGCGGGTAGAGCCGCTCCACCAGTTCGTGCATCCGTGCGCCGAGCTCGGTCACCCGCGCCGCCGCAGGGTGTCGTCGACGGTGCCGGCCTCGGACGCCGCGCGCAGCACGGCCAGCCGGGTGAAGCGCCGCTCGAAGGCCTCGGCGGTGAGCCCGTGCTCCCGGTAGGCGTCGGCGAGTTCGAGCGCGCCCCGCTCTACCGTCCACGCGCAGTCGAAGCCGGGGATCGCCGCGCGGAACCGGGAGAAGTCCACCCGGTACGACCGGGGGTCGGCGCCGTTCTCGCCGGTGATCCGCACCTTCGAGCCGGCCACCGCCTCGGCGACCCGCTCGGCGATCTCGGCGACCGTGACGTTGTTGACCTCGCTGCCGATGTTGAACGCCCGGTCGTGCACGGCCTCGCGGGGCGCGGTCAGCGCGGCCGTGAAGGCCTGGGCGATGTCGGCGGCGTGCACGAGCGGCCGCCAGGGGGTGCCGTCGGAGAGGACGAGGACCTCGCCGGACAGCAGGGCGTGGCCCACCAGGTTGTTCAGCACGATGTCGGCGCGCAGCCGGGGGGAGTAGCCGAACGCGGTGGCGTTGCGCATGTACACCGGGCTGAATTCGCCGTCGGCCAGCGCGTGCAGGTCGTCCTCCACCCGCACCTTGGACTCCGCGTACGGCGTCACCGGGCGCAGCGGGGCGTCCTCGCCGACCAGGTCGTCGCCGCCGGCGGCGCCGTAGACCGAGCACGTCGACGCGTACAGGAAGCGGCCCACTCCGGCGTCGCGGGCCAGCTCGGCGAGCCGTACGGAGGCGTGGTGGTTGATGTCGTAGGTGAGCTCCGGCGCCAGCGACCCCAGCGGGTCGTTGGACAGCGCGGCCAGGTGGATCACGGCGTCCACCCCGGCCACGTGCTCGGCCGTGACGTCACGCAGGTCCACCCGGTGACCCTGCGGGTCCGCGGGCGTCGGGCCGAGGACGCAGTCGGCGAACAGGCCGGAGTCGAGTCCGACGACCTCGTGTCCGGCGGCCGTGAGGACGGGGGCCATCACGGTGCCCAGGTAGCCCTGGTGTCCGGTGAGCAGTACGCGCAAGGTTCATTCCCCCAGGTCGAGAGTGAGTTTGGTGACGGCGAAGGCCTCGGCGTAGCGCGCGTGGCATTCGATGCCGCGGATCCGGGCGAGGCCGAGGAAGGCCTCGCGGTCGTACCAGGGACGGTGCCGCTGCGAGGCGTAGTGCTCCTGCAGCAGCCGCACCTTCCGTTCGGCGACCTCCGGCGAGAGCGGCTGGTACGCGGTGGGACGGCCGAGGTCGCCGTCCCACTTGACGATCTCGTAGCCGAGCACGAGGTGGTCGCGGAACGAGGTGGGGATCAGCTTCGCCAGGCCGCGGTGGTCCTGGTGCGCGTCCTCGGTGCGCGGGGCCAGGACGAGGTCGGGATCGGTCCGCTCGCGCAGTTCCTCGACGGCGTTCTTGGCCTCCTCCCAGTGCGCCGGAAGCCGGCCGTCCGGCAGCTTGAGCACGGTCAGCCGCAGGTCGGCGCCCGGACAGAAGGCGGCGAGCGCGGCCCGCTCCTCGTCCTCGCGCTCGCCGCCGCCGCCCGACAGCACCAGCGCGTCGACCCGGAGGCCGGGCCGCGCGAGGCACAGCGTGAGCAGCGTGCCGCCGGCGCCGATGGCGATGTCGTCGCAGTGGGCGCCCACCGCGACGATCCGGTCCAGGGACCCGGCCCCGAGCCGGATCACGCCCGCGCTCCGGCGTCCGCCGCCGCGCCGTCCCGCTCCCACACGGCCCACGGGCGGTCGCCCACGGCGTAGGCGGCGTCGAGCGCGGCCCGCTCCTTCACCGTGTCGGTCGGCTTCCAGAAGCCGCGGTGCTGGTGCGCGACGAGACGGCCTTCCTTGGCGAGGCCGGCACAGCCGTCGGCGACCAGGTCGCCGTTCTCCGGTATGTGGTCGAAGACCTCCTGGCGGAGTACGAAGTAGCCGCCGTTCTCCCACAGCGGCAGGTCGCTCACCGCCGTGATGCCCCCGACCAGGCCGTCCTCGCCCAGGTCCACGCAGTGGAACGAGGACTGCGGCGGCACCACCATCATCGACGCGCCCGCGTCGCGCCGGGAGAACCGGTCGATCATCTCGTCCAGCGGGGCGTCGGTGAGCACGTCGGCGTAGTTGGCGAGGAACATCTCGTCGCCGTCCAGGTGGTGGCGCACCCGGCGCAGCCGCTCGCCGATCGGCGACTCCATGCCGGTCTGCGCGAACGTGATCGTCCAGTCCGATATGTCGGTGGACAGCAGCTCGGTCTTCCCGCCCCGGAGCACGAAGTCGTTGGACGTCGTCTCCTCGTAGTTGAGGAAGAAGTTCTTGATGTGGTCCGCGCCGTAGCCGAGGCACAGGATGAACTCCCGGTGCCCGAAGTGCGCGTAGTAGCGCATCACGTGCCAGATCAGCGGTCGCGGGCCGACCATCGCCATCGGCTTGGGCACGTCGTCGGAGGCTCCGCTGCGCATCCGCATGCCGTAGCCGCCGCAGAACAGGACGACCTTCATGACGTCACCTCGACAATGCTCAGTTCCGGGATGGGGAAGACGAGCCGGCCGCCCCACTCGTGCACGAAGGACAGCTGCTCGGTCAGCTCGGCCCGCAGGTTCCACGGGAGGACGAGGACGTAGTCCGGCTTGTCCGCGGCGATCCGCTCGGGCGGCAGGATCGGGATGCGGGTGCCGGGCGTGAACCTGCCGTGCTTGTACGGGTTGCGGTCGACCGTGTACGCGAGCAGGTCGGGCCGGATGCCGCAGTGGTTGAGCAGGGTGTTGCCCTTGCCGGGGGCGCCGTAGCCGACGACCGTCTCGCCGCGCTCGGCCGCCTCGATGAGGAACCGCAGCAGGTCCCGGCGCACCTTGGCCACCCGGGCGGAGAACTCGGCGTAGCCGGAGAGCTCCTGCAGCCCCGCGGCCTTCTCCCGGTCGAGGACGTCGGCCACGCGGGCGGACGGCTCGCCGGCCACCTCGGAGGGCCGGGCCCACAGCCGGATGGAGCCGCCGTGCGTGGGCAGCAACTCGACGTCCACGAGCGTCAGTCCGCCGCTCGCGAGGGCCCGGATCGCGGACGCCACCGTGTAGTACTGGAAGTGCTCGTGGTAGATCGTGTCGTACTGGTTCTCCTCGATGAGGGTCAGCAGGTGCTGCACCTCGATGGAGACCCAGCCGTCGTCGGCGACCAGGGCGCGCAGCCCCTGGGTGAACCCGACGACGTCGGGGATGTGCGCGTACACGTTGTTCGCCACGACCAGGTTCGCCGGGCCGTGCTCCGCGCGGACGGCCGCACCGGTCTCCGGGCTCAGGAACTCCGTGAGCGTGGGCACGCCCTTGTCCCGCGCCGTCGCGCCGACGTTCACCGACGGCTCGACGCCGAGGCAGCGGATCCCCCGGTCCACCACGTGCCGCAGCAGGTACCCGTCGTTGCTCGCGACCTCCACCACGAAGGCGTCGGCGCCGAGACCGAGGCGCTCCACGGCGCCGTCGACGAAGGTGCGCGCGTGCTCCACCCAGGACGTCGAGAACGAGGAGAAGTACGCGTACTCCTCGAACGTCTCCTCCGGCGTGATCAGCGGGGGGATCTGCGCCAGCCAGCAGTCGGTGCAGACCCGCAGGTGCAGCGGGTACGCGGGTTCGGGCCGGTCCAGTGCGTCCGCGGCGAGAAAGCTCTCGCACGGTGGCGTCGCCCCGAGATCGACGACGCTCGCCAGCGTCGCCGAGCCGCAGAGTCGGCATCGTGTCATTTACTGCCCCCCATTGGTTCCGACCGCTCCGCGATCGCGGAGCGGTACTCCTCCACCAGGCGCTCCAGCCCGACGGCCGGGCTGAAGTCCCGTTCGTATCGGCGCCGGGCCGCCTGCCCCATCTCCCGGTTGCCGGCCGGCTCCGCCGTGACGCGGCGCAGGCACGACGCCAGCGAGGCGGCCTCGCCCGGCCGGTGCAGCAGCCCGGTCACCCCGTCCTCGACGAGTTCGGTGAACGCGCCGTGACCGGCGGCCACGGCCGGCACCCCCGCCGCCATCGCCTCCGCGACCACCAGGCCGAACGTCTCCAGGGACATCGACGGGGCCACCACGGCGACCGACCGCGCGACGGCCTCCCGGCACTGGGCCGGGTCGTACAGCCCGACGTACCGGACGTCGTCCCGGCCCGCCGCCCACGCCGTCACGTCCCGCTCCAGCGGCCCCGCGCCGGCGATCACCAGCGGCACGCCGACACCACCGTCGGCCGCGACCTCGTCCCACGCGGCCATGAGCAGCCGCACGCCCTTGGTCTCCGCGAGCCGGCCCAGGAAGAGCACGTGCTCGCCGTCGCCCGTCCGGAGCGTGCCCGGGTCGGGCACGAAGTTGTGCTTCACGACCAGCCGCTCGGGCGGCATTCCGGACCGGACGAGGATGTCGCGCTGCGCCGAGGAGATGCAGAGGAACCGCTCCACGCCGGACCACCACCGCCGCCGGTTGACCGACAGGCTGACCGCGAGCGGAACCGTCGCGAGGCGGGAGTTCCGGTAGCAGCCGTGCCGCACCGCGGGCAGCGAGGTCGGCGAGCCGACGCAGTCGGTGCACGGCCGGCCGTCCCGGTGCAGCGTGCCCGGCGGGCAGATCTGGGTGTAGTTGTGCAGCGTGGCGACGACGGGCACGCCGACGTCGGCGCACGCGGCGAGCACCGCCGGCGACAGCAGCGGGAACACGTTGTGGACGTGCACGACGTCCGGCCGGTCGCCGCGGAGCCGGGCGGCGAGTTCGGTGCGGACCGCCGGGTTCCACGGCACGAGGAGCGGCACCGCGGCCTTGGAGAGGAGGGAGCGGGCGGCGATGGTGTCGCTGCGCCGCTCGAACAACTCGACACGGTGGCCGGCCGCGCGCAGCAGCCCCACCTCTTCGTCGACGACTCGGTTCTCCCCGCTCGGCTGCGCCGAGGAGTAGCGGTTGTGCACTACGAGGACATGCATGCTCAGGTCACCTCCGGGCCCATCTCGGGATGCGTCGTTGCGGAACGTCGGCCGCCGGTACGGGCGTCGCGGGTGTCGCCGCGGCGGGTGCCACGAGCAGCGAGGCGGCCAGGGTCAGGTGCAGCAGATAGGCGGAGGCGTCGCCGAGGCCGACCTCGGTGTACGACGAGATCGCGCAGTAGCTGATCAGGAAGATCGCGCAGGCCCTCGACAGGGACGGCGGCCGGAGCAGCGCGACGCCGCCCAGCACGATGATCATCGCGGCCACGATGGTGACGCCGACCAGGCCCTGCTCGTGGTAGACGGCCAGCCAGCTGTTGTCGATCGGCAGCCCGCCGAACGACTTGTCGCCCAGGCCCGTGCCGAGCAGCTTCTCCCCGGTCGTCCGGGGCGCGTCAAGCAGGGCGTCCCAGACCTTGGCGCGGCCGGTGAGGTTGGCGAAGTTCTCCTGGCTCTGCCCGCGCAGGAACCACGCCTGGAGCGCCGAGCTGAACACGACCGCCGCCACCGTGGCGCACAGCACCGCCCAGGCGAAGAAGCGGCGGGCGGCGGCGCTGGTCAGCACGAGCGAGCCGATGGCCAGGACGAGGCCGATGAGCAGGCCGAGGGTGGCCGTCCGGGTGTGGGTCATCGCGAGCAGGACGAGGGCCGGCACGATGACCACCGCGGCGTTGGCCCCGCTGGTCCTGCGGCCGAGCACGAGCAGCACCGTGAGCCCGATGATCACCGCGGCGTACTGGCCGATCTGCGGCGGGGTCAGCGGCCACAGCGCGCCGACGAGCCGGCCGCCGTAGTACTCGGGCATGGCCGTGCCCGGTGAGGCGACCAGACCGGCGGCCACGAGCACGAGCACCGCGAAGTACAGCCGGATGTGATGGCGGACGAACGTCAGGCCGCCGTCCCACCAGCGGCTGAGCAGCCACAGCGTGGCGACGAAGAGGGCCAGCCGGGTGCAGCGGAACAGCGCGCCGAACCCGGTCTCCAGATGCACGCTGGAGATCATGCTCACCGCCGTGAGGAGGCTGAGCAGGAACACGAACGCGCTGGGCCGGACGCGCAGCCGCAGGTTGACGAGGAGCGCCAGCGCGAACGCGGCGACCAGCGCGCCCATGGTGGCCATCTGGATGAGGGAGCGGGGCAGCGTGAAGATGGTCTTCGCCCCCGCGGAGCCCAGCGTGTTGAGGACGAGGAGTCCCCAGACCGTCGCGACGAGCTTCGCCGTGTGGTCGGTGTTCATCTCACCCCCCGTCCCGTGCGCGAAGGGTGCTGCCGGCGTCCTGCCGGTACGGCGCGCCCTGCCACTGCCGGAAGCCGAGGACCCGGCCCGCGTCGTGGGCGACGAACGTCCACGGCCCGACGTAGACGTTGTCGTACCAGCGGTTGTGCTGCTCGCCGGTGATCGCCCGGGCCACCCGGTCGCCCAGGTACGGCGACCAGTCGGGAGACGTGCCCTCGTTGGACAGCACCGCCATCCGGTCGCACAGCTTCTCGCAGTCGACGACGGACTTGTCGAGGACGAAGCGGTTGTCGTGGACGTCGACGCGCTGGGTCCTCCACCGGCAGTCGGCGTACAGCGGCGCGGTGGCGATGGCCGGCCGCGCGCAGCGCTTCGTGTCCTTCACCAGCAGCGTGCAGTATCCGGTGGACGTGTTGGCCGGGCTGTTGCAGAACCGGTCGGCGTTCTCCCACAGGGTGATCCCGGACCAGTTGTCCTCCAGCACGTTCCGGTGGATCTCGATCCTGTCCGTACGGGCCGGGACCCGCGGCTCGCCGCCCGCCTCGGACACGTAGACCGTGCCGTACGGGAAGTCGTCGCCGTCGTCGGCGGCCGTGCGTCCCTCGACCCAGTTGTTCCGCCGGATCGTGTTGTTCGTGATCACCGCGTTGTAGCTGGTCTCGTAGATCAGGGCGGCACCGTCGTTGGCCTCCAGGACGTTGTCCTCGATGCGGAAGTCGTTGTTGTTGTTGTCCGCCCACAGCCCGGCCCCGCGGTTGTCGTGCACCCAGTTCCCGCGGATGTCGGCGCCGTCGACGGCCCAGAACTTGATGCCCCCGCTGCAGCCGCAGCCCGGCTGCCGCCGCTCCCAGTCGTCGGTGTTGTTGCCCGTGATCTCGTTGCCCTCGACCACCAGGCCCTTGATGGAGTCGCCGGCCTTGTACGCGTTCATCGCGTACTGCCCGTTGCCGCGCAGGCAGCTGGCGCGGACCCGCTGGCGGGCGCCGGCCATCAGCCCGGCGCCGGAGTTGTTCTGGATCGTCGTGTGCTCGATCACCCACCCGTCGGCCGAGTCGTGGTTGACCACGCCCTCGTCGTGCGGCGCGACGAAACCCTGCACGGTCAGATGGCTGAGGGTGACGTCGCGGGCCGTGCCGCCGAACGCGTACTGGTTGGTCCGCCCGCCGTCGAGCACCGCGCCCGGCGCGCCGAGATAGCGGTTCCCCTCCTTCGGGACGACCTGGTCGTACGGACCCGGTTCGAGCCGGTGCCTGCCCGGCCGCAGCCAGAACGTGGTGCGCGGGGGACTGTCCTCGGTCTTGGCGGCCAGGTCGCCGACGACCGACGGGTCGACCGCCACCGCGCCCGCCGGCGCCGTCGCCGGCCCGGACGCGCGCGCGGCGCACACCCGGGCCACCGGCGTGGACGGCGCGGCCGTCGGC
>NZ_JBFPNH010000024.1:0-128134 GCF_040815545.1 Streptomyces sp. LMG1-1-1.1 | reverse complement strand
GTCCACCACCGCGCCCGCCACCGCGCCCGCCGCCGCGACGACACCCGCGGGCCCCGCGCCGGTGCCGGTGCCCGCCGACCCCCGGGCGGCGCTGAAGGAGCTCGCCGACGCCGCCCGCGCCGCCGCCGACGGGCACACGGCCGCCCTGCTCACCGCCCCGCCCGAGTACGCGCGGCTGCTCGCCTCCGTGGCGGCGGCCGGCGCCGCCCACGCCTACCTGCTGACCGAAGGAGCACGGGCATGACCGCCCTCGACGCGGCCCAGGCCGCCCTGGCCGCCGAGCACGCGGCGGTGTACGGGTACGGGGTCGTCGGCGGCCGGATCGGCGCGGAACGGCGCCCCGAGGCCACCGCGGCCTACGAGGCCCACCGGGCGCGCCGGGACGCGCTGCGCCGCACCGTCCGCGACCTCGGCGGCACGCCCGTCGCCTCGGAGGCCGCGTACGAGCTGCCCTTCCGGGTCGCGGACGCGGCCGGCGCCGTGCGCCTGGCGGCGATCCTGGAGGACCGGGTGGCCGGCGCCTACTCCGACCTCGTACGGGCCACCGGCGGCCCGCAGCGCCGCGAGGCCGCCGCCGCGCTCCGGGAGACGGCGGTACGAGCCGTCCGCTGGCGCGGCAGCGACGTAACCTTTCCTGGGCTCGCCGAGCGGGTGTGAGCCCCGACCCGACCGAAGGACACGACGCACGCATGGCTTTCGAACCGCCGCAGCGACTCGCCAGGACACTCGGCGAGACGTACGGGGACGCCGCGGCGGCCGAGTGGCTCGCGAAGCTGCCCGAGCTCGCCGACCAGGCGCTCGGCCACGCCTCCCTCGACGCCGAACGGGTGATGGCCCCCGGCGGACGGAGCAGCCTCGTCGCCCTCGTACGACGGTCCGACGGCTCCCCCGCCGCGCTCAAGATCGCGCCCCCGTTCGCCCGGCCGGACCTGGAACGGGACGCCCTCGCGCACTGGAACGGCTGGGGCGCGGTCCAGCTCCTCGACGAGGCCGGCCAGGACGCGCTCGTCCTCGAACGCCTCCACCCCGAGGTCTCGCTGCGCTCCCTGCCCGAGGCCAAGGCGCTCCTCGAAGCGGCCGGGACCGTACGCAAGCTGTGGGTCGAGCCCCCGGCCGGGCACGGCTTCGAGACGGTCACCGAGCGCACGGCCCGCCAGGCCGGGGCCATGGACCCGTACCTCGCCGGGGCCGACCCCTCCGGGACCTCGACCGAGACCGCCGCACTGACCGCCGCGGCGCTCGCCGCCCGCGAGGAGCTCGTCGCCGCCCCCACCGAGTCCCTGCTGCTGCACGGCAACTTCCGCCAGGGCAAGGTGCTCGCCGGCGACCGGGCCCCCTGGCTGGCCGTCGGCCCCGAGCCACTGGTCGGCGAGCGGGCCTACGACCTCGCCCGGCTCGTACGCGACCGGGTCGAGGACCTCGTGGCCGCCTCCTCGGGCGCCTCGGCGGCCCGCCGACGGGTCAACAAGCTTGCCGACTCCCTGGACCTCGACCGGGAACGGCTGCGGGGCTGGACCCTCTTCCGCGCCGTCGAATCGGGAACGCGGGCGCTGACCGCGGGACGGCGGCAGGATGCCGAGCTGCTCCTGGAGTTCGCGAGCTGGCTGTAGGGGAATACCCTTTTTGTACTGTTCGGCTCGATTCCAGGGGGCCGTGATGATCCAAGAGCTGCTCATAGCGGCGGCCGGCGCGGCCGCGGCGGCCGCGGTGTACGCGGGCGCGGCGGCGCGGGTGGTCAAGCAGTACGAACGCGGCGTCGTCTTCCGCTTCGGGCGGCTGCGCCGCGACATCCGCTCCCCCGGCTTCACCATGATCGTTCCGGTCGTCGACCGCATCCACAAGGTCAACATGCAGATCGTCACGATGCCCGTGCCCGCCCAGGAGGGCATCACCCGGGACAACGTGACCGTCCGCGTCGACGCCGTCGTCTACTTCAAGGTCGTCGACGCCGCCGACGCGCTCATCCGCGTCGAGGACTACAAGTTCGCCGTCTCCCAGATGGCCCAGACCTCACTCCGCTCCATCATCGGCAAGAGCGACCTCGACGACCTCCTCTCCAACCGCGAGAAGCTCAACCAAGGCCTCGAACTCATGCTCGACAGCCCCGCCATGGGCTGGGGCGTCGCCATCGACCGCGTCGAGATCAAGGACGTCTCCCTGCCCGAGACCATGAAGCGCTCCATGGCCCGGCAGGCCGAGGCCGACCGCGAACGGCGCGCCCGCGTCATCAACGCCGACGCCGAACTCCAGGCCTCGAAGAAGCTGGCCGAAGCGGCGGGCGTCATGTCCGCCCAGCCCGCGGCGCTCCAGCTCCGCCTCCTCCAGACCGTCATGGCCGTCTCCGCCGAGAAGAACTCCACCCTCGTCCTCCCCATCCCCGTCGAGCTCCTCCGCTTCCTTGAGCGCGCCGCGCCGGGTTCCGCGCCGTCCGAGTCCGAGGCCTCGGCGCCGACGCTGCCGCTGCCGCCGCCCGACGCCTACCTCAAGGGCCGCGCCGCCGCCCTTGACTCCATCGGCGACCTCACCGGCCCCTCCATCGACCCCACCCCCACCGAGCCCGACGCCCGAACGTGACGGGCCGCTCCCGCCTGCCCGGGCCGCTGTGCTGCGCCCCCGCCGTCTGGAATGCGGGCTGCGCCCTCCTGGCCGCATTGTGGGCTGACCCGCGCCCTCCCGACTGCCACCCGGGTTTCGGGGCTGAGCCCTCGCCCTCCCGACTGCCACCCGGATGCGGGCAGCACCCGCGCCCTCCCGGCTGCCACCCGGGTTGCGGAAAGCGCGCTCGCTGTCCCGACTGCCACCCAGGTTTGCGGGCAGCGTCCTCGCCCTCCCGGCTGCCACGCGGGTTGCGGGCGGCGTCCTCGCTGTCCCGGCTGCCACCCGGGTTGCGGCCAGAGTCCTCGCCCTCCCAGCTGCCACCCGGGTTGCGGGCAGCGCGCTCGCTGTCCCGGCTGCCACCCGGGTTGCGGCCAGAGTCCTCGCCCTCCCAGCTGCCACCCGGGTTGCGGGCGGCGCCCTCGCCCTCGCGGCTGCCACCCGGGTTCCGGGCGGCGTCCTCGCTGTCCCGGCTGCCACTTGGGTTGCGGGCAGCACCACGCCCACCCGGCTGCCACCCTTGTTGCGGGCGGCAGCACCCGCGCCTTCCCGGCTGTCACCTGGGTTGTGGGCAGCTGTTCCGCAGGGGCGGAACGGGTGGGCACAACCCACGACGGCGCCGCACACGGGGTGCTGGCTCAGGCGCGGAAGCCTTGGCCCGGCAGGGGGCGCCGTCCCGTGTGCCCACCCGTCCCGCCCCAGCGGGACGATTGCCCACACGGAGGTGGGCCACGGGGTAGGGGCGCCAACCCACACGGCGGCCGGGCGGCAGGCATGAGGGCGCCAGCCCCACACGGAGGTGGGCGACGGAGTGGGGGCGCCAGCCCGCACGGGGGTGGGTGCGGGCAGGGTGGTGCCAACCCACACGGCAGGTAGGCGGCAGGCATGAGGGCGCCAGCCCACACGGAGGTGGGCGACGGAGTGGGGGCGCCAGCCCGCACGGGGGAGGGCGCAGGCACGGGGCGCCTGCCCGCAGGGCGGGTGGGCGGCAGGGGGCCGGGGCGCCAGCCCGTGGGGGCGCTCAGGGGTGGGCGGCGGGCGCCAGCCCGTAGGGGCGCACGGGGGTCGGCGGCGGGCGCCAGCCCGTAAGGGCGCACGGGGGTCGGCAGCAGCCAGGAGGCGCGGCCGCACGACGCGAGGGTGGCGGGCCCTGGGCGGGGCCGCGCGACAGAGGGCGGGCGGCGGGCCGCCGGAGTTGGGGCCCGCCAGGGTGGCGGGCCCGCCACGGGGCCCGCCAGGGCGCCCGGCGGGGGAACCGCCGGGCGGGTTGGGGGAACCGCCAGAGACCCCGGGGGTCCGCCAGGGACCCGGGGAAACCGCCAGGGGCCCGAGGCGACCGCCAGGGGCCCGGGGAACCGCCAGGGCCCGGGGCGACCGCCAGGCCCCTGGGGGAACCGCCAGGCCCCTGGGGGGACCGTCAGAGGGGCTCCGGGGATCAGTTGGTGAGGTGGGTGAGGGCTTCTTCGGTGGTGAGTTCTTGGCGCTCGCCGGTGCGGCGGTCCTTGAGTTCGAGGACGCCTTCGGCGGCGCGGCGGCCGGCGACGAGGATCTTGGGGACGCCCATGAGCTCGGAGTCGGTGAACTTGACGCCCGGGGAGACGCCGGGGCGGTCGTCGACGAGGACGCGGAGCCCGGCGGCGGCGAGCTTGTCGGAGACTTCGAGGGCGAGCTCGGTCTGGAGGGCCTTGCCGGCGGCGACGACGTGGACGTCGGCGGGGGCGACCTCGGCGGGCCAGCACAGGCCCTTGTCGTCGGCGGTCTGCTCGGCGAGGGCGGCGACGGCGCGGGAGACGCCGATGCCGTAGGAGCCCATGGTGACGCGGACGGGCTTGCCGTTCTGGCCGAGGACGTCGAGCTTGAGGGCGTCGGCGTACTTGCGGCCGAGCTGGAAGATGTGGCCGATCTCGATGGCGCGGTCCAGCTTGAGGCCGGTGCCGCACTTGGGGCACGGGTCGCCTTCCTGGACGACGACGACGTCGACGTACTCGGTGACCTCGAAGTCACGGCCCGCGACGACGTTCTTCGCGTGCATGCCGTCCTTGTTGGCGCCGGTGATCCAGGCGGTGCCGGGGGCGACGCGGGGGTCGGCGATGTACGTGACCTTGTCGAGGCCCTGGGGGCCGACGTAGCCGCGGACGAGGTCGGGGCGGGCCGCGAAGTCGGCTTCCGTGACCATCTCGACGGTGGCGGGCGCGAAGTGGGCCTCGACCTTGCCGAGGTCGACCTCGCGGTCGCCGGGCACGCCCACGGCGACGATCTCGCCGTCGACCTTGACGAGGAGGTTCTTGAGGGTGGCGGAGGCCGGGACGCCGAGGGAGGCGGCGAGGGTCTCGATGGTGGGGGTGTCGGGGGTGGGGATCTCCTCGGCCGCCGCGACGCCGGAGCCGTCGACGGGCTTCAGCTCGTAGGTGATCGCCTCGGTGTTGGCGGCGAAGTCGCCGTTCGGGCAGTCGGCGAAGGTGTCCTCGCCGGCCTCGGCCGGGGCGAGGAACTCCTCGGACTTCGAGCCGCCCATCGCGCCCGCGGTGGCGGCGCAGATGCGGTAGTCGAGGCCGAGGCGCTCGAAGACGCGCTGGTAGGCCTGGCGGTGCAGGGCGTAGGACTGGGCGAGGCCCTCGTCCTCGGTGTCGAAGGAGTACGAGTCCTTCATGAGGAACTCGCGGCCGCGCAGGATGCCGGCCCGGGGGCGGGCCTCGTCGCGGAACTTCGTCTGGATCTGGTAGAGGATGACCGGCAGGTCCTTGTAGGACGAGCACTGGTCCTTGACCAGGAGGGTGAAGATCTCCTCGTGGGTGGGGCCGAGGAGGTAGTCGCCGCCCTTGCGGTCCTGGAGGCGGAACAGCTCGGCGCCGTACTCCTCCCAGCGGCCGGTCGCCTCGTAGGGCTCGCGGGGCAGGAGGGCGGGGAGGGAGACCTCCTGGGCGCCGATGGCGTCCATCTCCTCGCGGACGATGCGCTCGACGTTGGCGAGGACCTTCTTGCCGAGGGGCAGCCAGCTCCAGATGCCGGCGGCGGTGCGGCGGACGTAGCCCGCGCGCACGAGGAGCTTGTGGCTGAGGACCTCGGCGTCCGCCGGGTCGTCGCGCAGCGTCTTCGCCATCAACTGGGACATGCGCTGGACCGGTGCGTTGGCCATGATTCTCGTACTCCTGCCGGGACTGACGTTGATGGCCCCGAGGTTAGCCGGGCCGCCCCTGGTCGGAGAAATCAGTTCCGGCGCAGCAGCGGCAGCGGCGCGCCCATCACGGCGTACGGGCGGGCGGCGCTCGGGAAGTGCACCTGGCGGGCGAGGTCCCGGTAGCCGAGGGCGCGGTAGAGGCCGCGGGCCGGGGAGTCGATGTCGATCGCGGAGAGGATCGAGCGGGGTTCCGCGGCGCCGTCGGTGATGGTGGTGATCAGTTCCCGGCCCACGCCCCGGCCCTGGAAGTCCGGGTGGACGTGGAGTTCGGTGATGACGAAGGAGTCGTCGAGCCAGTCGGCGGTGCCGGTGGCCCGCAGGTACGACTCGACGACGGTGGACCACCAGTGGGTGCGGTCGTTGGGCATGCCGTACACGAAGCCGACGAGCCGTCCGTCGGGTGTGGTGGCCCCGTAGGCGCGGGCGCCGGGGCTGAGCAGGTGGCGCAGCACGATGTGGCGGCGTACGGCGACCTCGCCGGCGTCCAGGCCGAAGGCGAGCGCCTGCACGTCGAGGGCCTCGTCCACCCGGGCGGCGAGATTGACCGGCCCGATCACGACCTCTGCGTCATCCATGCGGCGCACCCTACAAGCGGCCGGGGCGTCAGAACAGCACGCTCATGAAGGCGCCCGTCTCGCGGAAGCCGACTCGGCGGTACGCGGCCCTCGCGGGGGTGTTGTAGTCGTTGACGTACAGGCTGACGACGGGTGCGACGTCCGCGAGGGCGTACCGGAGCACGGCGGCCATACCGGTTTCGGACAGGCCCTTGCCGCGGTGCTCGGGGGCGACCCAGACGCCCTGGATCTGGCAGGCCTGGCGGGTCGCGGCGCCGATCTCGGCCTTGAAGACGACCTTGCCGTCCTCGATGCGGGCGAAGGAGCGGCCCGCCCCGACCAGTTCGGCGACCCGGGCCTGGTAGAGCAGTCCGCCGTCGTTGGCGAGCGGGGAGATGCCGACCTCCTCGGTGAACATGGCCACGCAGGCGGGCATGATCGCCTCCATCTCGTCCTTGCGGACGCGGCGCACGAGCGCGTCGGGCGTGACGGTGGCGGAGGGCTCCTCGGTGACCATCAGCGGCTGGCGGGCCCTGACGTCCCGGGCGGGGCCCCAGCTGGGCTCCAGGAGCCGCCACAGTGCGGAGGTGGGTTCGGCCGGGCCGACGATCGACGAGCAGCGGCGGCCGATCCTGCGCGCCCGTTCGGCGAAGGCGCGGACGGCCTCGGGCGTCGCGCAGATGGGGACGAGGTTGGCGCCGGAGTAGCAGAGGGAGCGCAGCCGGCCCTCGGTGTACCAGCCCCACATCTCGCCCCCGAGCCGCCAGGGGTCCAGCCCGGCGACCTGGACGCGCGCGGCCACGAAGGCGTTCTCGACGGGGGCGCTCTCCAGGACGGCGAGCGCGGCGCCGAGGTCGGCGGGTTCGAGGACCCGGGTGGTCGTCTGTGTCAACACGAGGGGGCCTCACGGTGCGGTCTGCTGGTCTCCGCACTGTACCCCCGAGCCCTGCGGGAGGGGTCTCCTCGCACGTGCGAAGCCCCTCCGCCCGGTGGGGCGGAGGGGCTTCGCACGTGCGGGGGAGGCGACCGCCTCCCCGGGAGTCCGCGGTGTCAGGCGCCGATGGCGACGGTCGGCTCGCCGCTGGCGATGCCGTCCTTCTCCATCTGCTCGGCGATCTTGAGCGCCTCTTCGATGAGGGTCTCGACGATCTTCGACTCGGGGACGGTCTTGATGACCTCGCCCTTCACGAAGATCTGGCCCTTGCCGTTGCCGGAGGCGACGCCGAGGTCGGCCTCGCGGGCCTCGCCGGGGCCGTTGACGACGCAGCCCATGACGGCGACGCGCAGCGGGACGGTCATGCCGTCGAGGCCGGCGGTGACCTCCTCGGCGAGCTTGTAGACGTCGACCTGGGCGCGGCCGCAGGACGGGCAGGAGACGATCTCCAGGCGGCGCTGGCGCAGGTTCAGCGACTCCAGGATCTGGATGCCGACCTTGATCTCCTCGGCCGGCGGCGCGGAGAGCGAGACGCGGATGGTGTCGCCGATGCCCTGGGAGAGCAGGGCGCCGAAGGCGACGGCCGACTTGATGGTGCCCTGGAAGGCCGGGCCCGCCTCGGTGACGCCGAGGTGCAGCGGGTAGTCGGACTGGGCGGCGAGCTGGCGGTAGGCCTCGACCATGACGACCGGGTCGTTGTGCTTGACCGAGATCTTGATGTCGCGGAAGCCGTGCTCCTCGAAGAGGGACGCCTCCCAGAGCGCCGACTCGACGAGGGCCTCGGGGGTGGCCCTGCCGTACTTCTTCAGGAGCCGCGCGTCGAGGGAGCCCGCGTTGACGCCGATGCGGATCGGGGTGCCGGCGTCGGAGGCCGCCTTGGCGATCTCCTTGACCTTGTCGTCGAACTGCTTGATGTTGCCCGGGTTGACGCGGACGGCCGCACAGCCGGCGTCGATCGCGGCGAAGACGTACTTCGGCTGGAAGTGGATGTCGGCGATGACCGGGATCGACGACTTCCGGGCGATCGTGGCGAGCGCGTCGGCGTCGTCCTGGGTGGGACAGGCGACGCGGACGATCTGGCAGCCGGAGGCGGTGAGCTCGGCGATCTGCTGGAGCGTGGCGCCGATGTCGGACGTGCGGGTCGTGGTCATCGACTGCACGGAGACGGGGGCGTCACCGCCGACGGCCACGCTGCCGACCTGGATCTGACGGCTCTTGCGCCGCTCGGCGAGCCGGGTCGGGACGGTCGGGATACCGAGAGAAATCGCGGTCATCTTCTGTGCAACCTCAAGGTTGTGCGTCGGCGGGCTCAGGTCTCCGAGGTTACCGCCCCGGGCGCGGGAGGCCGGACACCATCGGGTCCGGCCCCCCTGGGAGCTACGTGATCTTCACCGGGTTGACGATGTCGGCGGCGAGGACGAGCAGGGTGAAGCAGACGAAGACGCCGGCCACCACGTAGGCGGCGGGCATCAGCTTGGCCACGTCGAACGGGCCCGGGTCGGGGCGCTTGAAGATCCGGGCCGTGTGGCGGCGTACGGACTCCCACAGGGCGCCCGCGATGTGGCCGCCGTCGAGCGGCAGCAGCGGGAGCATGTTGAACAGGAACAGCGAGACGTTGAACATGACCAGCAGGTTCATGAACATCACGAGGATCGTCGTCGGCGGCGCCTCGACGGTCATCAGCTCGCCGGTGATCCTGGCGGCGCCGAGCACGCCCACCGGGGAGTCCTCGGCGCGCTCGCCGTCGCCGAAGGTGGCGTCCCACAGCCCGGGGATCTTGCCCGGGAGGGCGATGACCGAGTGGACGCCGTTCTCCAGGAGGTCGGTCATCCGCTCGGTGGTCTCGCCGAAGGTGAGGGGCGCGACCTCGGACTTCGGCTGGAAGCCGAGGTAGCCGGCCTTGACGTACTGGACCGGCCGGACGACGTTGCCGTCGGCGTCCTTCTTCTCGACGTCGTTGCGGACGAGGGTGGGGTGCAGGTCGACCCGCTGCCCGCCGCGCTCGACGGTGAGCGTGGCGGGGCCGATGTCGGCGGAGCGGATGGCGTCCGAGAGGGTGTCCCAGTCGTTCACCGTCCGGCCGTTCAGGGCGAGGATCTTGTCCCCGTCCTTGAGGCCGGCCGCGAACGCCGGGGAGACCGGGTCGCCCGCCCGGCACTCCTTGCGCTCGTCGCTCAGCTTGAGGACGCACTTCTGGACGCCCGCGACCTGGGTCGTCGGGCCCGCGACCCCCAGCGTCATCATCGAGCCGAAGAACAGCGCCGCCGCGAGGACCAGGTTCATGAACGGTCCGGCGAACATCACGATGACGCGCTTCCACGGCTTGCGCGTGTAGAAGAGGCGGGTCTCGTCGCCGGGCTCCAGCTCCTCGTACGAGGCCTCCCGGGCGTCCTCGATCATGGAGCGCCAGGGCGAGGTGGAGCGGGCCTCGATCTTGCCGTCCTCGCCGGGCGGGAACATGCCGATCATGCGGATGTAGCCGCCGGCCGGGATGGCCTTGATGCCGTACTCGGTGTCGCCGCGCTTCTTCGACCAGATGGTGGGGCCGAAGCCCACCATGTACTGCGGCACGCGGATGCCGAAGAGCTTGGCCGTGGACAGGTGCCCGAGCTCGTGCCACGCGATGGAGACGAGGAGGCCGAGGGCGAACAGCACGATGCCCAGGGCGTACAGGAGCATTTCGGTCATGCGCGGGCCTCCGCTGTTGCCTTCGCTGCGAGCTCACGGGCCCGGGCCCGTGCCCAGGTCTCCGCTTCGAGGACGTCCGACACGGTGAGCGAGGTTCCCTTGGCGGGGGTGCCGTGCTCCGTGACGACCGCAGTGACGGTATCCATGATTCCGTTGAACGGCAGCCGCCCGGCGAGAAACGCCTCGACGCACTCCTCGTTCGCCGCGTTGAAGACGGCGGGGGCCGTGCCGCCCAGCGTGCCGACGTGCCGGGCCAGGCCGACGGACGGGAAGGCCTCCGTGTCGAGCGGGAAGAACTCCCAGGTGGACGCCTTGGTCCAGTCGAAGGCCGGGGCCGCGTCCGGGACCCGCTCCGGCCAGCCGATGCCGATGGCGATCGGGCCGCGCATGTCCGGCGGGGTCGCCTGGGCGAGCGTCGAACCGTCCGAGAACTCGACCATCGAGTGGACGTACGACTGGGGGTGGACGACGACCTCGATGCGGTCGAAGGGGATGTCGTAGAGCAGGTGGGCCTCGATGACTTCCAGGCCCTTGTTCACCAGGGTCGCGCTGTTGACCGTGATCACCGGGCCCATCGCCCAGGTCGGGTGGGCGAGCGCGTCCTCGCGGGTGACGTCGGCCAGCTGCTCCCTCGTACGACCGCGGAACGGGCCGCCGGAGGCCGTGACGACCAGCTTGCGGACGTCGGCGCGGGTGCCGGCGGCGAGCGCCTGGAAGAGGGCCGCGTGCTCGGAGTCGACCGGGATGATCTGCCCCGGCTTGGCGAGCGCCTTCACCAGCGGGCCGCCGACGATCAGCGACTCCTTGTTGGCGAGGGCGAGCGTACGGCCGGCTTCGAGGGCCGCGAGCGTCGGCGCGAGACCGATGGAGCCGGTGATGCCGTTGAGCACCGTGTGGCACGGCGAGGCCGCCAGCCGGGTCGCCGCGTCCGGGCCCGCCAGGAGCTCCGGCAGCGGTTCCGGGCCGTACAGCGCCTTCAGCGCGTCCCGCAGCTCCGGCAGCACCTCCTCCCGGGCGACGGCGACCGCCGTGACCTGCAACCGGTGCGCCTGCTCGGCGAGCAGTCCGACCCGGCCGCCGGAAGCGGCCAGGGCGGTGACCCGGAAACGGTCGGGGTTGCGCAGCACCAGGTCGATGGCCTGCGTGCCGATGGACCCGGTCGAGCCGAGGACGACGATGTCCCGGCGTCCTTCGGATACGTCGAAGGCGATGTGCGGGTCGGCGAGAGGAGAGGGGCGGTCGCTCATGCCCCCCATTCTTGCCGCAAAGACTGTGCGGTCCTCACGGGGTGCGGTGTTTGCGGGGCGTGGCCTTCACGCCGTACGGACAAAGCTGTCGAAGGACCGGTGGAAATCGGGGAACGTCTTCTTCACGCATCCCGGGTCGTCGAAGGTGATGCCGGGCGTGCGCAGCGCCGTCACCGCGAACGACATGACGATCCGGTGGTCGCCGTGGGTGGCGATCTCGGCCGGTCCGACGGGGGTGCCGGGGTCGATCTCGATCCAGTCCGGGCCGGTCCGCACGGTGACGCCGAGGCGGCGGAGGTTCTCCGCGCAGGCGTCGAGCCGGTCGCACTCCTTGACCCGGGTGTTCGCCACGTCCTCGATGCGGACCGTGCCGTCGGCGAACGGCGCGATGGCGGCCAGCGTCGGCATCGTGTCCGAGATGTCCCGCATGTTGACCGTCAGGCCGCGCAGCCCGCCGGTGGACCGGACGGTCGTCGCGGTGTCGCCGATCTCGACGTCGGCTCCCATGCGGCGCAGCACGTCGACGAACGCCAGGTCGCCCTGGAGGGCGCCGGTGCCGAGGCCGGGGACGGTGACGGCCCGGCCCGGCCCGAGGGCGGCGGCGGCGGCGAAGAAGTAGCTGGCGGTGGAGGCGTCGGGCTCGATGCCGTACGTCCGCGCCCGGTAGCCGGTGGGAGCCACCCGGTACGTGCGCCCCTCCCGGCCGTCCTCCCTCGTGACCTCCGCGCCGAAGCTCCGCATCATCGCCAGCGTGATCTCGACGTACGGCTCCGAGACCAGGTCCGTGACGGTGATGTCGAGGCCCTCCGCGGTGAGCGGGCCCAGCATGAGCAGGGCCGTCAGGTACTGGGAGGACTGGCCCGCGTCGAGGGTGAGCGCCCCGCCCTTCACGCCGTGGGCGTGGACGCTCAGCGGGTGGTGCCCCTCCTTCTCGCCGTGCCGCAGATCGACGCCGAGGGTGCGCAGGGCCGCCGTCAGCGGGGCGAGCGGCCGTCGCCGCATCTGCGCCGAGGCGTCGAAGCGGTAGGTGCCGTGGCCCGCGGCGGCGAGGGTGGGCAGGAACCGGGCGGTGGTGGCACCGTCGCGGCAGTAGACGTCGGCGGAGTCCGCGCCGGGTCCCGCGGGACGGCCCTCGATCTGCCAGGCGTCGGCCTCGCGGCGGACGGCGTAGCCCAGGGCGGTGAGGCCCTCGGCGAAGCCCTCCGTGTCGTCGGAGACGAGCGGCCTGAGGAGGGTGGTGGTGCCCTCCGCGGCGGCGGCGAGGAAGAGCGCGCGGGCGGTGACGGACTTGGATCCGGGGATGTCGATGACGGTCACTCCCCCATCCTGCCGTCCCGTCCCGCCGGACGGACCGGCGTCCCGCATCGCGGAACGCCGTGCGCCGAGGCGCGGGCCGGGCGGGACTTTCCGGACAGGGCCCAGGGCTACGGGGGGGCGCGGGCCAGGCGTCGCGGGCCAGGCGGGACTTTACGGACAAGACATCCCCTAGGAGCGGCGCCCCTCGACCGGGTCGCCCAGCTGGACGGGAGCCCACTTGGCGGGGGCTCCCTCCTGGGCTGCCTCCACGCACAGGTAGAGGCGGCAGGTCACGGCGTCGTCGCTCAGGACGACGAGCTGGCCGAGCCGGCCCGCGGCGGGCAGGTACGGGGCGGAGTCGGGGGTCTCGGGCAGATGGGGCGTGAGCTCGATCTGGGCGGCCTTGGCGGAGCTGAAGACGCCGCCCACCTCCTTGTCGGACTGGGCGCGCAGACCGGTGTCCGTGGCGCTCTGCGCGATGACTCCGGGGCCGTCCTGGCTCTCGCCGACGACACCGGCGCCGGTCGCCTGCGCCACTCCGTGGACGCCTTCGGCGAAGAGGGTCTCGCCCCGCACACCGGTCGCCCCGCGGCCTCGGACGCCGCACAGGGAGCCGCGGCCGATCACACCGGTCTCGCCGAAACCGGCCACTCCGGGGGAGTGCGCGGACGGGTCGCCGACGCCGAGCACGCCCGCGCGTGTCTGCCCCTCCAGGCCGACGTCGCGGTGGGCCGGACGGGCGTAGCCGGCGACCCCGGTCACCCCCTCGCCGACCAGGCCGGTGGTGTCGTCGGAGGCCGTCTCGGCCGGTGCGTCGGTGTCCGCCATCGTGGGTCTCTCCTGGTGTGCCAGTTCCGTGGACCTGCCCCTCTCACGCTAGGAGGAGCACCGGGCCGGGACCATCGGGGCTGCTCCGAGCGGCCGAGCCGCCGGCCGTTCCGCCCGACCCGGTCGGCGGACGGTCAGGGGATGCGGCGGTGGACGTTCTCCTCGGTCGACGGCGCCGGCGTGGCGTCCGCGATCCAGGGTCCGTCGTCGCCCGGGTCGACGATGCCCTCCTCCAGCCAGGTGTAGCGACCGGCGAGGACTCCGTCGGCGACCCGGCGGTCGAGGTCGTCGGTGTTGGACCAGAGGTGGGTGAAGAGGTCGTCGGTGCGGAGGCGGGCCTGGCGGCAGAAGGCGTCGGCGAGCTGGTGGGCCTCGCGGCCGTGGTCGGTGGTGGTGCGGAGGAGTTCGGCGCGGACGCAGGCGGCGCTCATGGCGAAGAGTTCGGCGCCGATGTCGACGATCCGGCCGAGGAAGGCCTGCTTGAGCTCCATGCGGCCCTGCCAGCGGGACATGGCGTAGAAGGTGGCGCGGGCGAGTTTGCGGGAGGTGCGTTCGACGTACCGGACGTGGGTGGCGAGGTCGCCGAACTCCGCGTAAGCCCCCGGGAGTTGCCCGGGGCCGGTGACGAGTCCGGGCAGCCAGCGGGCGTAGAAGCCGCCGGCGCGGGCGCCGGCCCTGGCCTTGTCGGCGAGGGAGGTGTCGGGGTCGATGAGGTCGCCGGCGACGGAGAGGTGGGCGTCGACGGCCTCGCGGGCGATCAGCAGGTGCATGATCTCGGTGGAGCCCTCGAAGATGCGGTTGATGCGGAGGTCGCGCAGCACCTGCTCGGCGGGGACGGCTCGTTCGCCGCGGGCGGCGAGGGAGTCGGCGGTCTCGTAGCCGCGGCCGCCGCGGATCTGGACGAGTTCGTCGGCGATCAGCCAGGCCTTCTCGGAGCCGTACAGCTTCGCGAGGGCGGCCTCGATGCGGATGTCGTTGCGGTCCTCGTCGGCCAGTTGGGACGCGAGGTCGACGACGGCTTCCAGGGCGAACGCGGTGGCGGCGATGAAGGAGATCTTGGTGCCGACGGCCTCGTGGCGGGCGACGGGCTTGCCCCACTGCTCGCGCACGGCGGACCATTCGCGGGCGATCCTCAGGCACCATTTGGCGGCGCCCGCGCAGGCCGCGGGGAGGGAGAGCCGGCCGGTGTTGAGCGTGGTGAGGGCGATCTTGAGGCCGGCGCCCTCGGGGCCGATGCGGTGGGCCGCCGGGACCCGGACGCCGTGGAAGCGCGTGACGCCGTTCTCCAGGCCGCGCAGTCCCATGAAGGAGTTGCGGTGCTCGACGGTGATGCCGGGGGCGTCCGCCTCGACGACGAACGCCGTGATGCCGCCGGGGTGGCCTTCGGACACCGGCACGCGCGCCATCACGACGAGCAGGTCGGCGACCACCCCGTTGGTGGTCCACAGCTTGACCCCGTCGAGGACGTACGCGTCGCCGTCGGGCACGGCGGCGGTGGCCAGCCGGGCGGGGTCGGAGCCGACGTCGGGCTCGGTGAGCAGGAACGCGGAGAGGTCCGTACGGGCGAGCCGGGGCAGGAACGCGTCCTTCTGCTCCTGGGTGCCGAACAGCTTGAGCGGCTGCGGTACGCCGATCGACTGGTGTGCGGAGAGCAGGGCGCCGACGGCGGGGCTGGCGGAGCCGACGAGGGCGAGCGCGCGGTTGTAGTACAGCTGGGTGAGTCCGAGGCCGCCGTACGCCGGGTCGATCTTCATCCCGAGCGCGCCGATCTCCTTGAGTCCGGCGATCGTCTCGTCGGGGATGCGGGCCTCGCGCTCGATGCGGGCGCCGTCGATCCGGCTCTCGCAGAAGGCGCGCAGGGTCGCGAGAAACGCCTCTCCGCGCCGTACGTCCTCGTCCGCCGGGAGCGGATGGGGATGGACGAGGTCCAGCCGGAACCGGCCGAGGAAGAGCTCCTTGGCGAAGCTCGGCTTGTGCCAGTCCCGCTCGCGCGCCGCCTCGGCCGTCTGCCGGGCCTCGCGTTCGGTGACCTTGGGCCGCTGGGTGGGTGCGGTCATGGACGCCTCCTGGGGCTTCCTGTCCGTCGTACCCGATAACCGCGAGTTCGGAAAGACGGCGGGAGCGAGGAGGGCCCGAAGGTGTCCGCGCGGTGAAGCGCCCCGGCGCCCGAAACGCGTGCGTCTACGGTCCCGGCATGTCGCAGACGATCGAGCTCGTCATCCGATCACCGCGGCGGGGAACGCCGAAAGACGGTCCGAGCCCCCGCACAGTGGGCTCGGACCGCCTGGTTCGGTGGGGCGTACGCCTTAGAGGGCGAGGCCCGTCAGGACGAGCACGCGCTCGTAGGTGTAGTCGTCCATCGCGAACTTGACGCCCTCGCGGCCGACGCCGGAGCGCTTGGCACCGCCGTACGGCATCTGGTCGGCGCGGTACGAGGGGACGTCGCCGACGATCACGCCGCCGACCTCGAGGGCGCGGTGGGCACGGAACGCCGTCTGCAGGTCGTGGGTGAAGACACCGGCCTGGAGGCCGAAGTCCGAGTCGTTGACCGCGGCGAACGCCTCGGCCTCGCCGTCGACCTTGGCGATGGTGAGGACCGGGCCGAAGACCTCGGCGCGGGCCAGGGTGACGCCGGCCGGAAGGTCGGTGAGGACGGTCGGGGCGTAGGTCGCGCCCTCGCGCTTGCCGCCGGTGAGGAGCTTGGCGCCGGCCGCGACGGCCTCGTCGACCCAGGACTCGACGCGCTGGGCGGCGGCCTCGTCGACCAGCGGGCCGACGTCGGTGGCGGCGTCGGACGGGTCACCAGTGACCTGGGCCTCGACGGCGGCGACGATCTTCGGCAGCAGGCGGTCGTGGACGGAGGAGTCGACGATCACGCGCTGGACGGAGATGCAGGACTGGCCGCCCTGGTAGTTGGAGAAGGTCGCGATGCGGCTCGCGGCCCAGTCCAGGTCGGCCTCGGAGGACCAGTCGGACAGGACGACGGCCGCGGCGTTGCCGCCGAGCTCCAGGGTGCAGTGCTTGTGCGGCACGGACTGCTGGATGGCGTAACCGACCTTGTCGGAGCCGGTGAAGGAGATGACCGGGAGGCGCTCGTCCTGGACGAGGGCCGGCATGCGGTCGTTCGGCACGGTCAGGATCGACCAGGAGCCGGCCGGCAGGTCGGTCTCGGCCAGGATCTCGCCCAGGATCAGGGAGGAGATCGGCGTCGACGGGGCCGGCTTGAGGATGATCGGGGCGCCGACGGCGATGGCCGGGGCGACCTTGTGGGCGCTGAGGTTCAGCGGGAAGTTGAACGGCGCGATGCCGAGGACGACGCCCTTGGGGATGCGGCGGGTGAGGGCGAGGCGGCCCGCGCCGCCGGCCTCGGTGTCCAGACGCTGGGCCTCGCCGGCGTTCCAGCGGCGGGCCTCCTCGGCGGCGAAACGGAAGACGGAGACGGCACGGCCGACCTCACCGCGGGCCCACTTGATGGGCTTGCCGTTCTCGGCGGAGATCAGCAGCGCGATCTCCTCGGTGCGCTCGGCGAGCCGCTTCGACACGTGGTCGAGGGCGGCCGCGCGGACGTGCGCCGGGGTCGCGGCGAACTCGTCGACGACGGCGTGCGCGGCGGCGACGGCCTCTTCGACCTGGGCCTCGGTGGGCACGCTGACCTTGCCGACCAGACGTCCGTCGAAGGAGTTCGTGACGTCGAAGGTGGCGTCGCCGGTGGCCTCGCGGCCGGCAAGCCAGAAGGCGTGGGTGGTCGTCATTGCGTCCCGGCCCTTTCCGTTTCGGATGGTGCGAGCGATTGCTCTCGTGACACGTTAGGGCCGGGGCGGCGGGCGTGGGCTTGTCCGGTGTGGAGTGGTGGGGTGGAAGCTCTGTCCGAATTGGCCGAAGGGGCCGGGCCCGGGCGCGGCCTTCGGCGGCGGCGCGGGCTCCGACGGCACGACGACGCCCGCCCGCCACCGGCCCCCTCGCCCTCGGGTCACCCCCGGGTCACCTGCGGCGTTCGGTCGAGACGATCAGGCACACCCCGCCGACGACGACCGCGCCGCCGAGCAGGAGCGGCCAGGTCAGGGCCTCGTTCAGGACGAGGGCACCGAGGAACACGGCGACGACCGGGTTCACGTAGGCGTAGGTGGCGACGAGCGAGAGCGGAGCGGCCTGCAGGAGCCAGGCGTACGCGGTGAACGCGAGCAGCGAACCGAAGAGGACCAGATAGGCGAGCGCCGCCCACGAGCGCCCCGATATCGCGGTCACGTCGAGGCCGTGCTGCTCGCCGCGCACGAGGCCGATCAGGAGCCCGGCGATACCGCCGGCGACCATCTCGTACGCGCTGGCCGTGAACGGGTTCTTCGGCATGGGCAGGCGGGAGGACGAGAACGAGCCGACCGACCACATCAGGGTCGCCACCACGACCAGGAGCACGCCGCTGATCCGCACCTCGCCGCTCAGGCCCGGCAGCGTGAGCACGGCGAGACCGGCGAGCCCCAGCAGCACGCCCCCGACGGCCCCCGTCCCGGGGCGCTCACCGGTCGCGGCGCGCAGGATGACGACCCAGGCCGGCACGACGGCGATGAGCAGCGCCGCGAGCCCCGACGGAATGGACGTCTCTGCGAGGACCACCAGGCCGTTGCCACCGGGGATCAGGAGCAGACCGACCAGCACCGCGGACCCGAGCTGCCTGCGGGTGACCTTCAGCGCGGCGGGACCCTGGCGCCAGGCGATGATCCCCACGAGCAGCAGCCCCGCGGTGACGAAGCGGGCGCCCGAGGACAGGAACGGCGGCATCGTCTCGACGACGATCCGGATGCCGAGGTACGTCGACCCCCACACCACGTACACGACACCCAGCGCCGCCCACACCGCACCGGTGATCCGGCGGGCGGGCCCCGCCGCCGTCACGGCGGGGACTTCGGGAACGGCCTTGTCTACCTCGGGTGCCGGATCCACGGCAGGGGTTGTCATGCTCAGGAGACTAGGGAGTGTCCGGCCGAATGACCAAGAAAATTGCCCGGATCCGGGCAGGGACACCGCGATACGGACCCCGCCGCCGCACGTGAGCCCCCACGCGACCGGGTGACAGGATGACCGGGACCGCAGGACCACAAGGGGGAAGACCATGATCCTTTCCGTTCTCATCACCGTCGTCGCACTCGCCGCCGCCGGCTGCGTCTGCGTCGTATGGGCCGAACGCGGCGGCCCCCGCTGGGTCCGCGCCGTAGCCGCCGTCACCCTGCTCGGCAGCGAGGTCGTCCGCAGCGGCCGACGACGCGGGCTGCGACGGGGGGACGACGGGGGCGACGGGGGCGACGGGGGCGACGGGGGGAGCGGGAGCGGCAGCGACGGGTAATGGCGGGAGCGGCGCGGTGGTAGGCGAAGGCCGGGGGCTACGCAGTGGTAGGCGAAGGCGGGGGGCTACGCGGTGGTAGGCGAAGGCTCCAGGGGCGAGGGTCTCGCGGAGCGAGGGCGGCCGCCCCTGGAGGGTGGACCCCGGCAGCGGCGCCGGCCGCCCCGCTACTCCGTCCCCTCGCCCGTCGCCTTCAGCGCCAGCCACAGCTCCATGCGGACGTCCGGGTCGTCGAGGGAACGGCCGAGGATCTCCTCGACGCGGCGCATCCGGTAGCGCAGGGTGTGCCGGTGGACGCCGAGGTCCGCCGCCGCCGCGTCCCACTGGCCGTGCCGGGAGAGCCAGGCGCGCAGGGAGGCGACGAGGTCGCCGCGCCCCGTCGCGTCGTGGTCCCGCAGGGCCCGCAGCATCCCGTCGGCGAAGGCGCGGACGGCGTCGTCGGCGAGGAGCGGGAGGACCGACCCCGCCGCCAGGTCCTCGTGTTCTACGAGCGCCCTGCCCCGTCGCCGGGCCACCGAGAGCGCCTGCTCGCCCTGCTTGAACGCCGTCGCGGCGGCGATCGGGCCGGCCGGGGCGGACAGTCCGATGACGACACCCGCGTCGTCCGCGTCCCGCTCCGCGTACCCCTCGCAGGCGGCGACGACCGCGCCCCCGTCCGCGGCGAGGACGACGAGCCGCCGCTCCCCCTCCTGGACCGCGAGGACCGCCTCCCCCGCCCGGGCGGCCGCCGCCTCCAGGGCCTCGGCGAGCACCGGCAGCGGAGGCTCGGCCGCCGCCTCTCCCCCGGCGGGCTCCGCGACGAGCACCCGGAACGGGGCGTCCAGCAGCTCGCCGTACACGTCGCCCGCCACCGCGCGGGCGTGGCCCGGCTCGCCCGTCAGCATCATCTGCAGCACCGCCGCGCCCAGCCGCTGCTCCGCGGCCTGGAGCGAGCGGGAACGTTCCGTCGTCAGGGTGAGCAGGGCGATCGCCGAGTGCACCGCGTAACGCTCGGCGGTCCCCAGGGGTGCGCCCGTGCCGACCGCGAGGGCGCCGCGCACCCGCCTCCCGGTGCCCAGCGACTGGAGTTCGACGCGGTCGTCCGTACCCCCGACGACCGCGCTCGCGGGCGCCGGCCTGTCCCGGAGCCGCTCCACGTCCGCCGTGAGCCGGGCAGCCCTGCGCGCCGCCCACTCCGGCGACACCGCGACCACCGTCCCTGACGTGTCGTACAGCGCCGCCCAGCCGTCCACGTGCGCCGCGAGCCGCGCGACCACCGCCTCGGGCCCCTCGGCGAGCGCCGCCCTCGTCAGCTCCCGCTGCGCCTCGAAGCCCGCCGTGACCGCCCGGTACTGGTCTGCGGAGATCGCCGCCGACACCGCCTTGCTGATCGCGAGGAACGGCGTCCTCCGCGGCACCTCCAGGAGCGGCAGATGTTCCTCCCGCGCCGCGTCGAGCAACGCCGGCGGGATCTCCTCGTAGTTCACCCCCACCGCGAAGCCCAGCCCCACCACCCCCGCCCCCAGCAACCGCCGCACGTAGCGGCGCATCGCCTCCAGATCCTCCGCGTCCAACGTCAGCGCCGTCGTCAGCAGCAGCTCCCCGCCCTCCATGTACGGAACCGGGTCGGCGAGCTCGCTCACATGAGCCCACCTCACAGGCGTGTCGAGCCGGTCCTCACCGGCACGGACGACGAGCTTCAGGGCGGAGTGCTGCACAAGCGAGGCGAGGGTGGGCGGCATCGTGAAACCGTCGGACCTTTGAGCGAGGGGGCGCCGCTCAGCCGAGCGGCGCCCCCGATTGTGCCAGCCCCGATGGGTACCCGCTCAGCCACGCGGACCGGTGGGCACCCGCCCCCGTCAGCCGCGAAGGTCGACGAGCAGCGGCGGCATGTGCTCGCCCCGTACATGCGTGAGCGAGAGCACGGCATGCCCCGGTGGCACCGCGTGCGCGAGCTCCGACGCCGACCACCGCTGCCGCTCCACCTCACGGACGGTGACCGCTTCGGTTGTCACGGCCTTGCCGGTCACCAGCTTGCGCAGGGCGTGGAGGGCCCTGGTCATCGGTTGGTCGGCGAAGACCGTGTGATGGGCCACCTCGGTCGTCTCCACCCGTTCGGTGCCCCACGCCTCGGCGAAGGCCCGGCCGTCCCAGGTGGGCAGCCCGGTGAACGCCATCCGGCATCCGACGGCCGCCAGAAGCGGGCCGTGCAGGGCCTCGGGCACCTCGGCGAGCGTACGGAGGGCGAGTACGACACCCGCGTTCTGCGGGCGCAGTCGCTGGAGGGCCCGCACGGTCCCGGGTGTCAGCGCACCGCCCGCGTCGTCGAGCACCAGGCACGCGAAGTGCCGGCTCCCGGCGCGGTCCCGGGTGACGTGCTGGAACTGGGCGAGCAGCAGCCGGGTGAGCAGGCGCCCCGCCTCCTCGTGGCCTCCGGCCGGCAGGCAGATCCGCACGCGCATCGGATGCTGGGCCACGGCGCCCAGGGAGAAGGGCCGCGCATCGGCCCCGCCTCCGAAGAACTCGGCGAAGACCGGTCGGTCCAGGGCGGTGAGCCGGTCCGCGAGCACGGGCCCCACATCGGTCGCCGTACCCACCTGGCGCATCCGGGACTCCAGCTCGCGGCGCATCGCCTGCGCGCCGTCGGCCGGCAGCAGGTCGAGCAGCGCCCCGAGCGCCTCGCTGCGGGCTTCGAGCAGTTCCCGCAGGACCGGCACGGTCGGGAAATGCCCGTACGCGGCGCGGTAGGGGCCGATCAGCTGGGCCAGCACGGTGGCGGCGCGCCGGGTCTCCACGCCTTCCATGTCGCCGACGAGCCCCTCGGCGAGGAAGGCCGCGGCCTCGTCGGGGTCGACGGCACCGGCGTACAGGTCCAGGTCGTATCGGGAGGACGGGTCGCCCAGTCGCACCACGACGTCGTAGGCCTCGTCGGGACCGAGCGGGGCGCCTGCCGCGCCCACGGCGACGACCGAGCAGGCGCCGGTGAGCGCCTGGAGGCTGAGTGACTCGACGACGGGCGCGACGAGGGAGCGGGTCTTGCCCACACCTGAGGCGCCCACCGCGAGGAGGGACGTGCCGAGGAGCCCGAGGTCGAGCGCGAGACCGGCACCGTGGTAGGCGCGCGGGGTGCGCTCGAGAACGGCTCCCCGCCCCACGCGGACCTGGCCCACGAGCAGGTCGTGGGTGGCCGAACGGTTCGGCAGGTCGCGGTCGCCCGACGGATGGGCACCCGCTGCGGCGCCCTTCCGGAGGACGGTGTCGACGAAGACGGAGCGTCGTTTGGCGTCCTGGCCGCTGTCCTGCCACATACGGCGTACGCGCGCGCAGTCGACGTCGTTCATCCTCCCGGTGACCAGTTCACCGGCAAGGAGGTCGGCAGCCCGGTGCTCGCCCGCGGCCCGGAGCTCGGTCCACTGCGAGCGGGGGCTGCCGGGTTCGGTCCGGCTGGCGGCGGCCGGGGCCGCGGGGGTGGACTTGGCGCGCCACTGCCGGTAGAGGCCCGCCCACTCACCGACGCGGGCGAACGGCCAGACGGCTGCCGCCGCGATCAGCAGGCGCACCGGGTAGAGGACGAACACCGAGGTGGGAATGTCCCAGCCGCCGGTGACCAGGGCGAGGAGGCAGAAGACCGGGTTGACGACGGGCAGCGGGGCCCAGCCGAGGTCGAGCTGCTCGGAGAAGACGAACGCAAGGACGAGCAGGGCTGCCGCGCCCGAGAGCGCGGCGCGCAAGGGTGGACGGCACCGGCCGAGGTAGTAGCGGGCGACCTTGCCCCAGGAGCCGAGGGCGCCGATCCCCCATACGAGTCCGACGAACAGGACGCCGTCGAAGACGCTGTGGGCCGCGACGCCCTCCCACCCCTTCGGTGCGG
Organism: Streptomyces sp. LMG1-1-1.1; assembly: GCF_040815545.1. Taxonomy (NCBI): domain Bacteria; kingdom Bacillati; phylum Actinomycetota; class Actinomycetes; order Kitasatosporales; family Streptomycetaceae; genus Streptomyces; species Streptomyces sp. LMG1-1-1.1. The sequence goes on along the minus strand of NZ_JBFPNH010000024.1, from coordinate 105,629 downwards.
TGGTGAGGGAGTACCACCAGTCGTTCGGGGTGAAGGTCCGCAGCACGACGTCCGCGTACGGGAGTGTGTTGCGCCGCCAGGCCGACCAGATGATCAGTCCCACGGCTGCGGGGACCAGCATCCCGACGAAGGTGACCGGGGCGAGCCGCACCTTCTCCTGGGGTGGCGGAACGTGCCGGAACCGCCAGATTCCGAGGCCGGCCTCGGGGCGAGGAGCGTCCAGCCACTCGACGACGGACGCGGAGGCCGGTACGCCCGGGGCGCGGGCCGGGCGGGGCGGTACGTCCGGCGGGGCCGGAGGTCGTCCGGGGCCTCCGGCCCGAGCGGGGTCCGGGGCAGGGGAGGAGGGGGTTGCGGGGCGTACCTGGTAGGGCGGTCGTGCGGACGGGGCCTGCGGCATCTGAGGGGCCGGCGCCTCCGCCGGCGGGCCCGCCGGTCGGGGGACCGCGTTTCCCCGGGTGTCGCGTGACTCGTACGTGCCGTCGGTTTCCATGAACCCCTGCCCCCTGACCAGCCAGGTCGCCGCGTCTGTGCCAACGTCAATCTAGTGGGCGTGGGGCGTGGGGGAGGGGTTTCGAGCAGGCGTGCGGCGGATCGGTGGGAGGGGGCTTCCGGGAAGTGGAAGAGGAGGGGACCATGTCCATCGCGGACAACGACACGCACCCCACTACTCCCGATCGGCGCATGCCTGACGGGGCCTCGCGCGCCTAGCCTGCGGAGGAAACCCGCAAGTGCGTCCAGAACACCCCCAGGAGCCCCGCATGAACGCTGTCCCGCAGGAGCGGCGCATCGTCACCGCCATCCCCGGCCCGAAGTCGCAGGAGCTTCAGGCCCGCCGTCTCGACACGGTCGCCGGTGGCGTCGGCTCGACGCTGCCCGTCTTCACCGCGCGGGCCGGCGGGGGCATCATCGAGGACGTCGACGGCAACCGTCTGATCGACTTCGGCTCCGGCATCGCCGTGACCTCGGTCGGCGCGTCCGCCGAGGCCGTGGTGCGCCGCGCCTCCGCGCAGCTCCAGGACTTCACCCACACCTGCTTCATGGTGACGCCGTACGAGGGTTACGTGGAGGTCTGCGAGGCGCTGGCCGAGCTGACCCCGGGCGACCACGCCAAGAAGTCCGCGCTGTTCAACTCGGGCGCCGAGGCCGTCGAGAACGCGGTCAAGATCGCCCGCTCGTACACCAAGCGCCAGGCCGTCGTCGTCTTCGACCACGGCTACCACGGCCGTACGAACCTGACGATGGCGCTGACGTCGAAGAACATGCCGTACAAGCAGGGCTTCGGTCCGTTCGCGCCCGAGGTCTACCGCGTGCCGGTCGCCTACGGCTACCGCTGGCCCACCGGCCCGGAGAACTGCGGCCCCGAGGCCGCCGCCCAGGCGATCGACAACATCACGAAGCAGATCGGCGCCGACAACGTCGCCGCGATCATCATCGAGCCGGTCCTCGGCGAGGGCGGCTTCATCGAGCCGGCCAAGGGCTTCCTGCCGGCGATCGTGAAGTTCGCCAACGACAACGGCATCGTGTTCGTCGCGGACGAGATCCAGTCGGGCTTCTGCCGTACCGGCCAGTGGTTCGCCTGTGAGGACGAGGGCATCGTCCCGGACCTCATCACCACCGCCAAGGGCATCGCGGGCGGTCTGCCGCTCGCCGCCGTCACCGGCCGCGCCGAGATCATGGACTCCGTCCACGGCGGCGGTCTGGGCGGCACCTACGGCGGCAACCCGGTGGCGTGTGCCGCCGCGCTGGGCTCCATCGAGACGATGAAGGAGCTCGACCTCAACGGCAAGGCGCAGCGCATCGAGGAGCTCATGAAGGCCCGCCTGACGGCGATGGCCGAGAAGTTCGACGCCATCGGCGACATCCGCGGCCGCGGTGCCATGATCGCCATCGAGCTGGTCAAGGACCGCGCCACCAAGGAGCCGAACCCGGAGGCCGCCGGTGCGCTGGCGAAGGCCTGCCACGCCGAGGGCCTGCTGGTCCTGACCTGTGGCACCTACGGCAACGTGCTGCGCTTCCTGCCGCCGCTGGTCATCGGCGAGGACCTGCTGAACGAGGGCATGGACGTCATCGAGAACGCGTTCGCCCAGATCTGAGCCGTCCGGGTCCTCAGGGCCCGGATCTCATACACGGTGTGAAGACTCTGTGGGGGGCCGATGGCGGGATGTACTTCCCGCTGTCGGCCCCCTCTTCTCTGGCGTACGGTTTCCGCAGATGAGAGAAACACCCCGGGCGGAGCCTCCCCAGCCCCGTCCACACCGTGCCTTCGCGCACACCACCGGCGCCACGTGCTCCGGGACTCCTCACCGATCGGATGGCCGCACGCCCCATACCCCCCGGGGCGCGCGGCAGCCCGATCCCCTCGGCCGCCCTGGAACCACCCCCCCTGTTCCAGGGCGGCCGGCTCTCTTCTCGGCGCTCGTCGCCCTCGCCGTCGTGACCTGGCAGGTGCTCGTCCACGGCCCCTTGGCCAGGCTCGACGAGCGGGTGTCCGGCGCGGTGGTGGACTCGGTCCCCCGGCGTCTGAGTGAACTCGCCTCCGACCTCGGCAACATGACGGTCGCTCTTCCGGTCCTCGTCTGCGCCATGGCGTACGCCGTGTGGCGGGGCCGCCGCGCCGCCGCTCTCCACGCGGGCCTCGCCATGGCGGCCGTACCGCTGCTCGTGATCCCCCTGAAGGAGTGGACGGCCCGTCCCGGCCCCCTCGAACCCTGGGCCCACGGCTACTACCCGTCCGGGCACACGGCCACCGCGATGGTGGCCTACTTCGGCGCGGCCTTCCTCGTCTCCCGGCGGCTGGTCCCCGTCGCCGCCGTACTGACGGCGGTGACGGGGACCGGGCTCGTCCTGCGGGGCTTCCACTGGCCACTGGACGTGCTGGCCAGCCTCTGCCTGGGGCTGCTGGTCCTGGCCGTCAGCTCCAGTTGTACGCGTCGAAGTTCTTCGAGAAGGACCACTGGTTGTAGCGGTCCCAGTTGATCGACCAGGTCATGAGGCCGCGGAGGGCGGGCCAGGTGCCGTGGGTCTGGTAGGTGCCGCAGTTGGTCTTCCTGGTGAGGCAGTCGAGGGCCTTGGCGACCTCGGCGGGGGCGGTGTGGCCGTTGCCCGCCTGGGTGGAGGCGGGGAGGCCGATGGCGACCTGGTCGGCGCGCAGGGCGGGGAAGAAGCGGTCGGTGTTGCCGGCGACGGGGAAGCCGGTGAGGAGCATGTCGGTCATCGCGATGTGGAAGTCGGCGCCGCCCATGGAGTGGTACTGGTTGTCGAGGCCCATGATGGAGCCCGAGTTGTAGTCCTGGACGTGCAGCAGGGTGAGGTCGTCGCGGAGGGCGTGGATGACGGGCAGGTAGGCGCCGGCGCGGGGGTCCTGGCCGCCCCAGGGGCCGGAGCCGTAGTACTGGTAGCCGAGCTGGACGAAGAAGGTCTCCGGGGCCATGGTGAGGACGAACTTCGCGCCGTACTTGGCCTTGAGGGTCTTGACCGCCTGGACCAGGTTGACGATGACCGGGGTGGTGGGGTTCCGGAAGTCGGTGTCGCCGGTCTGGAGCGAGAGGGAGTGGCCCTCGAAGTCGATGTCGAGGCCGTCGAGGCCGTACTCGTCGATGATCTTCGAGACGGAGGAGACGAAGGTGTCGCGGGCGGCGGTGGTGGCGAGCTGGACCTGGCCGTTCTGGCCGCCGATGGAGATGAGGACCTTCTTGCCGGCGGCCTGCTTGGCCTTGATGGCGGCCTTGAACTCGGCGGCCGACTCGACGTTCGGGCACTCGGTGGCCGGGCAGAGGCCGAAGCGGATGTCGCCTGAGGTCACCGAGGTCGGTTCGCCGAAGGCGAGGTTGATGACGTCCCAGGAGTCGGGGACGTCTGCCATGCGGGTGTAGCCGGAGCCGTTGGCGAAGCTGGCGTGGAGGTAGCCGACGAGCGCGTGGGCGGGCAGGCCGCCGCCCCCGTCTCCGCCGCCGGAGGTCGTGGTGGCGGTGACGGCCGCGGACTTCGGGGACTCGCCGGCGCTGTTCACGGCGGTGACCTGGAAGGTGTACGGGGTGGAGGCGGTGAGTCCGGTCGCGGTGGCCGAGGTGCCGGCGACGGTCTGGACCTTGGTGGCGCCCTGGTAGACGTTGTACGAGGTGGCGCCGGAGACCGCGGTCCAGGTGAGCGGCACGGTGGTGGAGGTCGGGGAGCCTGCCGCGAGACCGGTGGGGGCGGTCGGGAGCTGGACCGGGTCGCCGCCGGGGCCGTACAGGGAGAGGTCGTCGGCCTGGTAGGCGGGGGTGCCGTACCAGCCGTGCGTGTAGATCGTCACCGAGGTGGTGGAGGCGCCGGTGGTGAAGGTGGTGGCGAGGCGCTGCCAGTCGGGGGCGGAGCCGGTCCAGGTGGAGACGTCGGTGGTGCCGGTGCCGGTGGCGCCGAGGTAGACATAGCTGCCGCGGACCCAACCGCTCAGCGTGTACGAGGAGTTGGGCTTGACGGTGACGGTCTGGGAGCAGCGGGCGTTGTCGCTGCCGGCGGGGGTGGCCTGGAGCGCCTTGGTCCCGCCGTGGACGGGCGAGGAGACGGCGGCGCCGCTGCCCGCCGTGCACGTCCAGCCGTCGAGGCCGGCCTCGAAGCCGCCGTTGCGGGCGAGTTCGGTGTCGGCGGCCTGGGCCGAGGGGGTGAGCGCCATGAGTCCGCCGGCGGCGAGGGCGCCCGCCAGCAGGAGGGTGAGGGGTCTGGTGCGGTCCACAACTGCCTCCGGGAGTGGGGGAATCGAGGTGGGAGCGCGCCACAGCATGGTCCAGACCAATTAAGTGGTCAAGACCTCTGTTCGCCGTTCGTCCGCCCCCGGGACCTCCCCGATGCGCCGTTCATCCGCCCCGGGACCTCCCCGATGCGCCGTTCGTCCACGTCAGACCGCGCCGCCCCCTCCTTCACGCCGGGCGAGCCGCCCCGCCGCCTCGTGCATCGCGAGCTCCAGGAGCGAGGCGTCGTTGAGGGTGCCCACGCCGTCCGGCGCCACCAGCCAGCGCACCCCGCCGGTCGACCGGCCGGGATAGGGGACCACGATCCAGGTGCCGGTGCCTGCGCTGCGCACCCCGGTGCCGATCCAGCGGGCGGCGGTGCCCGGCGGGACGAAGAAGCCGATGCGGGATTCGCCGAAGTCGGCCAGGACGGGCCCCGGGCGGTCCACGAGGCGGGTCAGCACGTCGAGGGTGGGGTAGCCGAGTTCGCCCGGCAGGATCAGCACGTCCCAGCGCCTGCCGGCGGGCAGCAGCGCGACCCCGTGCGGGTTGCGCTCCCACTCCCACCGGCAGGCGTCGGGATCGGGCGCGACCGAGGCCAGCCACTCCACCGCACTCTTGGCACCAGAAGCCCCCGTACCGGTCATCTCAACGATCTCCTCTCCGTGCGGACGCGGTGTCCACACGGAGAGAGCGGGTACGGGGGCTCCTCTTACGCGGGTTCGGCTACCCGTCGGTTGTGACCTGTGTCACACGACGGGCTCAGCTGTCGAAGCCGAGGCCCAGCCGGTCCATCGTCTTGAGCCACAGGTTGCGCCGGCCGCCGTTCTCGTCGGCGCGGGCCAGCGCCCACTTGGTGATGCCGATGCCGGCCCAGGCGATCGGCTCGGGCGGGAACGGCATCGGCTTGGAGCGGACCATGTCCAGCTCGGTGCGTTCGGTGCGCTCCCCCGCGAGCAGGTCGAGCATCACGTCCCCGCCGAAGCGGGTGGCGCCGACGCCGAGACCGGTGAAGCCGGCCGCGTACGCCACCTTCCCCTGGTACGCCGTACCGAAGAAGGCCGAGAAGCGCGAGCAGGTGTCGATCGCGCCGCCCCAGGCGTGGCTGAAGCGGAGCCCCTCCAGCTGCGGGAAGCAGCGGAAGAAGTGCTCGGCGAGCTTGAGGTACGTCTCCGGACGGTGGTCCATGTCGGCGTTGAGCTTGCCGCCGAAGGGATAGATCGCGTCGTAGCCGCCCCAGAGGATGCGGTGGTCGGCGGTGATCCGGAAGTAGTGGAACTGGTTGGCGGAGTCGCCGAGGCCCTGCCGGTTCTTCCAGCCGACGGAGGCGAGCTGCTCGGGGCTGAGCGGCTCGGTCATCAGCGCGTAGTCGTAGACCGGGACGGTGTACGGCCGGACGCGCTTGACCAGGGACGGGAAGACGTTGGTGCCGAGCGCGACCTTCTCGGCGACGACGCGGCCGTACGGGGTGCGCACGCCCATGCCGGCGCCGAAGGAGACCAGCTCCAGACCGGGGGTGTTCTCGAAGATCCGTACGCCCAGGTCGAGGCAGGCCCGCTTCAGGCCCCAGGCCAGCTTCGCCGGGTTGAGCATGGCGACGCCGCGGCGGTCCCAGAGGCCGCCGAGGAAGGTCGGGGAGTCGACCTCGGCCCGGACGGCGTCCTGGTCGAGGAGTTCGAGGCCGTCCGCGAGACCGAGCCGCTCGATCTCCTCGTACATGTCGGCGAGTTCCTCGACCTGGTGCGGCTCGGTGGCCACGTCGATCTCGCCGGTGCGCTCGAAGTCGCAGTCCAGGGAGTAGCGGGCGACCGCCTCCTCGATGCCGTCGAGGTTGCGCTCGCCGAGCTCCTCCAGCTTCGGCAGCTCGCCCGGCCAGCGGGCGAGCCCGTTGCCGAAGCCGTGGGTCAGGGAGGCGGCGCAGAAGCCTCCGTTGCGGCCCGAGGCGGCCCAGCCCACCTCGCGGCCTTCGATCAGGACGACATCCCTGGCGGGGTCGCGCTCCTTGGCGAGGAGTGCGGTCCACAGTCCGCTGTATCCGCCGCCGACCACGAGGAGATCGCACTTCTCGGTGCCGGTGAGGGCGGGCAGGGCGCCGGGCTTGCCCGGGTCTTCCAGCCAGAAGGGGACGGGCTGGGCGTCGGAGAGAGATTGTGCAGCGAGACGCATGGCGACTGGGGCCATGGTTTCCAACTCCTTCGGTGCCTGAGCTGCCTATTGCTCAGGCTGTTGCTGTTTTCTTGCGCCGGTTCGCGATGATCTGCCCGGCCACGACCATCAGTACCGCGAGGACGAACATCGCGGTGCCGATGACGTTGATCTGAACGGGGGTTCCGCGCTGCGCCGAGCCCCAGACGAACATGGGGAAGGTGACGGTGTCGGGACCCGCGTTGAAGTTGGTGATGATGAAGTCGTCGAACGAGAGCGCGAAGGCGAGCAGCGCGCCGGCGGCGATGCCGGGGGCGGCGATCGGCAGGGTCACGCGCAGGAAGGTCTGCGCGGGTCCCGCGTAGAGGTCGCGTGCCGCTTCCTCCAGGCGCGGGTCCATGGACATGACCCGGGCCTTGACCGCCGTCACGACGAACGACAGGCAGAACATGATGTGGGCGATCAGGACCGTCCAGAAGCCCAGCTCGATCCCCATGTTGAGGAAGAGGGTGAGCAGCGAGGCGGCCATGACGACCTCGGGCATCGCCATCGGCAGGAAGATCAGCGAGTTGATCGCGCCGCGCGCCCGGAAGCGGTAGCGGACCAGCGCGAAGGCGATCATCGTGCCGAGGACGACCGCGCCGAGCGTCGCCCAGGCGGCGAGCTGGAGCGAGAGCGAGAGCGACTCGCACATGTCGGCGACGCCGCAGGGGTCCTTCCAGGCGTCGAGCGAGAAACGCTGCCAGGAGTAGTTGAAGCGCCCGTTCGGTTTGTTGAACGAGAACACCATGACCACGACGTTCGGCACGATCATGTAGGCGAGCGTGAACAGGCCCGCCAGGACGACGAGGTTCTTCCGGAGCCAGCGCATCAGACCAGGTCCTCCGTTCCCGCCTTGCGGATGTACAGACTGACGATCACCAGGACGATCGCCATGAGGATGAAGGAGAGCGCGGCCGCCGTCGGGTAGTCGAGGACGCGGAGGAACTGCGACTGGATGACGTTTCCGATCATCTTGGTGTCGGTCGAGCCGAGCAGTTCGGCGTTGACGTAGTCGCCGCTCGCCGGGATGAAGGTGAGCAGGGTGCCGGAGACGACGCCGGGCATCGACAGCGGGAAGGTCACCTTGCGGAAGGTGGTGGACGGGGACGCGTACAGGTCCTGCGCGGCCTCGTGCAGCCGGCCGTCGATCCGCTCCAGCGAGGTGTAGAGGGGCAGGATCATGAACGGCAGGTAGTTGTACGTGAGACCGCAGACCACCGCCATCGGCGTGGCCAGCACCCGTTCACCGTCGGTCCAGCCGAGCCAGCTGGTCACGTCCAGGAGGTGCAGCGCGTTCATCAGTTCGACGACGAAGCTGTCGTCGGCCAGGATCGTCTTCCACGCCAGCGTCCTGATGAGGAAGCTGGTGAAGAAGGGCGCGATGACCAGGACGAGCAGCAGGTTGCGCCAGCGGCCCGCCTTGAAGGCGATGAGGTACGCGAGCGGGTAGCCGAGCAGCAGGCAGAGCAGGGTCGCGGTGCCCGCGTACAGCACCGAGCGCAGGAGCTGCGGCCAGTACTCGGTGAAGGCGTCCACATAGGTCTGGAAGTGCCAGGTGACCTTGAAGCCCGCTTCCAGGCTGCCCTCCTGGACGGAGGTCGAGGCCTGGTAGACCATCGGCAGCGCGAAGAAGACGAGCAGCCAGATGATGCCGGGCAGCAGCAGCAGGTACGGGACGAGCCGCCTGCGGGTCGAAGGCTTGCGAAGAACCGGTTCCTCTGTCGGAGGCGCGTCCTTCGTCAGCGTGGGAGTGCTCATCCGGCGTCCTCCACCGTCTCCACGCCCGCGTCGATGTCCTGCGCCGCGTCGAGCCCGAAGGTGTGCGCCGGGTTCCAGTGCAGGACGACCTCGGCGCCGGGGACCAGGCGGGTGTCGCGCTCTATGTTCTGCTCGTAGACCTGGAGCTCCGCGCCCGCCGGCGAGTTCACCACGTACTGGGTGGAGACGCCGATGAACGAGGAGTCGGCGATCCGGCCGGTGACGCGGTTGCGGCCGTCGGCGATCGAGCCCGCGTCGTCGGCGTGCGCGAGCGAGATCTTCTCGGGCCGGACGCCGACGAGCACCTTGCCGCCCTGGCGGACGGCGGAGGTACAGCGGTCGCCGGGGATCCGGAGCTTGCCGCCGCCGGCGGTGGCGAGCACGTCCGAGCCGGTCTCCAGGACCTCGGCCTCGATGAGGTTGGAGGTGCCGAGGAAGTTGGCGACGAAGGTGGTCTGGGGGTTCTCGTACAGGTCGGCGGGGGCGCCGAGCTGCTCGACCCGGCCGCCGTTCATGACCGCGACCTGGTCGGCCATGGTCATGGCCTCCTCCTGGTCGTGGGTGACGTGCACGAAGGTGATGCCGACCTCGGTCTGGATCCGCTTGAGTTCCAGCTGCATCTGACGGCGCAGTTTGAGGTCGAGGGCGCCGAGCGGCTCGTCGAGGAGCAGCACCTGCGGGTGGTTGATGAGCGCGCGGGCCACGGCGACGCGCTGCTGCTGGCCGCCGGAGAGCTGGTGCGGCTTGTGGTGGGCCTTGTCGCCGAGCTGGACGAGCTCCAGCATGTCGTCGACCTGCTTCTTCACCGACTTGATGCCGCGGCGGCGCAGGCCGAAGGCGATGTTCTCGGTGATGTCCATGTGCGGGAAGAGCGCGTAGGACTGGAAGACGGTGTTGACCGGCCGCTTGTACGGCGGGAGGTCGGTGACGTCCTTGTCGCCGAGGAAGACGGTGCCGGTGCTCGGGTCCTCCAGGCCGGCGATCATGCGCAGCGTGGTGGTCTTGCCGCAGCCGGAGGCGCCGAGGAGGGCGAAGAAGGAGCCCTGCGGGACGGTCAGGTCGAGCGGGTGGACGGCGGTGAAGGAGCCGTACGTCTTGCTGATCCCGGTGAGACGGACGTCGCCGCCGCCCGTGTTCTTTCCAGTGTGAGCAGTCTTGTCAGTCATGGGTTGCGGTCCCAGGGGAGTGAGAGAGGTGGACGAGGCCGGACTCAGGCGCCGATGAGCTTGGCGAACTTCTCCTCGTACGCCGTCTCCTCCGCGCTGGTGAGCGAGCGGAAGGCGTGCGACTTCTTGGCCATGGCCTTGTCCGGGAGGATCAGCGTGTTGTTCGCGAGCTCGGGGTCGATCTTGGCGAGCTCGTCCTTCACCCCGTCGACGGGGCAGACGTAGTTGATGTACGCGGCGAGCTGGGCGGCGACGGGGAGCTCGTAGTAGTAGTCGATGAGCTTCTCGGCGTTCGTCTTGTGCCGGGACTGCGCGGGGACGAGCAGGTTGTCGCTGGAGGTGATGTATCCGGCGGACGGGATCGCGTAGCGGATGTCCGGGTTGTCCGCCTGGAGCTGGATGACGTCACCGGCCCAGGCGAGGCAGGCCGCCAGGTCGCCCTTGTCCAGGTCGGAGGTGTAGTCGTTGCCCGTGAAGCGGCGGATCTGCTTCTTGTCGACGCCCTTCTGGAGGCGCCCGATCGCCGCGTCGTAGTCGGCGTCCGTGAACTTCCCCGGGTCCTTGCCGAGGTCGAGCAGGGTCATGCCGACGGAGTCGCGCATCTCCGTGAGGAAGCCGACCCGGCCCTTGAGGGAGGGGTCGTCCAGGAGCTGGGTGACCGAGTCGACCTTCTTCCCGCCGGTCGCCTTGATGTTGTACGCGATGACGGTGGAGATGCCCGTCCACGGGTACGAGTAGGCGCGGCCCGGGTCCCAGTCGGGGCTGCGGAACTGGGTGGAGAGGTTCGCGTACGCGTGGGGCAGGTTCGAGGCGTCGAGCTTCTGCGCCCAGCCGAGCCGGATCATCCGGGCGGCGAGCCAGTCGGTGACGCAGATCAGGTCGCGGCCGGTGTCCTGGCCGGCCGCGAGCTGCGGCTTGATCTTGCCGAAGAACTCGACGTTGTCGTTGATGTCCTCGGTGTACTTGACCTTGATCCCGGTGCGTCGGGCGAACGCCTCCAGGGTCGGGCGGGACTTCTCGTCCTCGCTGACGTCCATGTACTCGGTCCAGTTGGAGAAGGCGACGCTCTTCTCCTTGGCCGACACGTCGATGGACGCGGGGCCCTGGCCCTCCCGCTTGGCCGGCGGGATGCCACAGGCGCTCAGGCCGGCGAGGCCGCCGACGGTGAGCGCGCCGACGCCACCCGCGCGCAGCATCGATCGACGGCTGAGGGCGCCCCGGCCGCTCGTCATGCTGCGCCGTATCGCCGCCAGCTGCGCGGCGGACAGGCTGTCGGGCTCGTACTGCTCCATGCGCTGTGCCCTTTCGGGATGGGTGGGCCGCTGGTCGGGCGGCGAATTGCTATCGGTCCCCGAAGATCGTGCGGTGCCAATCCTTGGCCGCCACCGCTGTGTTGTCGAACATCACGTGCTTGACCTGCGTGTACTCCTCGAAGGAGTACACCGACATGTCCTTTCCGTAGCCCGATGCCTTGGTGCCGCCGTGCGGCATCTCGCTGATGATCGGGATGTGGTCGTTGACCCATACGCAGCCCGCCTTGATCTCCCGCGTGGCGCGGTTGGCGCGGTAGACGTCGCGGCTCCAGGCGGAGGCGGCGAGGCCGTACGGGGTGTCGTTGGCGAGCCGGATGCCCTCGTCGTCGCCGTCGAAGGGCAGGGCCACCAGGACCGGCCCGAAGATCTCCGACTGCACGACCTCGCTGTCCTGGTCGGCGCCGGTGATCAGGGTCGGACGGTAGTACGCGCCGTTCTTGAGGTCGCCGCCGGGGGCTTCGCCGCCGGTGACGACGGTGGCGTAGCCGCGGGCACGCTCGACGAAGGCGGCGACGCTGTCCCGGTGGCGGTGGCTGACGAGCGGGCCGAGGTCGGTGTCCGCCGCGAAGGGGTCGCCGACGCGGACGGTCTCCATCAGTTCGGCGACCCGGGCGACGAAGGCGTCGAAGAGCGGGCGCTGGACGTACGCGCGGGTGGCGGCGGTGCAGTCCTGGCCGCTGTTGATGAGGGAGGCGGCGACGGCGCCGTGGGCGGCTGCCTCCAGGTCGGCGTCGTCGAAGACGACGAAGGGGGCCTTGCCGCCGAGTTCGAGGTGGAGCCGCTTCACGGTGGCGGTGGCGACCTCGGCGACCCGCTTGCCGACCGGCGTGGAGCCGGTGAAGGAGGTCATGACCACGTCGGGGTGGCCGACGAGGTGCTCGCCGACGACCCGCCCGGAGCCGCTGACGACGTTGATCACACCGTCGGGGATGCCGGCCTTCTTCGCCGCCTGCGCGAACATCAGCGAGGTCAGCGGGGTGAGCTCGGCGGGCTTGAGGACGATCGTGTTGCCGGCGGCGACGGCCGGGAGGATCTTCCAGGCGGCCATCTGGAGCGGGTAGTTCCAGGGGGCGATGGAGCCGATGACACCGATCGCCTCCCGCCGGATGTACGAGGTGTGGTCGCCGTCGTACTCGGCGGCCGACTGGCCCTGGAGGTGGCGGGCGGCGCCGGCGAAGAACGCGGTGTTGTCGATCGTGCCGGGCACGTCGAACTCGGTGGTGAGCTTCAGCGGCTTGCCGCACTGGAGCGACTCGACCCGCGCGATGTCGTCCGCCCACTCGGCGAGGACACCGGCGAGGCGGTGCAGCGCGTCGGAGCGCTCGCCCGGGGTGGCGCCCGACCAGCCGGGGAAGGCCGCCTTGGCGGCGGCGACGGCGTCGTCCACGTCGGCCGTGGACGCGAGCGCGTAGGTGTACACGCTGTCCCCGGTCGCGGGGTCGATCACGCTGTGTTCCTGACCGGAGGTTCCGGCCCGGAGCCGCCCGCCGATGTACTGTGCGCCGTCCGCGAAGCGGTCCGTCACCTGGAAGCGGTTGCCCATGACGCTCTCCGTTGTCCCAGCTCGAATTGAGTGCCGATCCTGACATGGGGAAAGGGCCTCAACAAGTGATTCCGTTGTTGCCTTTTGGTTACGCGACGGAATCGGTGGACCATGTGTCGAGGCAGCCGGAAAATCTCCGTACGGAATGTCAGTGGCGGCTGCCACACTCGCATGCATGAACAAGATCGACGAGCTGACACAGCAGGTCAACAGGGGTGACCGTCCGAAGTGGCTGCTCTTCTGGGGCCACCGCCCCCACCCGGACGGGCGGCTTTCCGCGAGCTGCCTGAGCCAGTGGTGGCCGGCCCCGTTCACGGTCGACGGAGTGGCGTACGCGACGGCCGAGCACTGGATGATGGCGGCCAAGGCCCGCCTCTTCGGGGACGCCGACGCCGAGCGCGCGGCGCTGACCGCCCGTACCCCCGCGGAGGCCAAGAAGGCGGGCCGGCTCGTCCGGGGCTTCGACGACGCCGTGTGGGAGCGGGAGCGCCTCGGGATCGTCGTCGAGGGCAGCGTCCACAAGTTCTCGTCGAACGAGGCCCTGCGCGGGTACCTCCTGGGCACCGGCGACCGGATCCTGGTGGAGGCCAGCCCGGTGGACCGCGTGTGGGGCATCGGGCTGGCCGCCGACGACCCCGGCGCCCACGACCCGGCCCGCTGGCGCGGCCTGAACCTCCTGGGCTTCGCGCTGATGGAGGCCCGGGACCGGCTGCGCGGCGCCTGACCGGCGAAGGCACCACCGGCACAGGCCCCCTGGTACGCGAAGGTCCCGCACCTCACCGAGGTGCGGGACCTTCGCGCGTCGTGCGGGGCTCAGCGCTCGATCTCGAGCACCAGGCTCGACGAGAACGGGTCCTCGTCGGTGCCGGAGTCGTCGAAGGACGAGGAGTCCTGGGCGATGGCCCAGATGATGAAGCCGAGGAAGACGGCGCTCACCACGGTGCCGATGGAGCCGAGCACGATGCCCGCGATGGCCATGCCCCGGTTCGTCGCCTCGCCCCGGTTGACCTTCTTCAGGCCGATGACGCCGAAGATCAGGGCGAGGATGCCGAGGATCATGCCCAGGCCGTACATACAGAATCCGGCCACCGCGATGATGCCGAGCACCATCGCGGTCGTCCCCATGCCGTTGGACGGGGACTGCTGCCAGCCCGGCTGGCCGTACCCCGAGCCGTAGCCCGGGTAGCCGTAGCCGGACACGGCCGGGGCCGTCGGCGCGACCGGCTGCGGGGCCGGGGCCGCCGGGTAGCCGTAGGCGCCTGGCGTGGCCGGCGGGTAGCCGTAGGCATCGGGCGTGGCCGCGGGGCCGCCCGGGGCGACCGGGGGCGGCGGGACGTCGCCGCCGGGGCCGGTGGCGGCCGGCATCGACGTGACCGTCATCTGGTCGTGCACGGGCGGTGGCGTCGGTGTAGGCGACTTGCTCAGTTCCACCCCGTCGCGGTTCGGCGGAGCCCACGGGTCCGCCGGGTCGTACCCGCCCTGCGGCTGGTCTCGATTGTCAGACATGGGCCTCCCCCATCGTGGTCACGCCATGCTACGACCTCACCCCTACGGGGGACCCGCCCGGCCTACGATGATCGGATGACCGATCTCCACCCCTTCATCGCCGGCCTGCCCAAGGCCGAACTGCACGTCCACCACGTGGGCTCCGCCTCGCCGCGGATCGTCGCCGAGCTCGCCGCCCGGCACCCCGACTCCAAGGTCCCCACGGACCCGGAGGCGCTGACCGACTACTTCACGTTCACGGACTTCGCGCACTTCATCGACGTCTACCTGTCCGTCGTCGACCTGGTCCGCACCCCGGAGGACGTCCGGCTGCTGACCTTCGAGGTCGCCCGGGACATGGCCCGGCAGAACATCCGGTACGCCGAACTCACCATCACCCCCTACTCCTCCACCCGCCGCGGCATCGACGAGCGGGCCTTCATGGCGGCGATCGAGGACGCCCGCAAGGCGGCCGAGGCCGAGTTCGGCACGGTCCTGCGCTGGTGCTTCGACATCCCCGGCGAGGCCGGCCTCGTCTCCGCCGAGGAGACCGCGCGGCTCGCGACGACCGACGGGCTGCGCCCGGAGGGCCTGGTCTCCTTCGGCCTCGGCGGCCCGGAGATCGGCGTGCCGCGCCCGCAGTTCAAGCCGTACTTCGACCTGGCCCGCGCGGCCGGCCTGCACTCCGTCCCGCACGCGGGCGAGACGACGGGACCGGAGACGGTCTGGGACGCGATCCGGGACCTGGGCGCCGAGCGCATCGGCCACGGCACCAGCTCCGTCAAGGACCCCGAACTCCTGGCGTACCTCGCCGAGCACCGGATCGCCCTGGAGGTGTGCCCGACGTCGAACATCGCGACCCGGGCCGTCGCCACCCTGGAGGAGCACCCGATCCGGCGGATGGTCGACGCCGGCGTCCTCGTCACGATCAACAGCGACGACCCGCCGATGTTCGGCACGGACCTCAACAACGAGTACGCCGTCGCCGCCCGCCTCCTCGGCCTCGACGAGCGCGGTGTCGCCGCCCTCGCCAAGAACGCGGTGGAGGCCTCCTTCCTCGACGCGGCCGGCAAGGCCCGGATCGCCGCCGAGATCGACACGTACACGAACGACTGGCTGGCGCGCTGACGGCGACGAGAATGGGGCCATGCGCTCCGTCACTGTCGTAGGCCATCGCGGCGACCCGTACCGCGTCCGTGAGAACACGCTCCCCTCGATCGCCTCGGCGATCGAGCGGGGGGCGGACGCCGTCGAGATCGACGTCCGGCTGACCGAGGACGGCGTGCCCGTCCTCCTCCACGACGACACCCTGAAGCGGCTGTGGGGCCACGACCGTCCCCTCGCGGCGCTCACGTACGAGCAGGTGCGCGAGCTGACGCACGACGGGGTGCCGACCCTGCGCGAGGCGCTGCTCGCCGCCGGGGAGCACCGGCTGATGCTGGACCTGCCGGGCGGGAACGAGGAGTCGGTCCGCCGGATCGTCGGCACGGTCCGCGAATGCGGCGCGGGTGAGCGGGTGTACTACTGCGCCGGGGCCGTCGCCATGCTCCAGGTGCGGGCCGCCGACCCGGCCGCCGAGATCGCCCTGACCTGGACCACGCTCGCCCCGCCCCGGCCCGTGCTGATCGACGCGGTACGGCCCAGGTGGCTCAACTACCGCTTCGGCCTGGTGAGTCGGGAGCTCGGCGAGCGGGTCCACCGGGACGGGCTGCTGATCTCCTCCTGGACGGCGGACACCCGGCGCACCATGCGTAAGCTGATCTTGAGTGGGGTCGACTCCATCACCACGAACCGCGTCGACGCCCTCGCCTCCGTCCTGCGAAAGGCCCACGCGTGAACGACCGCACCCGGACCGACCTCGCCCCCGGCCCCCGGCCGTCCGCCGTGAGACCCACGCCGTAATGGGCATACGGGGGGATCTGAGGAACCACTGGGAGCGCACACGGAGTTGGGGCGCGGCGAACCCGTGGGCGGTGGACATCGGGATCGCGCTGCTCGTACAGGCGGCGATGACGATGCCGTTCGTGGTGCCGCGCGGGCCCGAACTCGAACCGGCGACCTGGCCCGCGTACGGCCTGACGACGCTCACCGTGCTGCCGCTGGTCTGGCGGCGGCGCGCGCCGCTCGCCGTACTGCTCGCGATCGTGGCGGCGAGCGCGCTGTACAAGCTGGCCCTGGAGGGGCCGGGTCAGCCGCTGCCGTACACCGGGCTCGTCAGCGTCTACACGGTCGCCGCGCTGTCGCCGCCGTGGCAGCGGCTCACGACGGCGGCGCTGCTGGTGGTCGCGGTGCCGGCCTCGGTGTGGCTCAACACCCAGTCGGCACGCGAACTGACCTTCTCGCTCTTCGTGTTCGGCGCCGCGTACGTCTTCGGGCGGCTCCAGGACGCCCGGCAGCGGGCGCACCGGATCGAGGCCGAGCAGGCCGCCGCGCGCGAACGGGCGCGGATCGCACGGGAGATGCACGACATCCTGTCGCACGCGGTGAGCCTGATGATCGTGCAGGCCGAGGCCGGTCCGGTGGCGGTGCGGGCGGCGCCCGAGCGCGCCGAGGCCGCGTTCGAGGCGATCTCGGAGACCGGCCGCGAGGCGATGGCCCAGCTGCGCCACATGCTGGGGCTGCTGCGCGAGGGCGACGAGGGAGCCGCTCCCCGTGAACCGCAGCCGGACCTCGGAGGCATCCCCGACCTGGTGGAACGGGTGCGGGCCAGCGGCCTCACCGTCGGGTACGAGACGGAGGGCGGGGTACGCGCGCTGCCGGCGGCGACCGGCGCGAGCGCGTACCGGATCGTCCAGGAGGCGCTGACGAACGTGGTCAAGCACGCCCAGGCCCGCGCGGCGGACGTCCGGCTGGCATACGGGGACGGCGTCCTGCGCGTGACGGTGACGGACGACGGCCGCGGCCCCCGGCCCGGGTCCGGCGGGCACGGGCTCGTCGGCATCAGGGAGCGGGCCGCCGCGCACGGCGGGACGGCGGCGATGGGCCCGGGCCCGGGCGGCCGGGGCTTCGAGGTGCGGGTCCTGCTGCCCGTGCCTTCCGGGGCGGAGACGGTGGAGGCGGGGAGATGACGATCCGGGTGGTGGTCGCGGACGACCAGGAACTGGTCCGCAGCGGCTTCGCGATGATCCTGGACGCGCAGCCGGACATCGAGGTGGTCGCGGAGGCCGGGGACGGGGCCGAGGCCGTCGAGGCGGTGCGCCGGCTCGCGCCCGACGTGGCGCTCCTCGACATCCGGATGCCCCGGACGGACGGCATCGAGGCCTGCCGGACGATCAGCGCGGAGTCCGGCTGCCGGACCGTGATCCTGACGACCTTCGACACCGACGCGTACGTGTACGAGGCGCTGCACGCGGGCGCGAGCGGCTTCCTCCTGAAGGACGTGCGCCGCGACGACCTGGTGCACGCGGTGCGGGTGGTGGCGGCGGGCGACTCGCTGCTCGCGCCGTCGGTGGCCCGGCGGCTCGTGGAGCAGTACACGGCGGGCGGGCCGCGCGCGACGGCCCCGGGCCCCGACCCCCGGCTCGACGTGCTGACCGGCCGCGAGCGGGAGACGCTGCTGCTGCTCGCGCGCGGGCTCTCCAACGCGGAGATCGCGGCGGAGCTGGTGGTCAGCGACCACACGGTGAAGACGCACGTGGGCAACGTCCTCGCCAAGCTGGGGCTGCGCGACCGGATCCAGGCGGTGATCTGCGCGTACGAGACGGGTCTGGTCTCGGCGGGTTCTCCCCCGCCCGGGGGAGGCGGGTAGCCCGCTCCTCCCCCGTGTCGGCGAGGAACCGGCCCGCAGGAGACCGCCGGTGCGGGCGATCCGCGGAGCGCCGCAGGTCAGCAGGATGGAGCCATCGAGAACAACGGCTCACACCACCGGAGTTGACCATGAGGAAGTCCACCCGCACGCTGCTCGCCGCCGCCTTGGTCCTGGGCATCGCCTCAGGGCCCGCGCTCTCCCCGGCCTTCGCGGCGGCGCCCCCTGCGGCCGCGTCCCCGGTGTCCGCGCCGGCCCCGTCGAGCCCGGACCTGGGCGCGGTGATCGCCGGGCTGCCCCGCGCCGACGCGACGGCCGCACTGGTCCGGGTCGGCGGCTCGGAGGGCTCGTGGCAGGGCAGTGCGGGTGTGCACGACCTGGAGTCGAACGCCCCCGCGGACCCGGCGGCCCGCTTCCGGGCGGGTTCCGTGACGAAGGTGTTCACGGCGGCGACCGTCCTCCAGCTGGCCGCCGAGGGCCGGATCGACCTGGACCGCCCGGCCCGCTCGTACCTCCCGGACCTGATCCCCGGCCGGTACGCCCGGGTGACCGTGCGCCAGCTCCTGAACCACACCCACGGCATCCCGGCCGCCGACATGCCCGGCGAGACGGTGGAGGAGTGGTACGCGAACCGGTTCGCCGTCCACACCCCCGAGGAGATGGTCCGCTCGGCGACGGCCAAGCCGCGCGAGTTCCGGCCCGGCACCCGGCAGCACTACCTCAACATCGGCTACACGATCGCCGGCCTGATCGTGGAGCGGGTCACCGGCGACTCCTACGCGCATCAGGTGGAGCGCCGGATCCTGCGGCCGCTCGGCCTGCGCGACACCTCCTTCCCCGGCACCGCGGCCGGGATCGCCGGGCCGTACAACCACGGCTACCAGACCATGCGGCTCGACGACGGCACGACCGGGCTCCGCGACGTCTCCGTGTGGGGGGTGACGGACGGCTGGGCCGCCGGTGACCTCGTCTCGACCACCGCCGACCTGGAGCGGTTCACCCGGGCCCTGTTCGCGGGCCGGGTGGTGCGGGGTCCCCTCCTGGAGGAGATGTTCACCCTGCCGAAGGTGGCGGACCTGCGGTCCGGCGACCCGGCCGCGTACTCCGCCGGCCTGTCCATGAAGCGGCTCGGCGGGCGGGAGGTGTGGGGCAAGACCGGCGGCCGCTGGGGCTACAACACGGCCATCGCCTCGACCCGCGACGGTGCCCGCACCCTCGTCTACAGCGTCAACGCCACCGACGCCAAGGGCCAGGACATGAACCGCACCGCCCTGACCCTGATGGTCTCGGCCTTCGGCCTCCCCGACTAGCCCGGCCTGAAGGGCGAGCCACCCCTAGGCGGAAACGGCCTCGCCCACGGGAGCCGCGGCCGTCGCGGCCTCCAGGCGCTTGATCAGCCGGCGTACGTGGAGCAGCGGCAGGATGCCGATCACCCCGAACGACATGTCGATGACCGACCACCAGAAGGGGATGCCCCGGATCGGGCCGCAGATCAGGGCGAGCGGGATGACGCCGACGCAGGCGATCATCCCGAACTCGACGACCCAGATGTTGCGAACGGGGTCGCGGTACACCCCGTAGAAGGCGACCGCGATGACGAGGTGCGCGAAGGCGAGCCAGTCGGTGCCGTAGAGGACGTACGGGGCGTCCCGGTCGGTGGCGGTGAGGCCGTCCCGCACCCGGTGGATCCACTCGGCGAGTCCGGGGAGCAGGTCGGCGACGGGGGCGGCCCAGCCGGTCAGCGCGGAGTCCACGAGCCGGAGTTCGGTCACGAGCGGGAAGGCGGTGGCCCCGCTCAGGACCAGGCAGACGACGAAGACGATCAGCCAGACGCGGATGTTCCTGAGAGGGGCTCTCGGCCCGTTCGTGTCGCTCACGGGGACAGCCTACGCCCCTCTTGAACGTGTTCAGAAACGGGGCGCGAGCCGTCGCGCGACGGCGTGCGAGACCACCGTCGCCCCCGCCGCCACCGCGAGCCCCGCCACCACTCCCCCGAGCCCGACGGGCCGCAGCACCCCGGCCCGCCGCAGCCGGCCGCGCGCCCACAGGGAGAAGGGGATGACGACGAGCGGCGAGGTGACCGAGCCGGGCGTCACGCCCCGGACCGCGGCGGCCTGCGCGAGATGGACCAGACCGTGCAGCCCGAAGCCGGTCACCGCGCCCTGGTAGAAGGCGGACCGGCCGCCCGAGCGCCCGCCCGCCACGGCGGCGCCGCCGACGATCAGCGCCATCACCCCGACGGCCAGGGCGAATTCACGGTCGTCGACCCCCTCGGCAGCCTTCCAGACCGCCTCCGGGACTCCGGGGAAGCGCTCCCGCAGCCCCGGCAGGTTCTCCCGGAGCCAGCGCGGGCCGCAGGCGAGCTCCTCCAGGTCGTGCACGGCCCAGGCGAGGAACAGCCCGTAGGTGGCGAGTGGTTCGAGGCGTGTGTCGGTCATGCCTGTGCAACTCACAGGCCGACGATCGCGTTCCACCTCTTCGCGAACTCCTGCCGCTCGTCGGCGCCGATGTCCCGGGCTATGGCGAGCCGTCCCCGCATGGCCGCGTCGGGGAAGATCAGCGGGTCCTCGGCGAGCGCGACGAGCTCCTCGTCGCCGGAGTCGGCGAGGACGGCCTGGGCGGCCGGCACCGGGCAGACGTAGTTGACCCAGGCGGCGAGTTCGGCGGCGACCTCGGGCTCGTAGTAGTAGTCGACGAGCTTCTCGGCGTTGCCCTTGTGCTGGGCGCGGTTGGGGACGAGCAGCGACTCGGCCCAGAGCTCGGCGCCCTCCTCGGGGACGACGAACTCGATGTCCGGGTTGTCGGCCTGGAGCTGGATGACGTCGCCCGAGTACGCCTGGCAGGCCAGCACGTCGCCGGTGGAGAGGTCCTTGATGTAGTCGTTGCCGGTGAAGCGCCGGATGTGCCGTGTCCGGACGAGTCCCTCGATCTGCTCGCACAGGGCGTGGAAGTCGTCGGCGGTCCACCGGGTCACGTCGACGCCGTTGCCCATCATGAGCAGCGCGAACGACTCGTCGAGCCCGGAGAGCAGGGTCACCTTGCCGCGCAGGTCGTCGGCCCAGAGGTCCTTGGTCGAGCGGAGTTCCCGGCCGAGCTTCTTCCGGTTGTACGCGATGCCGGTGATCCCGGACTGCCAGGGCACGCTGTGCAGCCGGCCCGGGTCGAAGGCGGGCGAGCGGAGCTGCGGGTTCAGGTGCCGCGCCACGTTCGGCTGGGCGGCGCGGTCCATCTCCTGGACCCAGCCGAGGCGGACGAAGCGGGCGGCCATCCAGTCGCTGACGACGATCAGGTCGCGGCCGGTCTCCTGGCGGTTCATCAGCGACGGGCCGATCTTGCCGAAGAACTCGTCGTTGTCGTTGATCTCCTCGGTGTACCGCACGGAGATCCCGGTGCGCTCGCTGAAGGCGTCCAGGGTGGGGCGCTTCGCCTTGTCCTCGTCATCGGTGTCGATGTAGAGCGGCCAGTTGGCGAAATCGACCGTCCGGTCCCGGGCGGACAGGTCGCGCCCGGCCCGGTCGCCCTCGTCCACATAGGCGGCGGGCACTCCGCAGCCGGCGAGCAGGGCCGCGGCCCCGACACCGCCGGCGCCGCGCAGCAGGGACCGGCGGGACACGTAGTTGCTGACTGTCGCTCTCACCCGGCCAGCATCCCGGGCGCCCGTCACCTGCGGCAATGGACGGTCCGTCGAGCGACGGCGCGCGGCCCCGACACCCTGTCGATCAAGGGTGACGGGGCCGCGCGGTGCGGGGCGGGGATCAGCCCAGCGAGGTCATGACGTGCTTGATGCGGGTGTAGTCCTCGAAGCCGTAGGCGGAGAGGTCCTTGCCGTAGCCGGACTTCTTGTAGCCGCCGTGGGGCATCTCGGCGACCAGCGGGATGTGGGTGTTGATCCACACGCAGCCGAAGTCGAGCGCCTTGGACATGCGCATCGCGCGCGCGTGGTCCTTGGTCCAGACGGAGGAGGCGAGGGCGTACTCGACGCCGTTCGCGAACTCCAGGGCCTGGGCCTCGTCCGTGAAGGACTGGACGGTGATGACCGGGCCGAAGACCTCGTTCTGGACGATCTCGTCGTCCTGCTTGAGGCCGGAGACGACGGTGGGGGCGTAGAAGTAGCCCTTGTCGCCGACGCGGTGACCGCCGGCCTCGACCTTGGCGTGGGCCGGGAGGCGCTCGATGAAGCCGGTGACCTGCTTCAGCTGGTTGGCGTTGTTGAGCGGGCCGTACAGCACGTCCTCGTCGTCCGGCTGGCCGGTCTTCGTCTCGGCGGCGGCCTTGGCCAGCTGCGCCACGAACTCGTCGTGGATCGCCTCGTGGACGAGGACGCGGGTGGCGGCCGTACAGTCCTGGCCGGCGTTGAAGAAGCCCGCGACGGAGATGTCCTCGACGGCCTTGGCGATGTCGGTGTCCTCGAAGACCACGACGGGGGCCTTGCCGCCCAGCTCCAGGTGGACGCGCTTGACGTCCTTGGCCGCCGACTCGGCGACCTGCATGCCGGCGCGGACCGAGCCGGTGATGGAGGCCATCGCCGGGGTCGGGTGCTCGACCATGGCCTTGCCCGTCTCGCGGTCGCCGCAGACGACGTTGAAGACGCCCTTGGGCACGATCTGCCCGATGATCTCGGCCATCAGGACGGTCGACGCGGGGGTCGTGTCCGAGGGCTTGAGGACGACGGTGTTGCCCGCGGCGAGGGCCGGGGCGAACTTCCACACGGCCATCATCATCGGGTAGTTCCACGGCGCGACCTGCGCGCAGACGCCGACCGGCTCGCGGCGGACGATGGAGGTCATCCCCTCCATGTACTCGCCGGCCGAGCGGCCCTCGAGCAGCCGGGCGGCACCCGCGAAGAAGCGGATCTGGTCCACCATCGGCGGGATCTCCTCGCTCGCGGTGATCCCGACCGGCTTGCCGGTGTTCTCGACCTCGGCGGCGATGAGTTCCTCGGCGCGCTCCTCGAACGCGTCCGCGATCTTGAGCAGTACCTTCTGGCGGTCGGACGGCGTGCTGTCACGCCAGGCGGGGAAGGCGGCCGCGGCGGCCTCCATGGCGGCGTCGACGTCAGCCTGCCCGGAGAGCGGGGAGGTGGCGTACACCTCTCCGGTGGCCGGGTTGACCACCTCGATGGTGCGGCCGTCGGCCGCGTCGCGGAACTCCCCGTTGATGTAGTTACGCAGCCGGCGCAGCTCGGTGGTCACTTGCCACCCCTCCTGTCACGTTCTGTCTTCGCACATCCTTGTGCGGTGTCCCGATGGGCGAGACACCTCAGCCTAATCGCTCGACTGACGCTTTCAACAGCCCCGACCCCCCGCAACTTCGGATTCAGTGAGATTGAGGGCCGTCGACAACGAATTACATCGGTCCGGGCTTGCACGACAGACAATCTCGGTGCACAGTGGAGCCGTGGCCAGTCGAAGCACAGACTCCAGAACCGGAACCGGTTCGTCCCCGACGATCGACGCCGTCTCCCTGGCGATCATCGAACAGCTCCAAGAGGACGGTCGCCGCCCCTACGCGGCGATCGGAAAGGCCGTGGGCCTCTCCGAAGCCGCCGTGCGGCAGCGCGTCCAGAAGCTGCTCGACCAGGGCGTCATGCAGATCGTCGCCGTCACCGACCCCCTCACCGTGGGTTTCCGACGGCAGGCGATGGTCGGCATCAACGTCGAGGGTGACCTGGATCCGGTCGCCGAGGCACTCACGGCCATGGCCGAGTGCGAGTACGTGGTCATGACCGCGGGCTCCTTCGACCTGATGGTGGAGGTCGTCTGCGAGGACGACGACCACCTACTCGATGTGATCAACAAGCGGATCCGCACCCTCCCCGGCGTGCGCTCCACCGAGAGCTTCGTGTACCTCAAGCTCAAGAAGCAGACCTATATGTGGGGAACCAGATAACCGTGACCCAGGACCTCTCCAAGACCGCGTACGACCACCTGTGGATGCACTTCACCCGCATGTCGTCGTACGAGAACTCGCCTGTTCCCACGATCGTGCGTGGTGAGGGCACCTACATCTTCGACGACAAGGGCAAGCGCTACCTCGACGGTCTCGCGGGTCTCTTCGTGGTCAACGCGGGACACGGCCGACGAGAGCTGGCCGAGGTCGCGTACAAGCAGGCCCAGGAGCTCGCGTTCTTCCCCGTGTGGTCGTACGCGCACCCCAAGGCCGTCGAGCTCGCCGAGCGCCTCGCCCACTACGCCCCGGGCGACCTGAACAAGGTCTTCTTCACCACCGGTGGCGGCGAGGCCGTCGAGACCGCCTGGAAGCTCGCCAAGCAGTACTTCAAGCTCAAGGGCAAGCACACCAAGTACAAGGTCATCTCGCGTGCGGTCGCCTACCACGGCACCCCGCAGGGCGCGCTGTCCATCACCGGTCTGCCGGCCCTGAAGGCCCCCTTCGAGCCGCTGGTCCCCGGCGCGCACAAGGTGCCGAACACCAACATCTACCGCGCCCCGATCCACGCCGACGACCCGGAGGCCTTCGGCCGCTGGGCCGCCGACCAGATCGAGCAGCAGATCCTCTTCGAGGGCCCCGAGACCGTCGCGGCCGTCTTCCTGGAGCCCGTGCAGAACGCCGGCGGCTGCTTCCCCCCGCCGCCCGGCTACTTCCAGCGCGTCCGCGAGATCTGCGACCAGTACGACGTGCTGCTCGTCTCCGACGAGACGATCTGCGCCTTCGGCCGCCTCGGCACGATGTTCGCCTGTGACAAGTTCGACTACGTGCCGGACATGATCACCTGCGCCAAGGGCATGACCTCGGGCTACTCCCCGATCGGCGCCTGCATCGTCTCGGACCGCCTCGCCGAGCCGTTCTACAAGGGCGACAACACCTTCCTGCACGGCTACACCTTCGGTGGCCACCCGGTGTCCTCGGCGGTCGCGCTCGCCAACCTGGACATCTTCGACAAGGAAGGCCTGAACCAGCACGTCCTCGACCAGGAGGGCAACTTCTTCAACACCCTGAAGAAGCTGCACGACCTCCCGATCGTCGGCGACGTCCGCGGCAACGGCTTCTTCTACGGCATCGAGCTCGTCAAGGACAAGGTCACCAAGGAGTCCTTCAACGACGACGAGGTGGAGCGCGTCCTGTACGGCTTCCTCTCCAAGGCGCTGTACGACAACGGCCTGTACTGCCGCGCCGACGACCGTGGCGACCCGGTCATCCAGCTGGCCCCGCCGCTGATCGCCGACCAGGGCACCTTCGACGAGATCGAGGGAATCCTGCGCACGGTGCTCACCGAGGCGTGGACCAAGCTGTAGGACCACGCTGCACGGACCCCGAGCTGTAGCGAGGTCCCCCCAGCATCACGCCGCCCTCACGGCGTGACCCCGGCCCGGGCATGCCGCCATCCGAGTGGATGGCGGCGGCCCGGGCCGCGTGCTGTCCGTATGAGCGGATCTGAATCCTTACGGTGCCGAGTGACCCACAGCCCCGTCTCCTCGTTCCCCCGTACGGGGGAACACATCAGATCCGACATCGAGGTGTACGCGATGGCCCCACCGGACAACGACGTGCTCTGGGCGCGTTCCCTGCACTGCTCCCTGGGCGGCACGGAGGCGCTCACCGGCGTCTCCCTCGGCGTCCGCGAGGGCGAGATCCTCGCCCTCGCCGGGCCGCGCGGCAGCGGCAAGACCACCCTCATGCGCTGCCTCTCCGGCCAGCTCGTCGCCCAGCAGGGCGAGGTCTGGTTCAACAGCAGCCCCGTGCACACCCTGAGCCCGACCCAGCGCGAACGGCTCCGCCGCGACCGCTTCGGCTGGATCGACCCCGAACCCGGCCTCGTCCCCGAACTCACCGGCTGGGAGAACGCCGCCCTGCCGCTGCTGCTCCGCGGGGCCTCCCACCGGGCCGCGAAGACCGCCGCCCTGGAATGGCTCGACCGGCTCGACATCGGCGCGAGCGCCCGCAAACGGCCGCACGCCCTCACCCACCCCCAGCGCCAGCGGATCGCCATCGCCCGCGCCCTCGTCACCACCCCCTCGGTGCTCTTCGCCGACGAGCCCACCGCCGCCCTGCACCAAGCCGACGGCGCGCAGGTCCTGCGCACGCTGACCGCCGCCGCCCGCTCGCACGGCATCACGGTGCTCCTCGCGACCCACGACGGCGAGGTCGCGGCGCTCGCCGACCGCACGGTCGGACTCCTCGACGGACGCCGGGTGGGCACCGTACCCCCGGCGTCAGGGGCGGAGGGCGTCGCCGCGTGCTCGCTCTCCGTCTAGCCCGCGGGACCCACCCCCTCGTCCTCACGCGGCGGCTCCTCGTCGCCGCCGCGGCCGCGGGGGTCGGCTTCCTCCTGCTCTGCACCCTCGGATACGCCGTCGGGCACCCGGCACACTCCTCGGCGTCGGTACTGCGGCTGCTGTGGTGCGGGCTGCCGCTCGCCGCCACGGTCCAGTTCGCCGTCGCGGTGGCCCGCACCGACCCCAGCACCCGGCCGCGCCCCGGCCTCTCCGCGGTCGGCCTCGGCCCCGCCCGGCTCACCGCCATCGCCGCCGCGTCCACGGCCGTCGCCTGCACCCTCGGCTCGATGGTCGCGCTCCTGTTCTACCTGCACCTGCGCGGCGACATCACCGGGCTGCCCTTCGACGGGGCGGCCGCCGAACTGCTCGCCGCCGACCAGCCGATGCCCGTCGCGGCGGCCCTCACCCTCCTCGCGGTCCTGCCGGTCGTCGCCGCCACGGCGGCGGGCCTGGCGCTCCGGCCGCGCACGGCCGCCGCCGCCCCGGAGGGCGCGGAGCGGCCCGTGCCGTCCGGCCTGCCCTGGGGAGTCGCCCTCGTCGCGGTCGGCCTCGCGGTCGAGACGTACGCGGGCCGCGGCGGCGGCGACGGCGTCCCGATGCCCGGCCGCTTCGACGGCAGCCCGGCCGGCGTCCTCGTCGGCTGGATCCTCACCGCGGTCGGCCTCGCGATGGCCGGCCCCGGCCTCACCCACCTCAGCGGCCGCCTCCTCCAGGCGATCAGGCCCGGCGCCACCCGGCTCCTCGCCGGCCGCGTCCTCATGGACGAGTCCCGCCGCATCGGCCGCCCA
The DNA here is from genome assembly GCF_040815545.1 of Streptomyces sp. LMG1-1-1.1. Classification (NCBI taxonomy): domain Bacteria; kingdom Bacillati; phylum Actinomycetota; class Actinomycetes; order Kitasatosporales; family Streptomycetaceae; genus Streptomyces; species Streptomyces sp. LMG1-1-1.1. The sequence goes on along the minus strand of NZ_JBFPNH010000024.1, from coordinate 78,698 downwards.
CTCGGCGTCGTCAGCGCCGTGCTCTCCGGCACCCTCGCCGCCGCCGCGCTGTACGACGCGCACACCGGCCCCGCCGCCTTCGGCCCGCTCACCGGCCTCGGCGCCGCCCTCGTCCTGGCCTGCACCACCGCCACGCTCCTCACCGCGGCCCTGGAGTCCAAGCAATGCCGGACCCACACCACCGAGGCCCTGCTCCGCCTCGGCGCACCCCCCACGGTCCTGCGCACGGCCGCCCTCATGCGCGCCGGCGCCCTCCTCGCCGTCTTCCTCCCCCTCACCTGGGCAGTCGGTCGCCTCGCCGCCCTACCCCTCACCGGCTGAAACCCCCTCAGAAGGGGCCGCCCCACCCGGCGGCCCCTTTCGTGCGCCCACGGCGACGCTCCCACTGCCCACCGCCCGCCCGGCCCGCGCGGCCCGCGCGGCCACGGTCACAAGATCCACCCACGCGGCCACGGTCCCGAGATCCACCCGCGCGGGGCGTCCCGCCCCACCCACCCCCCGTGGGCAACCATCCCGCCCCACCCCGCCCACTCCCCGTGGGCAGGGCATCCCGCCCCACCCCGCCCGCCCCCTCCGTGTGGGCAATCGTCCCGCAGGGCGGGACGGGTGGGCACACGGGACGGCGCCCTCAGCGGCGCCTCCGCCCCCGAAACCTGACCCGCGCCACCCGCACCTACCAGCGCGAGCGACCCGCAGGACCCGCGACCGGTGCCGGCAAGCACCGGAGGTACCGGAGACCCGAGGTTCCATCAGACGCCGGACGTACCGGAGCCACGGGCCAGCACCACAACGTCCTCCACCCGGAACTCCACGCCGACCCGCCCCCCCTCCTCCGGCGCCTCCCGCAACGGCAGTTCGGCCTCCAGAGCGGGCCCCTCCACCGGGCGGAGCCGTAGCGCGACCCGGTCGCCACGGAAGGTCCGGGACTCCACCGTCCAGCTCGCCCCCTCGGCCACGAGCCGCACACCCCCGGGCCGGACGAGGAGCCGCCGCTCCCCCTGGGGCGAACCGTCCGGGACGGGAATCCGGCCCCAGGGGGTCTCCGCGACCGCGCCGCTCACCCGCGCGGCGACCACGTTGTCGAAGCCGAGGAAACGGGCGACGAACTCGGACGCGGGGCGGGACCACACGTCGACGGGAGCGCCGGACTGGGCGATCCGCCCGTCGCGCATCACCACGACCCGGTCGGCGAGGGCGAAGGCCTCGCCCTGGTCGTGGGTGACGGCGAGCACCGTCGTGCCGAGCCGCCCGAAGAGCTGCCGCAGCTCGACGACGAGCCGTTCACGCAGCCCGCGGTCGAGCTGGCCGAGGGGCTCGTCCAGCATCAGCAGCCGGGGCCGCGGCGCGAGCGCACGGGCGAGCGCCACCCGCTGCTGCTCACCGCCGGAGAGCGCGGCGACGGACCGCCGCTCGGCGCCGGGCAGACCGACGAGGTCGAGGAGCTCCCGCACCCGCTCGGCCTGCTCCGCCTTCGCGGCCCCCCGCATCCGCGGCCCGAAGGCGACGTTGCCGCCGACGTCCCGCTGAGGGAACAGCTGGTGGTCCTGGAACATCAGGCCGACGCCCCGCCGGTGCACCGGCACCCCGGCCTGGTCGGCGCCGCCGAGCAGCACCCGGCCTGCGTCCAGCGCCTGGAGCCCGGCGACGGCCCGCAGCAGCGTGGACTTGCCGCTGCCGCTGGGGCCGAGGACGCACACGATCTCGTGCTCGGCGACCTCCAGGTCCACGGCGTCGAGCACGGCCCGCTCCCCGAACCGTACGGTCGCGTCCTCGATCGAAAGCATCAGAACTCCCCGGAGGTCCGGTCGGTGCGCAGCCGTTCGAGCAGCAGCAGGGACGCCGCGCACACCACCATCAGAATCGTCGACAGGGCCATGGCCTGGCCGTAGTTGAGCTCGCCCGGCCGGCCGAGCAGTCGGGCCACCGCCACCGGCAGCGTCGGGCTGTCGGGCCTGGCGATGAAGACGGTCGCACCGAACTCGCCCAGCGAGACGGCGAACGCGAACCCGGCGGCGATGAGCAGCGCCCGCCGCACCAGCGGCAGGTCCACCTCCCGCCAGGCCCGCCACGGCGACGCGCCGAGCACGGCCGCCGCCTCCCGCAGCCGCTCGTCCACGGCCCGCAGCACCGGCAGCATGGTCCGTACGACGAAGGGGACGCCGACCAGCGCCTGTGCGAGCGGGACGAGGATCCAGCTGGCCCGCAGGTCGAACGGCGGCTCGTCGAGCGTGATGAGGAAGCCGAAGCCGACGGTGACCGCCGACACCCCGAGCGGCAGCATCAGGAGGGCGTCGAAGCCGCGCACGAGCCGTCCGGCGCGCCGCGTGAGGGCCGCCGCCGCGAGCCCGCCGATCACCACCGCGATGGCGGTGGCGGCCACCGCGTACCGCAGCGAGTTCCCGACGGCCTCCAGGGGCGGCACGAGGAACGTGCCGCTCTCGTCGAGCGAGCCCAGCGCCCGGTAGTAGCCGAGCCCGTACCCGCCGGACCCGGCGAAGGAGCGCTCCACCAGGACGCCGAGCGGCAGCAGGATCAGCAGCGCCACGGAGAGCAGCACGCCCGCGAGGAGCGTCCACTGGCCGGCGCCGCGCGGCCGGCGGGCGGTCCGCTCCGGCGGGACGAGCCGCAGCGCGGTCTCCCGTCGGCGTACCGTCCACGCGTGCACGCCGAGGATCGCGCCGACCGCGGCGAACTGCACGAGCGTGAGCACGGCGGCCGTCCGCAGGTCGAGCAGCCGCGCGGTCTGGCGGTAGATCTCCGCTTCCAGGGTGGAGTACGCGTCCCCGCCGAGGATCTGCACGACGCCGAACGAGGTGAAGGTGAAGAGGAACACCATCAGCGCGGCCGCCGACACCGCCGGGACCAGCGCGGGCAGCGTCACCGTCCGCCAGGCCGTCCAGCGCGAGGCGCCGAGGACCCGGGCGGCCTCCTCCTGGCGCGGGTCGAGCTGGGACCAGAGGCCGCCGACGGTCCGTACGACGACGGCGTAGTTGAAGAAGACGTGGGCGAGGAGGATCGCCCAGACGCTGGTGTCGAGCCGCAGTCCCCACAGCTCGTCGGTCAGCCCGCCCCGTCCGACGACCGCCAGGAACGCGGTGCCGACGAGGACGGTCGGCAGCACGAACGGCACGGTGACGACGGCCCGCAGCACGTTCTTGCCGGGGAAGTCGAAGCGGGCGAACACGTACGCCCCCGGCAGCGCCACGAGCAGCGTCAGCACCGTCGAGGCGAGGGCCTGCCACACGGTGAAGCCGAGCACGTCGAGGATGTCGGGCCGGCTCAGCGTCTCGCCGATCCGCCCGAGGTCCCAGGTGCCGTCGGGTCGGAGCCCGCGCTCCACGATGGACGCGACGGGCCAGGCGAAGAGGACGCCGAAGAACGCGAGCGGCAGGGCCATGAGCCCCAGCCGCGTCGCGCTCCCCTTGACGTCGCGCCTTACTTCAGGACGAGCGACGACCACTGCTGGATCCACGCGTCTCGCTTCACGGCGATCTTCTCAGGGACCATGGTCTCCGGCTTCTCGACGACCACGCCGTGCTTCGTGAACAGCTCGGGCAGCGCCGCGTCCTTCGCCACCGGGTTCACGAACATCTGGAGCGGCATGTCCTCCTGGAACTTCTTGGAGATCAGGAAGTCGATCAGCGCCTTACCCCCCTCGGGGTTCTTCGCCCCGTTCAGCAGACCGGCGAACTCCGTCTGCCGGAAGCAGGTGCCGGTGGAGACGCCGGTGGGCGCCACCTTCGGCTGCGGCTCGCCGTACAGCACCTCGACGGGCGGGCTGGAGGCGTACGACACGACCAGCGGCCGGTCGCCCTTGGCCTGCTTGCCGCCGGCCGAGCCGGAGAACTCCTGGTTGTAGGCGAGCTCCCAGCTGTCGACGGTCTTCACGCCGTTGGCCTTGAGCTTCTTCCAGTAGTCCTGCCAGCCCTCGTCGCCGTACTTCGCGGCCGTGCCGAGGAGGAAGCCGAGGCCCGGGGAGGACCGCTCGGGGTTCTCGACGACGAGCAGGTCCTTGTACGCCGGCTTCGCCAGGTCGTCGAAGGTCACCGGCGGCGCCAGCTTCTTGTCGGCGAAGTACTTCTTGTCGTAGTTGACGCAGATGTCACCGGAGTCGATCGGGGTGACCCGGTGCTCCTTGTCCAGCTGGTACGCGGCCGGGACCCGGTCGAGCCCCTTCGCCTCGTACGGGACGAAGATCCCGTTGTCGAGGGCGCGGGACAGCAGGGTGTTGTCGACGCCGAAGAAGACGTCGCCCTGCGGGGAGCCCTTGGTGAGGATCTCCTTGTTGACGGCCTCGCCGGCGTCGCCGCTCTTGAGGACCTTGACCGTGAAACCGGTCTGCTTCGTGAACGCGGCCAGCACCTCCTTGGAGGCGTTGAACGAGTCGTGGCTGACGAGCGTCACGGTCTTCGGCGCGGGCGCACCGGTCTTGCCGGCCGCGTCCCTGACGTCGTCGGTGCCGCACGCGGCGAGGCTGGTGACGCCGAGCGCCGCGACGAGCGCGGTGGCGGCGGCCTTCTTGATGCTCACTGGTTTTCCTCCTGGGTGTGACCAGGAAGAGACGCGGCCCCGCCCACCCGGAGGTGGGCGGGGCGCAACAGCTCGAGTTACGACCGAACTTCCTACCCAGAATGACCTGGGCGAGGTTCAGAGGGTCTGCGGTCCTACGGTGACCGCACTCTCAGCGCTGTGGCGCTCCCCTGTCGGAATATGAAGATGTGTTCGAGCTCAGACTACAAGGTCAGCGCTCGGCCGCCGCCAGCTGTCCACAGGCGCCGTCGATCTCCTGGCCGCGGGTGTCCCGCACGGTCACCGGCACCCCGTGGCGCGCGATGGCCTCCACGAACGCCTTCTCGTCCTCGGGACGCGACGCCGTCCACTTCGAACCGGGCGTCGGGTTCAGCGGGATGAGGTTGACGTGCACCCGCCGGCCCTTGAGGAGCCGACCGAGCAGGTCACCGCGCCAGGCCTGGTCGTTGATGTCCCGGATGAGCGCGTACTCGATGGAGATCCGGCGCCCGGACTTCTCCGCGTACTCCCAGGCCGCGTCGAGGACCTCGCGGACCTTCCAGCGCGTGTTCACGGGCACCAGGGTGTCGCGCAGCTCGTCGTCCGGCGCGTGCAGCGAGACCGCGAGCCGGCACTTGAAGCCCTCGTCGGCGAACCGCAGCATCGCGGGCACGAGACCCACGGTCGACACCGTGATCCCGCGCTGCGACAGGCCCAGCCCGTCCGGCTCGGGGTCCGTCAGCCGCCGGATCGCTCCGACCACCCGCTTGTAGTTCGCGAGCGGCTCCCCCATACCCATGAAGACGATGTTGGAGAGCCGCGCCGGTCCCCCGGGCACCTCCCCGTCCCGCAGGGCCCGCATCCCGTCCACGATCTGGTGCACGATCTCGGCCGTCGACAGGTTCCGGTCGAGGCCCGCCTGCCCCGTCGCGCAGAACGGGCAGTTCATCCCGCAGCCGGCCTGCGACGAGATGCACATGGTCACCCGGTCCGGGTACCGCATCAGCACCGACTCGACGAGCGTCCCGTCGTGCAGCCGCCACAGCGTCTTGCGGGTCGTGTCGTCGTCGCACGAGATGTGCCGCACCACCGACATCAGGTCGGGCAGCAGCTCCCCCGCCAGCTTCTCCCGCGAAGCGGCCGGAATGTCCGTCCACTCCGCCGGGTCGTGGGCGTACCGCGCGAAGTAGTGCGTGGACAGCTGCTTCGCACGGAACGGCTTCTCGCCGATCGCGGCGACAGCCTCCTTCCGCTCGGCAGGCGTGAGGTCGGCCAGGTGCCGCGGCGGCTTCTTGGCTCCGCGGGGGGCGACAAAAGTGAGTTCTCCGGGCTTGGGCATGGTGCTACCAGTGTCGCAGACACGCGCGGGTGTGCCGGCGCGTGGCGGGTGAGGGGGGTCACGGGGTGGGGTGGCCGGGTGGGGTGCGGGGGATGCGGGAGGTGAAGAAGAGGGCGAGGACGGAGGCGGCGGCGAGGATGGCGAGGGCGGCGCGGACGCCGTCGAGGCGGGCTTCCGTGTTGGCGTCGAGGGCGGCGTCGGTCACCGCGGGGCCGGCGCCGGCCTCGTCGAGGGCGTCGGTGAGCTGGGCGTCCGAGAGGAAGGGGATGCCGCTCTGGAGTTGTACGACGGCCTGCTCCTTCACCCTCGCGGGGACCGCCGGGTTCTGTTCGACGCTGGTGAGGAACGAGGAGGTGAGCGCGGTGATCATGAGGGAGCCGGCGAGGGCGGTGCCGATGGAGGCACCGAGGTTGGTGACGGAGTTCTGGATGCCGCCGACCTCGGCGCTCTGCTCGTCCGGCACGGCGGACACGGTGACGGCGCCGAGCTGGGAGGCCAGGGCTCCCATCCCGAAGCCGACGAGCAGCAGGGGGACGGTGACGACGGCGGCGTCGGCGTCCGCATCGAGGGCGGCCATCAGCACGACGGCGCCGGCGAGCAGCGCGAGCACCCCGACCCGCACCACCCGGCGGGGGGACGCCCCGGGGAACAGCCGGGGGATGAGGAGCGCGGCGGCGAGCAGGGTCACCGACAGCGGCAGGATCCGGACGCCGGTGTCGAGCGCCGACAGGCCGAGTGCGACCGACAGGTAGAGCGGGACGACGAAGAAGACGCCCATCTGGACGAGGTACTGGAAGAAGAACATGGTGAGGCCGCCGCCGAGCTGCCGGTTGCGCAGCATGTCCGGGTGGATGAGCGGCTCCCGGTGGCGTGCGACGAGCCGGGACTCCCAGCGCAGGAAGAGCCACAGCAGCAGGAGGCCCGCCAGCATCAGCCACACGACCAGTGACACCCCGAGCCAGGCGGGCGCGTCGGGCTTCGGCTGGAGCCAGCCCCACTCACCCGAGCGGAGCACGCCGTACACGAAGATCCCGAGGCCGGCCGCGCAGAGCAGCGCGCCGAAGAGGTCGACGCGCGGGCGTTCCTCGCTGACGGCGTCGGCGATGCGGCGGGCGAAGACGAGGATCACGAGCACTACCAGGACCTCGCCGGCGAAGACCCAGCGCCAGGAGAAGTACGTGGTGGCGACACCGCCGATGAGGGGCCCGGCGGCGATCGCGACGGCGCCCGCGGCGGCGACGACGCCGTACGCCATCGGGCGGCGCTCGGTGGGGAAGTTGCCGGCCACCAGGGCCACGATGGCGGGCATGATCAGCGCGGCGCCGACGCCTTCGAGGAACGACCAGCCGAACAGCAACACCGGGAGGTTCGGGGCGAGGGCCGTGGTGAGGGAGCCGGCGCCGTAGACGCAGCAGCCGATCATGAAGGCCCGCTTGCGGCCGATCAGGGTGCCGACCTTGCCGCCCGGGATCATGAGCATCGCCATCACCAGCGTGTACGCGGTGATGGCGCCCTGGATGCCGGTGATGGTGGTGCCGACGTCCTCGGCCACCGTGGCGATGGAGACGTTCATGACGGAGCTGTCGAGCGCCATGAGGAACTGCCCCGCCGCGAGGGTCAGCAGGACCGAGAGGGCCCCGGAGGGCCGTTCGGCGGAGCGGGCCGTGGGTGCTGTCATGCTGGGCATCCTTCCCGCGCCGGGGCGGCGGGCCGCCGATCCGCCGCCCGCTTCCCCCACATGGCCGACGCCGGAACGAGGACGGGCCCGCTGCCACGAAGGCAGCGGGCCCGTCCCACGGAACGAACGGTTCAGCCGGTCCCGACGAACAGCGCGAGCAGCAGCCACACCACCGGTGCCGTGGGCAGCAGCGAGTCGAGCCGGTCCATGATGCCGCCGTGACCGGGGAGCAGCGTCCCCATGTCCTTGATGCCGAGGTCGCGCTTGATCATCGACTCGCCCAGGTCGCCGAGCGTCGCGCTCGCCGCCACCGCGAGACCGAGGATCAGGCCCTGCCACCAGGCGCCGTCGTCGATCATGAACTCCATGCACAGCGCGCCCGCCGCCATGGCGAACGCCACCGCGCCGACCAGACCCTCGCGGGTCTTGCCGGGGCTGATCCTCGGGGCCAGCTTGTGCTTGCCGAAGCGCCAGCCGACGGCGTACGCCCCGGTGTCGCTGACCACCGTCAGGATCAGGAAGGTCAGCACCCGCTGCGGACCGTCGTCGGCGGTCAGCAGCAGTGCCACGAACGTCGCCAGGAACGGCACGTAGAACGCGGCGAAGACGCCCGCCGTGACGTCCTTCAGGTAGCCCTCGGGGGGCTCCGTCATCCGCCACACCAGCACCGCGAGCGCGGTCAGCGCCATCGCCACCCAGGCACCCTCGGCACCCCGGACGTAGCCGGCGACGACCATCGCCGCACCGCCGACCGCGAGCGGCACCAGCGGGGCCTTGATGGCCTTGCGCTCCTGGAGGCGGGAGGTGAGCTCCCAGAGGCCGACCACCACGGCGACCGCTATCACCCCGATGAACGCGGCCTTCCAGATGAACAGCGACGCGACGATGACGGCGCCGAGTCCGACCCCGACCCCTATGGCCGCGCCCAGGTCGCGCCCCGCGCTCTTCTTCTGCCGTGGCGCCGTCGGCGCGGGCGGCGGAGGCGGGGTGGGGCTGGGCATGGGCTCCTGCGGGTGCTCGTGCGGCGTCTCGTCACGGAACAGGGGACCGCTCGGGTGAGCGGCCCCCCGGCCGTGACCGTCCTGGAATCCGCCGGCGGGAACGTCGGGCACGATGGGCATGGGCCGAGTCTGCGCCGCCTGGTGCCGATCGTATGCGGGACCCGCCGGGGCGGGACCCTGGTCGGGTCCACCACGGCCGGAACCGGCCGGGGCACCCCAGGAAGAGTCGTTCATCAGACCTCGAGCAGCTCGGCTTCCTTGTGCTTGAGCAGCTCGTCCACCTGCGTGACGTACTTCGCGGTGGTGTCGTCGAGCTCCTTCTCGGCGCGGCGGCCCTCGTCCTCGCCGACCTCGCCGTCCTTGACGAACTTGTCGATGGTCTCCTTGGCCTTGCGGCGCACCGAGCGGATCGAGATCTTCGAGTCCTCGGCCTTGCCCTTGGCGACCTTGATGTACTCCCGGCGGCGCTCCTCGGTCAGCTCCGGGAACACCACACGGATGATGTTGCCGTCGTTGCTCGGGTTGACGCCGAGGTCCGAGTCACGGATCGCCTGCTCGATGTTGCGCAGCGCGCTCTTGTCGAACGGGGTCACCACGGCCATCCGCGGCTCCGGCACGGAGAAGGACGCCAGCTGGTTGATGGGGGTGATGGCACCGTAGTAGTCGGCCACGATCTTGTTGAACATCGCCGGGTGCGCACGGCCGGTGCGGATCGCGGCGAAGTCCTCCTTGGCGACCACGACGGCCTTCTCCATCTTCTCCTCGGCCTCGAGGAGGGTCTCTTCGATCACCACATGCTCCTGCGTGTCGTCGCGTTGTGTCCTGCACGGTGTACGACCGGCAGGGCTCTGTCCATCCCCTTGCGGGGCGGTTCCCCGGTTCGGGTGTCAGGCCCGGGTGCCCTGGTCGCTCACGAGCGTGCCGATCTTCTCACCCTTCACCGCGCGAGCGATATTGCCCTCGGTGAGCAGTTCGAAGACGAGGATCGGGAGGTTGTTGTCCCGGCACAGGGTGATGGCGGTGGCGTCGGCGACCTTGAGGTCGCGGGAGAGCACCTCGCTGTACTCCAGTGCGTCGAACTTGACCGCGTCGGGGTTGGCCTTGGGGTCGGAGTCGTAGACGCCGTCCACGCCGTTCTTGCCCATCAGCAGAGCCTCGGCGTCGATCTCCAGGGCACGCTGGGCGGCCGTGGTGTCCGTGGAGAAGTACGGCATGCCCATGCCCGCACCGAAGATGACCACACGGCCCTTCTCCAGGTGGCGCACGGCGCGCAGCGGGATGTACGGCTCGGCGACCTGGCCCATCGTGATGGCGGTCTGGACGCGGGAGTCGATGCCTTCCTTCTCCAGGAAGTCCTGGAGGGCGAGGCAGTTCATCACGGTGCCGAGCATGCCCATGTAGTCGGAGCGCGCCCGGTCCATGCCGCGCTGCTGGAGCTCGGCGCCACGGAAGAAGTTGCCGCCGCCGATCACCACCGCGATCTCCGCGCCGTCGCGGACGACGGCTGCGATCTCACGCGCGATGGCGTGCACGACATTGGGGTCGACACCCAGGCCGGTACCGCCGGAGAAGGCCTCTCCGGACAGCTTCAGCATGTAGCGGCCGGCCTTGCTGCCGTTGTTGTCGTCGCCCTGTACGGCGCCCTGGTTCATGGAGATCTCCTCGTGCACATACGAAGGAGGCCATTGCCTTGGGTCCTCGCGGTATCCCGTACGGCAATGGCCTCCTCGTCAGATCTGCGGTCGTCCTGCGCGTGCGCGGACGACTGCCTCAGACCCTACCGGGGTCCGGTGTCCGTCGCGTTCGCGTACGGACTCAGATGCCGACCTTGATGCGGGTGAAGCGCTTCAGGGTGACACCGGCCTCGTCCAGGATCTGCTGGACGGACTTCTTGTTGTCAAGGGCGTACGGCTGACCGAGCAGCGTCGCGTCCTTGAAGAAGCCGTTCACGCGACCCTCGACGATCTTCGGGAGCGCGGCCTCGGGCTTGCCCTCGGCGCGGGTGGTCTCCTCGGCGACGCGACGCTCGGTCTCGACGACCTCGGCCGGAACGTCCTCACGGGTGAGGTACTTCGGCGCGAAGGCGGCGATGTGCTGCGCGATGCCCTTGGCGACGGCGGCGTCGGCCTTGTCGAACTCGACGAGGACACCGATCTGCGGCGGGAGGTCCGGCATCGTGCGGTGCATGTACGAGAAGACGAAGCCGTCGGCGTACTGCGCGAAGCGGTCCAGGACGATCTTCTCGCCGAGGTTGGCGTTGGCCTCGTCGACGAACGCCTGCACGGTCTTGCCGGCCTCGATCTCGGAGGCGAGCAGCGCCTCCAGGTCGGCCGGGGAGGTGGCGGCGACGTGGGCGGCGAGCTGGTCGGCGACGGCCTGGAACTTGTCGCCCTTGGCGACGAAGTCCGTCTCGCACTTCAGCTCGACGAGGACACCGGAGGTGTTGTCGTCGGCGATGAGGGAGACCACGGCGCCGTTCTCGGCGGAGCGGCCCTCACGCTTGGCGACACCCTTCTGGCCCTTGATGCGCAGGGCCTCTACGGCCTTGTCGACATCGCCCTCGGCCTCGTCCAGGGCCTTCTTGCAGTCCATCATGCCGGCGCCGGTGAGCTCGCGGAGCTTCTTGACGTCAGCGGCGGTGTAGTTCGCCATGAGTCTGTTTCTCTCTCGAAGTCTGAAAGATCGGGCGGGTCCACGGGTGGACGGCGGGGGCTTCGTGGGCCCCCGCCGTCGTCACCCGAAGGTCCTGAGGGGTCAGGCCTGCTCGGCGTCCGCGGCCGGAGCCTCGGTGGCCTCGACCTCGGCCTCGACCTCGGCCTCGGCGGCGGCCTCGGCCGGAGCCTCGGTGACCTCAGCGGCCTCGACGGCCTCGGCGGCGGGGGCCTCGACGGTCTCGTCGGCCTTCTTCTCGCCCGCGAGCAGGTCGCGCTCCCACTCGGCGAGGGGCTCGCCGGCGGCCTTCTCGCCCGGCTTCGAGTCGCCGGTCGCGGCGCCGGAACGGGCGATGAGGCCCTCGGCGACGGCGTCGGCGATCACGCGGGTGAGCAGGGTGACGGAGCGGATCGCGTCGTCGTTGCCCGGGATCTTGTAGTCGACCTCGTCGGGGTCGCAGTTGGTGTCGAGGATCGCGACGACCGGGATCTTCAGCTTGCGCGCCTCGCCGACGGCGATGTGCTCCTTCTTGGTGTCCACGATCCAGACGGCGCTGGGAACCTTGGACATCTCGCGGATACCACCGAGGGTCTTCTCCAGCTTGGCCTTCTCGCGCGAGAGCACGAGAAGCTCCTTCTTGGTGAGACCGGAAGCGGCGACGTCCTCGAAGTCGATCTGCTCGAGCTCCTTGAGGCGCTGCAGACGCTTGTAGACGGTGGAGAAGTTGGTGAGCATGCCACCGAGCCAACGCTGGTTGACGTACGGCATGCCGACGCGCGTCGCCTGCTCGGCGATGGCCTCCTGGGCCTGCTTCTTCGTACCCACGAACATGATGGAGCCGCCGTGCGCGACGGTCTCCTTGACGAACTCGAAGGCGCGGTCGATGTACGACAGCGACTGGAGCAGGTCGATGATGTAGATGCCGTTGCGCTCGGTGAAGATGAAGCGCTTCATCTTCGGGTTCCAGCGACGGGTCTGGTGACCGAAGTGGACGCCGCTCTCCAGCAGCTCCCGCATCGTGACGACGGCCATGGCCATCTCCTTGGTTTTCTCGGTTGTGTTCCTGACGCCCCGGCGCGCCATGCCCACGAGGGACCGAAAGGCGCTGCCACGGCCGGTGAGGGCAGTGGCGGGGCGTGCGAAGTCGACCCGGTGACCCGGGTCGCCATAGGAAGTGTACGGGACCTCGGGAGCGGCGGGTGACGACCCCGTCCACAACCGACGAGTAGTCCACAGAAACCGTCGCGGAACCGTCCGAACCGGTCAGCCGGTGAAGCCTTTTCCCATGCACCTCACCACACTGCTCCTCGTCCTCGGGCTGCTCTGGCCGGTGGGCCCTCCGCCGCCGGAGATCGTCCGCGGCTGGAAGCCGCCGCCCGGTCCCTACGCCGCCGGCCACCGGGGCGTCGACCTGGCCGCAGCGCCGGGCGTCGCGGTCCTCGCCCCCGCCGCGGGGACGGTCTCGTTCGCGGGCCCGGTCGGCGGTCGCGGGGTCCTCACCCTCACGCTGCCGGGCACGGGCACTCCCCCGCTCCGGACCACGTTCACCCCGGTCGTCCCGCTCCTGAGGGCGGGCGCCCGGGTCCGCGCGGGCACCCCGATCGCCCGGGTCGCCCCCGGCACGCACTGCCCGGAGTCGTGCCTCCACTGGGGGCTGCTGCGCGGCGGGACGTATCTGAACCCGCTGGTCCTGACGCGCCGGCCGCCCTCGCGGCTGCTGCCGCTCGGGGAGGGAGGGGTCAGGCCGTCGCGCCGTTGACGCCGTGGAGGGCCATCGAGACCGCCGCCTCGGCGATCTCCGAGGGGTTCTCGGCGGCACCGAGTTCGATGCGGCGGACGGCCGCGTCGACGACTCCCTGGAGGAGCATGGCGCCGAGGCGGGGCTGCGGCTGGCCGAGGGCGGCGAGGGCTTCGACGATCATGGCGACCAGTCCGCCGTGGGCGGCCCGGATCTTCTCGCGGGCGCCGTCGTCGAGCTCGCTCGCGGAGATCGCGACGACGGCGCGGTGGCGGCGGTCCCCGACCAGCTCCAGCTGCTTGCGGACGTAGGCCTCGACCTTGCCGCCGGGCGTCTCGGAACCGGCCATGGCGGCCTCGACCTCGGCGGCCCACAGGGGGAAGTCGACGGCGCACAGCTCTTCGACTACGGCCGCGCGCGACCGGAAGTACTCGTACACGGAGGAACGGGCGAGGCCCGTGCGCTCGGCGAGTGCGGGGAAGGTCAGCGCCTCCGTCCCGCCCTCGGACAGCAGGGATCGCGCGGCGTCCAGGAGGGCGCCGCGCTGCATCGTCCGGTGCTCGGCCACCGAGGCCGCTCGAATCCTGGGCACGGATCCACTGTACGACCGGCCCCGGACGCTCAGCGTCCGACGTCGGCCAGCTTGGCCCGGAGCTGCAGGACCGATTTGGTGTGGATCTGGCTGACGCGGCTCTCGGTGACGCCGAGGACGTTCCCGATCTCGGCGAGGGTGAGGCCCTCGTAGTAGTAGAGCGTGACCACGGTCTTCTCCCGCTCGGGGAGCGTGTTGATGGCGCGGGCCAGCAGTCGGCGCAGCTCGCGGCCCTCGGCGACCTCGACGGGGTTGTCGGCGGCCGTGTCCTCCAGGGTGTCCATCAGGGAGAGCCGGTCGCCCCCCTCGCCGCCCACGTGCAGCAGCTCCTCCAGGGCCACCACGTTCGCCAGGGACAACTGGCTGAAAACCGCGTGCAGTTCCTCCAGGGTGACGTCCATCTCCGCGGCCACCTCGCTCTCCGAGGGGGTGCGCCGGAGCTGGGCCTCGAGGGTGGCGTAGGCGCGCTCGACGTTGCGCGCCTTCTGCCGGACGGAGCGCGGGATCCAGTCCAGCGCCCGGAGCTCGTCGATCATCGCGCCGCGGATGCGGGTGATGGCGTACGTCTCGAACTTGATCGCCCGCTCGACGTCGAACTTCTCGATGGCGTCGATGAGGCCGAAGACCCCGGACGAGACGAAGTCGGCCTGTTCCACGTTGGACGGCAGACCCACGCTGACGCGTCCGGCAACGTACTTGACGAGCGGCGAGTAGTGCAGGATCAGCTGCTCCCGCAGCCGCTCGTCGCCCGTGTCCTTGTACGACCGCCACAGTTCGTCGAGCGATGTCGGTGCGGGCGGTCGCACGGTGCCCCGGGCTGCTGGGGGCACCGCAGCGCGGTCAGACCCGGAGGTGTGCTGGGGCATGCGTTGCCTTGAGCCGTTCTGCTGTCGGGTGTGTCGGTGTGGGGGTCCCGGTGGGAATTCTGGTGAGCGTAGCGTGAGTGCGCCGTCGCGGTGCGCGAACATCGGCGGATCGCGCCGCTCCGGGTGGACGCCGTCGGTCGCATCTTCGAACCCGGGCCGTGGCGCGTGTCGGCCCCTCGGGTGCGGCCGAGAGAACTCGATTGTTCATCGCCTCAACCCTTTCACCCGAATGCTCCAGGTCAAGGACCGCCTCGCCGCGCGTTCGACGGCGGAGAGGTCCTGTTCGTCAACCGCCAGCCCTCTCCCTGACGTTCGACGAAGCCCAGCGAGTGGAGTTCGTACAGCTTGGCGAGGGTGTCGTCGGGGGTGGTCCCGGCACGGTGGGCGATGACGGTGGCGGGGGTGGGGCCGCGAGCGGGTACGGCTTCCAGGACGTGCGCCGCGGCGGGGGCGAGGAGGTCCCGGGGCAGGACGGGGCCGCGGCGGGCCGGGGCGAGCTGGCCCATGTCGCCGACGAGTTCGATGATCTCGTCGGCGTCGGTGACGAGGGTGGCGTCGCCGCGCAGCAGTTCGTGGACGCCGGCGGAGAGGGCGCTGGTGACGGGGCCGGGTACGCCCATGGTGTGGCGGCCGAGCCGGGCGGCGGCACGGGCGGTGACGAGCGAGCCGCTGCGGTGCTGTGCCTCCACGACGACGGTCCCCCGGGTGAGGGCGGCGATGACGCGGTTGCGGAGGATGAAGCGACTGGGGGTGGGGTGGCTCTCGGGTGGCAGCTCCCCGATCACGAGTCCCTGTTCCGCCACGCGGCGGATGAGGCGGTCGTGGCCCCGGGGGTAGGGGGTGTCGACGCCGCAGGCGAGGACGGCGGCGGTGGCCCCGCCCGCGGCGAGGGCGCCCCGGTGGGCCGCGCCGTCGATGCCGTAGGCGGCGCCGGAGACCACGACCCAGCCGTGCCGGGCCAGACCGGTGGCGAGGTCGGCGGCGGTGTGGGCGCCGTACGGGGTGCAGGCGCGGGCGCCGACGAGGGCGACCGAGCGCAGGGCCCAGGTGCGCAGGTCGGCGGGGCCCCGGACCCAGAGCCCGACGGGCCGGGCGTCGCCGAGGTCGTCGAGTTGCCGCGGCCATTCCATGTCGCCCGGGATCAGGAAGCGGCCGCCCAGGCGATGCACGGTGTCGAGGTCCCTGGCGGGCTCGGCGGCGCGAGCCCGTCGCCGCCAGCCGTCCACCCGTCGGGCTCCGGTGCCGGGGAAGAGGCCGTCACCGGGATCATCACCCAGGACAGCGAACAGGGTGCCGCCCGGACCTCCGCCCCGCACGCCGCCGTCCCGGCGCTCGTCGGGGTATCCGTCGTCCGGGTGTTCGGGCGGGTGATCCGCCGGGCTTCCGGCCCGGTCCCCGGCCGGAGGCTCGGGCCCGCGCTCGACCCGGCGCTCGTCCGGGTGCCGGGGCCGGTGCTCGGCCGGGTATCCGGACGGCCGGTGCTCATCCGGGTGTTCGGGCGCCCGGTGCTCGGCAGGGTATCCGGGCGCCCGGTGCTCGGCCGGGCCGAGGAGGCGGTCGAGGAAGCCGGTGGCGCCGAGGCGGCGGAGCCAGCGGCCGGCGTGCTCGTCGCCGGGTTCGACGGCGCGGGTGAGGGCGGCCCTGGCCATGCGCTCGTCCGTGGTGGTCATGCGAGCTTCGGTGGTCATGCGAACTCCCCCGCTCCCACGGGCACGCCGCGCGCGATGCCGGTGCGCAGTTCGAGGGCGAGGGCGATGTCCTGGCTGTCGGGCCGGTCGTGCCCGGCGAGGTCGGCGACGCTCCAGGCGACCCGGAGGACCCGGTCGAGTCCTCGGGCGGTGAGGAACCCTCGCTCGATGTCGCTCTCGGCGGTGGCGAGCGCGCCGGGGGCGGCGAGGTAGCGCGTACGGAGTTCGTGTCCGGGGATCTCGCTGTTGACGTTCCAGGGGGTGTCGGCGAGGCGGGCCGCCGCACGGGCCCTCGCCTCGCGGACGCGGTCGGCGACGGTGGCGGTCGTCTCGCCGCGGCCGCCTTGGCCGAGGAGGTCGGCGCGGGTGACGGGTTCGACCTGGACGCGCAGGTCGACGCGGTCGAGCAGCGGACCGGAGAGACGCGCCTGGTAGCGCCGGATGAGCGCGGACGGGCATTCGCAGCCGGCGCCCTGGAGGGTGTGCCGCCCGCAGGGGCACGGGTTGGCCGCGAGGGCGAGCAGGAAGCGGGCCGGGAGCCGGACGACGCCGGCGGCGCGGGCGATGACGACGTGTCCGGATTCGAGGGGCTGGCGGAGCGCGTCGAGGACCTTGCCGGAGAACTCGGGGGCCTCGTCCAGGAAGAGGATTCCGCGGTGGGCGAGGGAGACGGCGCCGGGCCTGGGCAGGCCGTTTCCGCCTCCGACGAGGGACTGCATGGTGGCGGAGTGGTGGGGCGCGCAGTAGGGGGCGCGGCGGACGAGGGGCTCGCCGGGCGGGAGGATGCCGGCGACGGAGTGGACGGCGGTGACTTCGAGGGATTCCTGTCGGGTGAGGGGCGGGAGGATCCCGGGCAGCCGCTCGGCGAGCATGGTCTTGCCGGCTCCCGGTGGGCCGGAGAGCATGAGGTGGTGGCTGCCCGCGGCGGCGATCTCCAGGGCCCGGCGGGCCCGGTGCTGGCCCGCGACGTCGGCGAGGTCGGGGCCCTCGGCGGGGTCGGCGGCGAGTCCGGTGCCGATGCCGGCGCCGGGGACGAGCAGTCCGGCGAGCATGGCGTCGGGCCGGCCCTCCTCGGTGGTCTCCTCCTCGGGTACGGGTTCGTCGGTGAGGACGGCGATGAGCTGCCTCAGGCTGCGGACGCCGAGGACGGAGACGCCTGGGACGAGCGCGGCCTCGCCGGCGGTCTGCTCGGGGACGACGACCTGCCGGTAGCCGGCGTCGGCGGCGGCGAGGACGGCGGGCAGGACGCCCCGGACGGGCCGGACGCGTCCGTCGAGTCCGAGTTCGCCGATGAGGACCAGGTCGGCGATGGCGCGCGGGTCGATGCGCTCGGCGGCGCCGAGCACGGCGGCGGCTACGGCGAGGTCGAAACCGCTTCCGCCCTTGGGCACGGAGGCCGGGCTGAGTCCGACGGTGAGCTTCTTCTGGGGCCATTCGGCACCGGAGTTGACGACGGCGGCGCGGACGCGGTCCCGGCTCTCGCTGAGGCTCTTGTCGGGGAGCCCGACGAGGGTGAAGGCGGCGACACCGGGTTCGAGGTCGGCCTGGACCTCGACGACGACGCCTTCGACGCCGACGAGGGCGACGGAGCAGGTGCGGGCGAATCCCATCACGCCACCCCCTGGGCGTGGGTGAGGACGGGGCCGCCGCGCCGGGGCAGGACGATGCCGACGAGGTCGATGCGGACGCCGCCGGCTGGGGCCGGGGTGCCGCTGCGGTCGAGCCAGCAGTCCGCGAGGCGGCGGAGCCGGTCGGCCTTGCGGGGCGTGACGGCGGCCATCGGGTGTTCGTACGTGCCGTGGCGGCGGGTCTTGACCTCGCAGATGACGAGGGTGTCGCCGTCGCGGGCGACGATGTCGATCTCGCCGGTGCGGCCGCAGCGCCAGTTGCGGGCGAGGATGTGCATGCCGGTCGCGGTGAGCCGGCGGGTCGCCAGCTCTTCCCCGTACCGTCCGAGGGCTTGGGTGTTGTTCATGCGGTACCACCTCCGTCACCGACTGTGACGGAGTGCGGCGGACCGCGTGCGGCGCTGTGGACGGCCGGGGGGCTGTGGAGAACGGCGTCACTCCTGAGGGTGATGGGCCGCCCTCCGGCGTGCGCCGGCCGCTCCTCGTGGGGTCAGCTGCCGGGGAGTTCGAGGTCGCTCTTGTTGAGTTCCTCGATGTTCACGTCCTTGAACGTGAGGACGCGGACCTGCTTGACGAACCTGGCCGGCCTGTACATGTCCCAGACCCAGGCGTCGGCCATGCTGACTTCGAAGAAGACCTCGCCCTGGACCGAGTGCACCTGCATCTCGTAGTCATTGGTGAGGTAGAAGCGACGCTCGGTCTCGATCACGTATTTGAACAGCCCGACGACGTCGCGGTACTCCCGGTAGAGCTTCAGCTCCATCTCGGTCTCGTACTTCTCGAGGTCCTCGGCGCTCATGGCATGTTCCCCTTCAGCCGTGCGTCCCCCTATTGTGCGCCCGCCGTACGCGCCCCTAAACGATTTCCGGGGCGAGAACCACCGGTGCACTGGGAGGTCCCTCGTCGAGCAGCTTGTGCAGCAGCTCGGCGAGCCTGGTCGGGTACACCGTCTCACGCGCCGCCGACAGTTCGGCGGAGGTCCACCATCTCAGGCCCGCGAGACTGCGGGTCTCCAGCTCCGTGAGGGCCTGCGGCCCGGGTACGGGCACGGTCCCGCGGGTGCGGGCGAGGTAGTACCACTCGTCCTGGTCCCAGCGGCGCCCGTCGAAGGGGAAGGAGCAGTACCGCTTCCACAACACCGGGCCGAGCTCGACGTCGGTGATGCCGGTCTCCTCGGCGAGCTCGCGCAGCGCCGCCTGCTCCCGCGTCTCCTGGCCCTCCAGGCCTCCGCCCGGGGTGAACCACCAGGTGTCCGCCGGGTCGTCCGGCTCGTACCCGTGCATGAGGAGGATGCGGTCGTCGGGATCGAGCAGCACGACCCGCGCCACCCGCCGCGGACCGGCGGCGCCGGCCGCCTCCGCGCCCGTCCCGCGCTCCGTCACGCGCCCACCTTCTCCCGCTTCCCGGGCCGCCCTGCGGCCGGCCGCCGGGTCAGCCGCCGGGCCACCGGCCCGTACGCCGCCCCCGCGAAGATCAGTACACACCCGGCGACGATCGCCGTGAAGAGGGCCTCGAACGGGCCCGGTCGCGAGATGCCTCCGGGGAGGTCCGCGTAGCCCGTCGGGGGCTCCAGGAGGCCCTTGGCGGGCCAGACGACCGCGTCGACCCTGCCGACGACCGTGGAGCGGGGCACGGCGCCCTGGCCGGCGTCCTCCAGGTGCGTGCGGGAGTCGAGCGAGGTGTGCCGGTCGTCGCCGAGGAGGAACAGGCTGCCCTCCGGGACGGTCACGGAGAACTCCTTGTCCGAGGCGACCGCGCGGCCGCTGACCCCCGGCCTCAGGTACGGCTCGACGACCGGCTTGCCGCCGACGGTCAGCCGCCCGTCCTGGTCGCAGCAGGCGACGGTGTCGCCCCCGACGGCGGCGACCCGCTTGACCATGGGCGAGTCGCCCCAGAGCGGGTCCTTGAAGACGACGACGTCGCCGCGCCGCACGTCGTCGCCGTCGATGCGCTCGGCGAGGATCTTGGATCCGACGTCGAGCGTCGGCGTCATGGAGTCGGTGGGGACGGTGTACGGCTGGTAGAGCAGCGCTCCGCCGACGAAACCGCCGAGGAACAGCAGACAGCCGACGGCCACGGCCAGCCCCGACAGCACGCTGCCGAGGCGGCCGTGGCCGCCCTGGGTCCCTGTTTTTCCGCTCATGTGCAACCCCAGATGTCTGTCGACGGTCCGGGACGGCACCCTACCCGCGGGTTGCTACTCGGCGGTATGCCCCGCGGTGCGCTTCTTCCGGCGCCACAGCACCAGCGGGAGCGCTCCGGCCAGGCTCGCCGCGCCGACGGGGGCGGCGGCCAGGGCCTGGTTGAGGCCGGGCTGGTCGAAGATGTCCGGGACCGGGAGCGTGGCCCAGCGGGTGACCGGCCAGGCGATGACGACGGCGCGGCCGACGACCTCGTCGTTGGAGACGGTGCCGCCACCCGGAAGCTGCTGGTGGAAGCGCGAGTCCAGCGAGTTCTGCCGGTTGTCGCCCATCACCCAGATCCGGCCCTCGGGGACCTTGATCGGACCGAACGAGTCCTGGCAGGGCACGGAGCCCGGGTAGAGGTACGAGGTCTCGTCCAGCGCCACGCCGTTGAGGACGACCTTGCCGCCCTCCTTGCACGACACGGTGTCACCGCCGACGGCGATGACGCGCTTGATGAGGTCCTTCTCCTCGGCCGACGGCATGAGGCCGATGAAGCTGAGGAACTTCTGCACGACGTTGGGCTTGGGCGCCTCCTGGCCCTCCAGCCAGCCGCCCGGGTCGTGGAAGACGACGACCTCGCCGCGCTCGGGCTCCGAGCCGAACCAAGGGGTCAGCTTGTCGACGAGAACCCGGTCGCCCTTCTGGAGGGTGTTCATCATCGACTCCGAGGGAATCGAGAACGCCTGTACCAGGAAGGTCTTGATCAGCAGGGCGAGCACCAGGGCGATGCCGACGAGGAGCGGCAGTTCCTTCCAGAAGGAACGCTGCTTCTTCGGGGCCCTGGGCCCCTCCGCCGCGTCGTCGTGCGACACCTCGTCACCCGTCACGTCGTCACCCGTCACACCATCGCCGGTGGCCTCGTCGGCCCTCTTCTCGGGCTCATCGTGTCCGGATCGTGCGCCGACGGCCAAATCCCCCACATCCACTCCTCAATCCGTGCGAACGCCTGCCCCGGAACAGGGACAGGCCCACCACTCCCATAACGAGCAGAAGTTCCGCAGGGGTCGGGAGCCCGGGCAATCCGTTCAGATTCCGCTGGGACACACTATGCGACAGACCGACCCCCGACTCGGAACTCGCACTGCTGTG
Source organism: Streptomyces sp. LMG1-1-1.1 (assembly GCF_040815545.1). NCBI lineage: Bacteria > Bacillati > Actinomycetota > Actinomycetes > Kitasatosporales > Streptomycetaceae > Streptomyces > Streptomyces sp. LMG1-1-1.1. The sequence goes on along the minus strand of NZ_JBFPNH010000024.1, from coordinate 57,732 downwards.
CGGTCCGGCGTCCGGCACCGCGCCGAACGTCTGCCGTTCCTCCAGGCGCCGCCAGTGCGCGAAGGGCCAGGCGATCACCACGGCGCGCCCCACCACCTGCTCCTCGGAGACGGTGCCGTGGCCCTCCTCGTCCAGGTGGAAGCGGGAGTCGGCCGAATCGGACCGGTGGTCGCCGAGGACGAAGATCCGCCCCTGCGGGACCTTCACCTCGAAGGGGATCTCGGACGGCTGGTTGCCGGGGTGCAGGTACGGCTCGTCCAGCGGTACGCCGTTGACGGTGAGCCGCCCGTCCTTGTCGCAGCAGCGGACGGTGTCGCCGCCGACGGCGATCACCCGCTTGATGAGGTCCCGGTCGTCGGCCGAGGGCAGCAGCCCGATGAAGGTCAGCGCCTGCTTGGCCTGCTTGACGCCGATCGGGTCGTCGGCGGGCGGCGCGGCGTCGTGCCGGAGCCAGGTTCCGGGGTCCTTGAAGACGACGACGTCGCCGCGCTCAGGGCGGGAGCCGAACCACGGGGTCAGCTTGTCGACCAGGACCCGGTCGTCGATCCGGATCGTCTGCTCCATGGAGCCGGAGGGGATGACGAACGCCTGCACCAGGAAGGTCTTGAGGACGAGGGCGATGAGCACGGCCACCGTGATCAGGACGGGGATCTCCCGCACCGCGGAGCGCTGCCGGCGCCGCTTGACCTTGCGGGCGAGCTTGCGCCGCTCGGCGCGGCCTGGCAGGGGCGCGCCCTGGGCGGAGTCGCCGCCCCGGGCGGATCCGCCGGCGGGTCGGCCGCGGCTACCCATGGGCCCCCGCCCCGTGTCCGCCGGCCGGCGGGGCCGGTACGGCACCGAAGGCGCCCGTGTCGGGGAGGGCCGACCAGCGGCCGAAGGGCCAGGCGATCCAGCCGGCGCGTCCGACGACCTTGTCGACGGGGACCATCCCGCCGCCGGGGTTGCCCAGGTGGTCGCGGGAGTCGCTCGACTGGCTGCGGTGGTCGCCCATGACCCAGAGCCTGTCCGGGGGGACGACGATGTCGAAGGCCACGCTGGACGGCTGGTCGCCGGGCATCAGGTAGCGCTCCTGGACGGCGACGCCGTTGACGGTGATCCGGCCGTCCGCGTCGCAGCAGACCACCCGGTCGCCGCCGGTGCCGACGACCCGCTTCACGAAGTCGGTCTCGGCGGGCTCGGCGAGCCCGAGCGCGGCCCCGGCGCCCCGCAGGAGCCCGGTGACCGGATCACCCTCCGGTTCCTCCCGTACGAAGGAGCCGGTGCCGTCGAAGACGACGACGTCGCCCCGGCTCGGCTCGGTGCCGAAACGGTACGCCAGTTTGTTGACCAGGATGCGGTCGCCGACCTGGAGCGTCGGTTCCATCGAGCCGCTGGGGATCAGGAAGGGCTGCATCACGAAGTGGCTCAGGAGCAGCAGGAAGGCCACGCAGGCGGCGCCCACGGCGGCCGTCCGCCGCCACGAGGGCAGGGTCCTGGAGTCCTCGGAAACGCGCGCGGAGCGCGACCCTTCCTCCGCGTCGGAAGAGGGGTCGCGCTCCGTGTGCTGTGCTTCGGTGTCCATCGCTGGCAGAGCCTATCCGGCGAGCCTGTGCGCGGACCCGGAAGCGTCGAGCGTGCCGGGAGCCGAAGCTCAGCGGTCGCGCTTCTCCTTGATCTTGGCAGCCTTGCCGCGCAGCTCACGCAGGTAGTAGAGCTTGGCGCGACGGACGTCACCGCGGGTCACGAGCTCGATCTTCTCGAAGATCGGGCTGTTCACCGGGAAGGTGCGCTCGACGCCGACGGAGAACGAGACCTTGCGGACCGTGAAGGTCTCGCTGACGCCCGAGCCCTGGCGGCGGATGACGACACCCTTGAACTGCTGGATGCGGGAGCGGGTGCCTTCGATGACGCGCACGTGGACGTTCACGGTGTCGCCGGGGCGGAAGGCGGGGAGGTCGGAGCGGATCGCGGCCGCGTTGACCTGGTCGAGCAGGGAGGCCATGGAGGTCTCTTTCCTCGCTGATGCCACAGGTCATCAGCGGTACGTTCGAAAGTGAATCGGGGAGTCGTCCGCTTCGTGCGGCGTCGTTCCCCCTGTGGCAGGGGCGCACGCCGGACGGACGACAGCGGCCTATTCTTCCACGTCTTCGAGCTTGCGCCAAAATCGGCCGCCGGGCTCGGGCGCCCACCCCATCATCGAGAGGATCTCGCGGTCCTTCTTGTCGAAGGCCGCCGGATCGCAGCGCTCGATGAGGTCGGGGCGGTGGGCGGCGGTGCGCCGGAAGGCCTCGTCGCGCCGCCAGCGGGCGATCTTGCCGTGGTGCCCGCTGAGGAGGACGTCGGGGATGCCCCGGCCGCGCCACTCGGGGGGCTTGGTGTAGACGGGGCCCTCCAGGAGGTTGGCCATGGCCCCGGGAGCGAAGGAGTCGTCGCGGTGGGACTCGGCGTTGCCGAGGACACCGGGCAGGAGGCGGGCGACGGCCTCGGTGACGACGAGGACGGCGGCCTCTCCGCCGGCGAGCACGTAGTCGCCGATGGAGACCTCGTAGACGGGCATCCGGGTCGCGTACTCGTCCATGACGCGGCGGTCGATGCCCTCGTAGCGGGCCGGGGTGAAGATCAGCCAGGGCCGCTCGGAGAGCTCGACGGCCAGCTCCTGGGTGAAGGGCCGGCCGCTGGGGGTCGGGACGACGAGGACCGGGCCGTGGGCGCCGCCCTCGTAGCCGTCGGCGAGCGCCTGGTCGAGCGCGTCGCCCCAGGGCTCGGTCTTCATGACCATGCCGGGGCCGCCGCCGTACGGGGTGTCGTCGACCGTGTTGTGCCGGTCGTAGGTCCACTCGCGCAGGTCGTGGACGTGGACGTCGAGCTGCCCGCGCGCGCGTGCCTTGCCGACGAGGGAGACGTTCAGCGGTTCGAGGTACTCGGGGAAGATCGTGACGACGTCGAGCCTCATGCGTCGTCACCCTCCTCGGCGTCGCGGGTGGAGACGATCTCGGCGCGGTCGTCGATGAGACCGGGCGGCGGGTCGATCACGGCCCGCTGCTCCTCCAGGTCGATCTCGACGACGATCTCCTGGACGAACGGGATCATCAGCTCGGTGCCGTCGGGGCGCTCGACGATGAAGAGGTCCTGCGACGGCAGGTGGGAGATCTCGGTGATGCGGCCGATCTCGGTGCCGTCGGTGAGGACCACGTCGAGGTCCATGAGCTGGTGGTCGTAGTACTCGTCCTCCTCCTCGGGCATCTCCTCGGGGTCGACCTCGGCGATGAGGAGGGTGTTGCGCAGGGCCTCGGCGCCGGTGCGGTCGCGGACGCCCTCGAAGCGCAGCAACAGCCGGCCGCTGTGGACCCGGCCGGTCTCGATGGTCAGCGGCCCGGTGGAGGCCGGGTCGGTCAGCAGTACGGCTCCGGGTCCGAGCCTGAGCTCGGGCTCGTCCGTCCGCACCTCGACGGTGACCTCGCCCTTGATGCCGTGGGCGCGGCCGATCCGCGCGACTACCAACTGCACTGCTCCACACTCTCCTGTCACACAGCTCGTACGACAAAAAACGACAACGGGCCGGGGTGGGCTCGTAAGCCCTCCCCGGCCCGTGCCGGCACATCATTCAACCGATGTGGCCGACTTGTTCAGCGGACCTGGTCCACGTCGACGAGGTCGACTCGGATTCCACGACCGCCGATGGCGCCCACGACGGTACGCAGCGCGCGTGCGGTGCGGCCGTTGCGGCCGATCACCTTGCCGAGGTCGTCGGGGTGAACCCGGACCTCGAGCACGCGGCCACGACGCAGGTTGCGCGAGGCGACCTGCACATCGTCGGGGTTGTCGACGATGCCCTTCACGAGGTGCTCGAGAGCCTCCTCGAGCATGATCAGGCCTCGGTCGACTCGGTCGACGCGGCCTCGGCCTCGTCAGCCTTCTTGTCGGCCTTCTTGGCCTTCGGGGTGATGGCCTCACCCTTGTCGTCGCCGCTCTCGAGGGTCTTCGCGAACTCGTCGAACGAGGCGCGCTTCGCCTCCTTGGTGGCGGGGACGAGCAGCGCCTTCTCGGGGGCCGGGAGGCCCTTGTGCTTCTGCCAGTCGCCGGTGAGCTTCAGGATGGCGAGGACCGGCTCGGTCGGCTGGGCGCCGACGGACAGCCAGTACTGCGCACGCTCGGAGTCGACCTCGATACGCGACGGGTTGTACGTCGGGTGGTAGAGGCCGATCTCCTCGATCGCGCGACCATCGCGGCGGGTGCGCGAGTCGGCGACGACGATGCGGTAGTGCGGCTGGCGGATCTTACCGAGGCGCTTGAGCTTGATCTTGACTGCCACTGGAGTGGTGTCTCCTGGTCTTGACGTGGTTGGGCACTTGAGATGCCACGTGGGGTTGCGGTACTCGGATGCCCGATGGACGCGTCAGCCGGAGGAGAGAGGGGTCCTATGCGACTGTCGAGTACAGCTAGCCATTGTGCCACACGCCGCCGGGTCAGGTGGCGGCGCCCACCGTCTCCGGGATCCGGAAGGGCTTGCCGCAGCCGCCGCAGACGATCGGGGCCTGGGCCAGCACGGACGGCACCACGCGCACGTTCCGTCCGCAGTCGCAGACGGCCTTGACGCGCACGCCGCCGCCCGAGGATCCGTGCCGGGCGGCCGGTCCGCGGAAGGAGCGCTTGGTGTCGGCGGCGGTGGCGACCGTGTGGGCCTTCAGGGCCCGCTGGAGCCGCTCGATCGTGGGCCGGTAGCGGCGCCTCGCCTCCGGGTTGAGCGTGACCAGGGAGAAGCCGCTGCTCGCGTGCGGCTCCTCGGGGTGGTCGAGGCCCATCTCCTCGGCGATCGCGAGGAATCTGCGGTTGTGATAGCGGCCGGCGCGGGAGGTGTCGCGGACCCCCCGGGCGGCGGCGATGCCGTGGACTGCCTCGTGGAGCAGTCGTTCGAAGGAGAGTTCGGCGCCACAGGCGGACGAGGACTCTCCGATCAGGGACTCGGGCGCGGCAAGGTCCGGCAGCTCGGGGTGGTGCCGCTGAATGTCGGCCCACGCCTGTGCCAGCTCTGCGGCGAGAACAGGTGGTGTCGTGCTCACGTCGCGTACAACGAGCCGAAGTGCCCCCGGGTTCCATTCCGGGGCATCCCAAATATTTTGCACGTACCCGTCAGTTGCCGTTGATGCGTCCTGACGAGGGCCAGTGCGCCGATCTGCGGAGAAGCCGCGCAGGGAGCGTCAAGCTGGTGCGTAGTAGCGCATACGCCCCGGCGCGTAGCCGCGGTACGTGCGCCCCCGGGAAGCGCCTCTTCGGAGCCGGGCCCGAGCCGGGGCGGTGTCCCGCCGGGAAGTGTTGCTGGGACATTACCGGGTCCGGGTGCGGGACCCCGCACCGCCCCTCCCCCGGGCGAATCGGTCCGGCGCGAGCACTGGACGCGGCCCGGGATGCGCAGTTCCCTGACTACGGGGGGCTGTCGTCCAGGCACGGATAGGGGCTCTTTCCATGACACCTACGCTCGTCCCGCACCACCCCGCGCGCGACTGGGCCGAAATCCAGGAACGCATGCTCGTCCCGCTCTACGAGGCGGTGTACGAGCGCCTCGGCGTGGGCGCCGGCTCCCGGGTCCTCGGCCTCGGCTGCGGCTCCGGCCTGGCCCTGCTGATGGCGGCGGCCAGGGGCGCGCGGGTGGCCGGAGTGGACCGGGACCACGCGCGCGCGGAGCTCGCCAGGGAGCGGCTGCCGGAGGGCGTCGTGGTCGCGGAGGCGGTGCCCGAGGACCTCCCGTACGACGTCTTCACGGTCTTCCACGCGACCGACGGGATCCTCGCGGAGCTGACCGCCCTCACCCGTTCGGCGCAACGCGGCGCGACGGTCGTCCTCGGCGGCTGGGGACCTCCGGAGCGGTGCGCCACGGAGCCGGTCCTGCGGGTCGCGGCCCGGCTCGCGGACCGCCCGCCCCGGTTCCGGGTCGACCTGGACGGCCTGGCGGCCGCCGCGGGGCTGCGCCCGGACGGCTCCGGCCGGGTGGCCTGCCCCTTCGGGTACGCGAGCGAGGGCAGCGCGGTGCGCGGGCTGCTCTCGACGGGCGCGTTCGACGAGGCCGTACGGGCCACCGACCTCTCCCAGGTCGAGAAGGAGATCGGGGAGGCCCTCGCGCCGTACGTCCGCGCGGACGGGACGGTCTGGATGCCGAACGTCTTCCGGTACGTCGTCGCCCGCGTCCGCTGAAGGATCAGGCGTCCTTGCGCAGCCGCGTGATCCCCGCCGCCCGGTAGGCCGCGTCCTCCTCGAGGGTCTCGTTCGCGAGGAGGGCTTCGGCCAGGGCGTCCAGCTGGTCGCGGTGCTCGCGGAGCTGCCGTACCGCGCTCTCGTAGCACTCGTCGACGATCCGCCGCATCTCCTCGTCCACGGTGTCGAGGGTCGCGGGGGCCGCCGACAGGCCGTACGCCTGCTGGGCGTCGGCCGGGATGGCGGTGAGGCGGCCGACGCGCGCGCTCATGCCCCAGCGGCCCGCCATGCCCCGGGCGATGTTGGTGACCTGTTCGAGGTCGCTCTCGGCGCCGGTGGTGATGACGCCGAACACGACCTGCTCGGCCGCCATGCCGCCGAGGGCGCCGATGATCCGGCCGCGCAGGTAGTCCTCGGTGTACGCGTACTTGTCGGAGTCCGGGGTCGAGAGGGTGACGCCGAGGGCCCGGCCGCGCGGCACGATGGTGATCTTGCGGACCGGGTCGGCGCCCGGCTGGAGCATCCCGAGGAGCGCGTGCCCGCTCTCGTGGTACGCGGTCCTGCGCCGCTCCTCCGCCGGCATCACCAGCGGCCGCTCCGCACCCAGCTGCACCTTCTCCAGGGCGTCGGAGAGGTCGGACTGGGTGACCGCCTTCTGCTCGCGCTTGACCGCGAGGAGAGCGGCCTCGTTGGCGAGGTTGGCGAGCTCGGCGCCCGTCATGCCCGGGGTCGTCCGGGCCACGTGCTCCAGGTCGACGTCCCTCGCCAGCGGGATCTCCCGGGTGTGGATCCTGAGGATGGCCTCGCGGCCGCCCCGGTCGGGCGGGTTGACGTGGACGATCCGGTCGAAGCGGCCCGGCCGGGTGAGGGCGGGGTCGAGCACGTCGGCGCGGTTGGTGGCGGCCAGGACGATCACGCCCTCGGATCCGGTGAAGCCGTCCATCTCGGTGAGGATCTGATTGAGGGTCTGCTCGCGCTCGTCGTGGCCGCCCATCCCCGAGCCGCCGCCGCGCGCCCGGCCGATGGTGTCGATCTCGTCGATGAAGATGATCGCGGGCGCGACCTTGCGGGCCTCGGCGAACAGCTCGCGGACCCGGGAGGCGCCGACGCCCACGATCATCTCGATGAACTCGGAGGCGGAGGCCGAGAAGAACGGCACCCCGGCCTCGCCCGCGACGGCCCGGGCCAGCAGGGTCTTGCCGGTGCCGGGGGGCCCGGCGAGGAGCACACCGCGGGGCATCTTGGCCCCCATCTCGCGATAGGCCTGCGGGTTCTTCAGGAAGTCCACGACGTCGTTGAGCTCGCCCTCGACCTCGTCGATGCCGGCGACGTCGGCGAAGGTCGTGCGCTTGCCGCCCTCCAGCTCCACCGGCTTGGGCGGGGTCTTGCGGCCGAGCATGCCGCCCGCGCCGCCCATGCCCGCGCTCATCCGCCGGGCGATGAACACCCACAGGACGATGAGCAGCAGCATCGGGGCGAGCGAGATGAGCAGGTTGGCGAGGAAGCTGCGCTCCTTGACGACCGGCTCGGCGGTGACGACCACGTTCTGCTTGGTCAGCTGCGCCCACAGGTCGTCGTCGGCGAACGCCGGACGCTGGGTGGTGAACTTGGTGTAGTCGCCGTCGCCGTCGGGGACGGGCTGCTTGTTCTTCAGCTGCCCCTGGATCGCGTCGCCCTTGGAGTAGATCTTCGTGACGTTGCCGGCCGCGACCTGCTTGTCGAACTCGGTGTACGAGATCGTCGGCCCGTCGCCGTCGTTGAAGAACGACAGGACGATGTTGGCCAGCAGGTACACGACGAGCGCGGTGAGGATGAGGCTGCCCCAGCTGCCCGGCATGCGCTTCTTCGGCGGCGGGGGTGGCGGGGCCCCCTCCGAGCGCCAGGGCTGATCGGTCCGGTCGCGCGGGGGTACGGGGTTGGCCACGTGGCTCTCCTCGGGGCGGCAGTGGCCCCAGTATCGAAGAGCGGGACGAACCCGGCATCGCGGACGGCCCGGAGGGGTGAAAAGGGGCCCGGGGCGGTTTCGCACCGCCCCGGGCCCCTCCTCGTACGAGCGTCAGCCCATGAACTTCTTGAACTCGTCCGGGAGCTCGAAGTCCTTGGGGGTCTGGCCCGCCGCCGGGAGGCCGAACGCGCCGCCCGCCTGCGCCTGCTCGCGGCGCTCGGCCGCGGCCTGCTCCTCGGCCTTCCGCTTCATCGGGTTGCCGCTCTTGCGCTTGCCCTTGGCCTGCTTGATCTGCTTCTTCTGCCGGCCGGGGCCGCCGCCCATGCCGGGGATGCCGGGCATCCCGGGCATGCCGCCGCCCTGCGCCATGCGGGACATCATCTTGCGGGCCTCGAAGAACCGCTCGACCAGGCCCTTGACCGCGCTGACCTCGGCGCCCGAACCCTTGGCGATACGGGCCCGGCGGGAGCCGTTGATGATCGTCGGGTCCTGGCGCTCGGCCGGGGTCATCGACTTGATGATGGCGGCCATGCGGTCGACGTCCCGCTCGTCGATGTTGGCGATCTGCTCCTTCATCTGGCCCATGCCGGGGAGCATGCCGAGGAGCTTCGAGATGGAGCCCATGCGACGGACCTGGTCCATCTGCGCCAGGAAGTCGTCGAGGGTGAACTCCTGGCCCTTCTTCGACGCGAGCTTCGAGGCCATCTTGGCGGCCTCTTCCTCGTCGAAGGTCTGCTGGGCCTTCTCGATGAGGGAGAGCATGTCGCCCATGCCGAGGATGCGGGACGCCATGCGGTCCGGGTGGAACGCGTCGAAGTCGTCGAGCTTCTCGCCGTTGGAGGCGAACATGATCTGCTTGCCGGTGACGTGGGCGATGGAGAGCGCCGCACCACCGCGGGCGTCGCCGTCGAGCTTCGACAGCACGACGCCGTCGAAGCCGACGCCGTCGCGGAACGCCTCCGCGGTGTTGACCGCGTCCTGACCGATCATCGCGTCGACGACGAAGAGGATCTCGTCGGGGGACGTCGCGTCGCGGATGTCAGCGGCCTGCTGCATCAGCTCCTGGTCGATGCCGAGGCGGCCGGCGGTGTCGACGATCACGACGTCGTACATCTTGGTCCGCGCGAACTCGATCGAGTCCTTGGCGACCTGGACCGGGTCACCGACGCCGTTGCCGGGCTGCGGGCCGTAGAAGGCGACGCCGGCGCGGTCGGCGACCACGGACAGCTGGTTGACGGCGTTCGGGCGCTGGAGGTCACAGGCCACGAGCAGCGGCGAGTGCCCCTGCCCCTTCAGCCACAGACCGAGCTTTCCGGCGAGCGTGGTCTTACCGGCACCCTGGAGACCGGCCAGCATGATCACGGTCGGCGCGGTCTTGGCGAACCGCAGGCGACGGGTCTCGCCACCGAGGATCGACACCAGCTCGTCGTTGACGATCTTGATGACCTGCTGGCTGGGGTTCAGCGCCTTGGAGACCTCGGCGCCGAGGGAGCGCTCCTTGACCCGCGAGATGAAGGCCCGGACGACGGGCAGCGCGACATCGGCCTCGAGGAGGGCGATACGGATTTCCCGAGCCGCGGTGTCGATGTCCTGCTCGGAGAGGCGGCCCTTGCCCCGGAGGGACTTGAAGGTATTCGCCAAGCGGTCGGAAAGAGTATCGAACACGGCGCTCGTCGGTCCTTGGGGTCGGGAGTGGGGAATCGCCCTCCAGGGTATCCGGCCCGGCAAAGGATTCGGCCCCGCCCACCGGATCGGGTGGGCGGAGACGTATCCCCGCGGGCGCGCGGAGCGGGAAACCCCCGGCTCGGCGGGCGGCGAACCCGGAGGTCACGCCCTCACCGCAGTGCCGACTCCAGGGTCCGGGCCAGGTCGATCGCCTCCTCGTCCGGGAGGAGGGAGCCGTCCGGGCGGGTCACGTAGAGGGTGTCGACGGCGTTGGCGCCGAGTGTCGACACGTGCGCGCTCCGCACCCGTACCGCCGCGCCCTCCAGGGCTCGGCCGATGCGGTGGAGGAGGCCGGGGGCGTCCTGGGCGCGGACTTCGATGACGGTGGCGAGGCGGGAGTCGGCGGCGGCGACGGTGACGCGGGGCGGCGGGGCGGTGAGGCCCCGGCGGCGCGGGTAGGCGGCGTCGCGCTCGGCGAGGCGGGCGGGGACGTCGAGGGTGCCGTCCAGGGCGCGGACGAGGTCGGCGCGGAGCCGGGCCGCTTCGGGCAGGGAGCCGTACTCGGCGGCGACCCGCCAGTCGAGGACGAGGACGGAGCCGGAGCCGAGCGCGGTGGGCAGTTCCACGGCCCTGAGGTCGGCGGCCCGGACGGTGAGCCGGTGGAGGGCGAGGACGCCGGCGACGGCGGGGAGGACGCCGGGCTGGTCGGGCAGGGCGATGAGGAGTTCGACGCCGACGGCCTCGGGTTCCTCGGGTTCCGCCGCGACCGGTTCGGTGCGCAGGGCGAGGACGGGTTCGCCGGTGCGGAGCGCCTCGATGGCGAGGCGTTCCTGTTCGGCGCTGGGCGCGGCGGCCTCGGGGTCGGGCGGGGTCTCGCCGGCGAGGACGCCCGCGACGCGTTTGACCAGGTCGGCGACGAGTGAGGCGCGCCAGGAGGACCATGCGGCGGGTCCGGTGGCGAGGGCGTCGGCCTCGGTGAGGGCGTGCAGGAGTTCGAGGGTGCCCACGGTGCCGACGGCCTGGGCGACGGACTGGACGGTGGCGGGGTCGTCGAGGTCGCGGCGGGTGGCGGTCTCGACGAGGAGGAGGTGGTGGCGGACGACGGTGGCGATGACGCCGACGTCGGCGCGGTCGAAGCCGATGCGGGTGGCGACGTCGCGGGCGATGGTCTCGCCGGCGACGGAGTGGTCGCCGGGCCAGCCCTTGCCGATGTCGTGGAGGAGGGCGGCGACGAGGAGGAGGTCGGGGCGGCCGACGCGGCGGGTGAGGGAGGAGGCGCGGACGGCGGTCTCGACGAGGTGGCGGTCGACGGTCCAGGTGTGGACGGGGTTGCGCTGGGGCCGGCAGCGGACGCGTTCCCAGTCGGGGAGCAGCAGGGTGACGAGGCCTTCGGCCTCCAGGGCCTCCCAGACGGGCACGGTGGCCTCGCCGGCGCCGAGGAGGGTGACGAGTTCCTCGCGCGCCTCGGCGGGCCAGGGCACCGGGAGGGGTTTGGCGGCCGCGGCGAGGCGGCGTACGGCGTGCAGGGAGATCGGCAGGGCGGATTGGGCGGCCGCCGCGGCGGCCCGCAGGGGCAGCACGGGGTCGCGTTCGGGCCTGGCGCTGAGGGCGAGGACGGCTTCGCCGTCCATCTCGACGACGCCTTCGGCGAGCGGGGTGCGCTCGACGGGGGGTTTCGTGCCGCCGCGGCTCAGGAGGGAGCGCAGCCGGGGTCGGGCGGAGCGGGCCTTGAGGACGCGGTTGACCTCGCGCCAGGTGACGTCGGAGGCGTACGAGATGGTCCGGGCGGCCTCGTACACCTCGCGGAGCAGGGTGTCGGCGTCGAGGAGGCCGAGTTCGGCGGCGACGGCGTCCTGTTCCTGGAGGGCGAGCCGGTCGGTGGCGCGTCCGGTGGCCAGGTGGAGGGCGTCGCGGGCGTCGAGGAGGCGGCGGCGGGCGTCGTCGAGGCCTTCGCGGGGGGCGTCGGCGAGCCAGGAGGCGGCGACGGCGCGGAGGGCCTGGGCGTCGCGGAGGCCTCCCCTGGCCTCCTTGAGGTCGGGTTCGAGGAGGAACTGCAGCTCCCCCATGCGCTCGGCGCGCTCGCGGCACAGTTCGTCGAGTTCGGGGAGGCGTCGGGGTGCCTGGTTGCGCCAGTCGGCGAGGACGGTGGTGCGCAGGGCGGCGACGAGGCCGGCGTCTCCGGCGACGGTCCGGGCGTCGAGGAGGCCGAGCTGGACCTTGAGGTCCTCGCCCGCCGTGGCGCGGGCCTCGGCGGGGGTGCGGACGGAGTGGTCGAGGGCGAGGCCGAGGTCCCACACGGGGTACCAGATGCGGTCGGCGAGGGCGGCGACGGCGGCCGCGTCGGCGCTGCCGTCGTGGAGCAGGAGGAGGTCGAGGTCGCTGCGCGGGGAGAGTTCGGCGCGGCCGTAGCCGCCGACGGCGACGAGGGCGAACCCCCCGCGGGGTGGTGCGGCGGCGGCGAAGAGGCCGGCCAGCCACTCGTCGGTGAGCCGGGCCAGGGCGGAACGGCGCAGCGGCCCGGACCGCTCCTTCTCGTGGAGAAGGAGCAGCCGGGCCGCCGCGTAACCGCCGGGTCCCGAATCTTCGGTCTCTGTATTCGCTTCGAGGCTCGTCACCCGGCGGCTCCTCACGTGTGCTTACAGTGCGTCCGGACCGCGCTCGCCGGTGCGGACCCGTACGGCGGTCTCGACCGGCACGCTCCACACCTTGCCGTCACCGATCTTGCCGGTTCGGGCGGCCTTGACGACGACGTCGATGAGCTGTTCGGCGTCGTCGTCCTCGACGAGGACCTCGATGCGGATCTTGGGGACGAGGTCGACGGTGTACTCGGCGCCCCGGTAGACCTCGGTGTGGCCGCGCTGGCGGCCGTAGCCGCTGGCCTCGGTGACGGTGAGGCCGTGGACGCCGAACGCCTGGAGGGCCTCCTTGATCTCGTCGAGCCGGTGCGGCTTCACGACCGCGGTGATGAGCTTCATGCGTCCACCTTCTTGTTCTGCGTGACGGCCGGGGCGGGGGCGGTGGAGCGCGAGGACGCGCCGCCGCCGGCTCCGCTGAAGTCGTACGCGGTCTCGGCGTGCTCGACCTGGTCGATGCCGGAGACCTCGTCGTCCTCGCTGACCCGCATCCCCATCGTCTTGTCGATGATCAGGGCGAGGATCGCGGAGACGATCAGAGAGTAGGCGAGGACCGCGAAGACTCCGACGGCCTGCTTGCCGAGCTGGTCGAGGCCGCCGCCGTAGAAGAGGCCCTTGGCGTCGGACTGGACGCCGCCGGTGGCGAAGAAGCCGACGAGGAGGGAGCCGACGACTCCGCCGACGAGGTGGACGCCGACGACGTCGAGGGAGTCGTCGTAGCCGAACTTGTACTTGAGGCCGACGGCCATGGCGCAGAGCAGACCGGCGATGGCGCCGACGGCGATGGCGCCGAGCGGGCTCACGGCGCCGCCGGACGGGGTGATGGCGACGAGTCCGGCGACCGCGCCGGAGGCGGCGCCGAGGGTGGTGAAGGAGCCGTGGCGGATCTTCTCGTAGGCGAGCCAGGCGAGCATGGCGGCGGCGGTGGCGACCTGGGTGTTGACGAACATCACGGCGCCGACGCCGTCGTCGTTGCCGAGCCACGAGCCGGCGTTGAAGCCGAACCAGCCGAACCAGAGGAGACCGGCGCCGAGCATGACCAGCGGGAGGCTGTGCGGGCGCATCGGGTCCTTCTTGAAGCCGACGCGCTTGCCGATGACGAGGATGACGCCGAGGGCGGCGGCACCGGCGTTGATGTGGACGGCCGTACCACCGGCGAAGTCGATGACGCCCATCTCGAAGAGCCAGCCGCCGGAGCCCCAGACCCAGTGGGCGACGGGGAAGTAGACGATCGTGACCCAGAGGGTGATGAAGAGGGCCCAGGCCGTGAACTTGACGCGGTCGGCGAGGGCGCCGCTGATGAGCGCGGGGGTGATGATCGCGAACATCAGCTGGAAGACGGCGAAGACGTACACCGGGATGGTGTAGCCGTCCCAGAGCTCGGTGATGCCGATGCCGCTGAGGCCGACGTACTCGGAGGACCAGCCGATGAGCGATCCGGAGTCGGTGCCGAACGCGATGCTGAAGCCGTAGAGCACCCACAGGATCGTGACGATCCCGAGGCTGATGAAGCTCATCATCAGCATGTTGAGGGTGGACTTGACGCGGACCATGCCTCCGTAGAAGAAGGCGAGAGCCGGGGTCATCAGCATGACCAGGGCGGAGCAGATGAGCATGAACCCGGTGTTGGCGGCGGACAGCTCGGGGGCGTCTGCTGCCAGGGTCGTGATGGCTGGTGCCATCGGCGTCTCCTCGTCGTCGGTACGGCCTGTGCGGGGCGGGGCCGGAGAGAGCGGCGGCCGTGAGGGGCGTGGCCGGTTATGGGCCAGAGATTCGCGCAGCGCGGTTTCCGCCGATGCCGCTCGATGTTTCGGCGCAGTGACGAAGGGGTGGGGCGTGTTACGCGGCGGTGAACGGCCGTGTCACGACGAGGTAACGCCCGTATCCTCCGCACACGTCCGCACACACGGACCGGCCGCGCCCGGCGTCCGTGTGACCTTGCGGCGGGGGAGCCGAGTCGGGCAGTACGGGACGTCTGGCGCGGCCGGGGATCGTGCGGGCCCGCGGGGCCGGGATCAGACCGCTTCGGCGGCCTCGGGCAGGAGCAGGGTGAGCCGGTCGGTGAGCTGGACGACCTCGGCGACGTCGCTGTAGTTGCGGGCGGCGTGGTCGACGGTCTTGCGGAGCCGGGTGTTGACCCGCTCGGAGCGGATGCTCCGGGCGACCCCGAGGGCCTTCTCGGCGAGGACGACGGACTGCTCGGGCTCGCGCTTGAGGAGGTGGACGGTGGCCATGCCGATGAGGTTGAGCGCGTACGACCGCTGGTGGTCGGGGTCCTTCTCGAAGAGCTCGACGGCCCGCTCCATGACGGGCTCGGCCAGCGAGGCGTAGGTCGGGGAGCGTCCGGCGACGTAGGCGAGGTCCCGGTAGGAGTGGGAGTTCTCGCCGTTGAGTTCGGCCTCGGAGAAGAAGCCGATCCAGTCGGGCTCGGGCTCGCCGTCGAGGCCGACGTCGGCGAAGGTGTCCTCGGCCATCCGGACGGCCCGCTTGCACTTGGACGGCTGGCCCATGTTGGCGTAGGCGCGGGCCTCCATCGCATACAGCATGGCCTGGGTCCGGGGGGTGGCGCACTCCCGACTGCCGTACTGGGCGAGATGGATGAGTTCGAGCGCGTCGTCGGGCCGTCCGAGGTGGATCATCTGGCGGCTCATGGACGAGAGGATGTACGAGCCGAGGGGCTTGTCGCCGGCTTCCTTGGCGGCGTGCAGGGCGAGTACGAAGTACTTCTGGGCGGTGGGCTGGAGGCCCACGTCGTAGCTCATCCAGCCGGCGAGTTCGGCGAGTTCGGCGGCGCAGGTGAAGAGGCGCTTGGCGGTGGCGGCGGGCTGCGGCTCCTGGAGCAGGTCGGTGACCTCGTGGAGCTGTCCGACGACGGCCTTGCGGCGCAGTCCGCCGCCGCACTGGGCGTCCCACTTGCGGAACATGGCGGTGGTGGACTCCAGGAGGTCGAGTTCGACCTCGGAGAGCCGGTTGGGGCGGCGGGCGTCGGCGAGCGCGTCGGGCCGCTCGACGTCGCCGACCGGGGTGGGCACGAGCCAGCGCTGCATCGGTTCGATGAGGGAGGGTCCCGCGGCGAGCGACAGGGACGAGCCGAGGAAGCCGCGGCGGGCGAGCATGAGGTCGCTGCGGGAGAACTCGCTGAGCAGGGCGACGGTCTGCGGGCCGGCCCAGGGCAGGTCGACGCCGGAGACGGACGGCGACTGGTGGGCGGCGCGCAGGCCGAGGTCCTCGATGGCGACGACGGAGCCGAAGCGCTCGGAGAACAGCTCGGAGAGGATGCGCGGGATGGGTTCGCGCGGCTGCTCGCCGTCGAGCCAGCGGCGCACCCGCGAGGTGTCCGTGGAGATGTGGTGCGCGCCCATCTGGCGCGCCCTGCGGTTCACTTGCCGCGCGAGTTCGCCCTTGGACCAGCCGCTGCGCACGAACCACGAGCCCAGCTGCTCGTTCGGGCGCTTGCCGGCAGTCGTACCGTCTGCGCCGTTGCCGCCCACTGGAACGCCCCCATCCACCTGATTGCCTGTCCTGCGAACCCTTACCAGAATGCCGCGTCTCGCGGCACCCGTCCGGCGTTCGCGCTCCTTCGAACTGGAAACCGGGTTGCCTCCGGCATACCCGCGCGTGCCAGCGACCCCGGGGTTCGAGTACCGAAAGTAATCCTACGATCACCCCTCTACGAGGGCGATTCAAGAAACGCCACCATTCGCCACCCCTTCGAATGAACTCGCCGCGCGTGGAACGCGATTCACTTGACAGGCGACGAACCGGAGTCGGCGGACGGATGCGCGGAGAGGCGCGCGCGGCGGTCCGCACCACCCCGAGCACGACCGCGCGCCAAGCTGGGGCGACGGAGAGTGACGAAGGGTGACGACGGTGCTCCGGGTCGTAACCACCGGCGCGCTCGACCCGTTGGAGGGGGCATGGGTTTCACGATCGGCGGCATTCGTGAGATGCGGTCCGGCGCACGCCGCCGCGTTCGCACCACGGAGTGCACAGCGGTGGCGGAGTACACGGGACTGTGGGGCTGGGACGTAGCCCCCGGAGCACGGGCGGTCTCCGGCCAGTGCTCCTGCGGGGACCGGGCGTGCAAGGCCCCGGGCGCGCATCCCCTCTCCTTCGCGGAAGCGGTCCCGGCCGGCGCCGGCCTCGACGACGCCACCAAGGCATGGTCGGAGTACCCGGGCGCGGCGCTGCTGCTCCCGGTGGGCAAGGCCTTCGACGTGATCGAGGTCGCGGAGGCCGCGGGCCGGCGGGCGCTGGTGCGCCTGGAGCGCATGGGGCTGCCGCTGGGCCCGGTGTGCGCGACCCCGACCGGGCGGGCGCGGTTCTTCGTGGCGCCCGGCGCGGCGGCCGAGCTGCCCCAGCTGCTGTACCGGATGGGCTGGGACGACGCCGATCTGGACCTGCACTGCCTGGGTCCCGGCAGCCACATCACCGCTCCCCCGTCGGACCTGGGCGGGCTCGGGCCGGTGCGCTGGCTGCGTCCGCCGACCCTGGACACAGCGGGCGCGCCGCCGCAGGCGCGGCTGCTGCTCGGCACGTTGGCGTACATCTGCCACCGGACGCGCTTCTGACCCCTGCCCCCTGGTACGCGGAAGGGCCCCCGCCATCCGATGGCGGGGGCCCTTCCGTGTGCCGTGCGGGGTGTCAGTCGCCGATCAGGGCGTCGACGAAGGCACCCGGCTCGAAGGGGGCCAGGTCGTCGGGGCCCTCGCCCAGGCCGATCAGCTTGACCGGGACGCCCAGCTCGCGCTGGACGGCGACGACGATGCCACCCTTGGCGGTGCCGTCGAGCTTGGTCAGCACGATGCCGGTGATGTCGACGACCTCGGCGAAGACGCGGGCCTGGATCAGGCCGTTCTGGCCGGTGGTGGCGTCGAGGACGAGGAGGATCTCGTCGAGCGGGCCGTGCTTCTCGACGACCCGCTTGACCTTGCCGAGCTCGTCCATGAGGCCGGTCTTGGTGTGCAGCCGTCCCGCGGTGTCGATGAGGACGACGTCGGCGCCCTCGGCGATGCCCTCCTTGACGGCGTCGAAGGCGATCGAGGCGGGGTCGCCGCCCTCCGGTCCGCGCACGGTCCGGGCGCCGACGCGCTCGCCCCAGGTCTGGAGCTGATCGGCGGCGGCGGCGCGGAAGGTGTCGGCGGCGCCGAGGACGACGGACTTGCCGTCGGCGACGAGGACGCGGGCCAGCTTGCCGGTGGTGGTGGTCTTGCCGGTGCCGTTGACGCCGACGACCATGACGATGCCCGGGACGTCCGCGGGGCTCTCGGTCCTGACCGTGCGGTCGAGGTCGGGGCCGAGGAGGGCGACGAGCTCCTCGCGGAGCAGGTCGCGCAGCTGGTCGGGGGTGCGGGTGCCGAGCACCTTGACCCGCTCGCGCAGCCGGTCGACGAGCTCCTGGGTGGGGGCGACGCCGACGTCGGCGGTGAGGAGGGTCTCCTCGATCTCCTCCCAGGTGTCCTCGTCGAGGTGCTCGCGGGACAGCAGCGTGAGCAGCCCCTTGCCGAGCGAGTTCTGGGAGCGGGCGAGGCGGGCCCTGAGCCGTACGAGTCGGCCCGCGGTGGGCTCCGGGACCTCGATCTCGGGGGCGGCGGGGGCCTCGGGCTCCTCGGCGACCGGGGCCTCGGGGGCCGTTTCGGTGGGGAGCTGGACCTCCTCGACCGTGCGGCGTGGTTCCTCCCGCGGCGTCTCCGCCTCCTCGCCGACGTGCGGTTCGGCGGGCGGAGCGGTGATGGTCGGCGTGGTGGACGGCGGCTCGGCCGGCGGCAGCTGCTTCTTCTTGCGACCGCTGATCACGAGCCCGCTCGTCACGGCGACCGCGACGACCAGAGCGATGACTACAGCAAGGATGAGTTCCATAACCTGACCAGTATCGGCCAAGAAGCGACCGGAGACGGAGCACTACGCTGCGTGGGTCCCCCGCACCTGTGCGGAGTACTCCGATGGTGGCGGCCGCCGCTCCCCCGGGTCCCATCGGAGTCCGCGAGACCGTTTTCATCTGACGCCACGTCAGCTAACGTCCCCCTTCGCCGGTATCCCACGCGGAGGGGGACTTCCCATGCCCTTCACAGTCGTACGGTTCAACCTCGTCGATCCGCACGCGACCCCCGACTCCCTCGCCGCCCGCTACCGGGCCGCCGTCGAGATGGCCGCCCACGCCGACGCGCACGGCGTCGACACCGTCCAGACCGAGGAGCACCACGGCGTGGCGAACAACTGGCTGCCCTCGCCCTTCACCTTCGCGGGCGCGGTCTTCGGCGCGACGCGGCGGATCGCCGTCACCGTGTCGGCGATCATCGGGCCGCTGCACGACCCGCTGCGGCTCGCCGAGGACATCGCGGTCCTGGACCTGCTCAGCGGGGGCCGGCTGGTCACGGTGGCGGGGATCGGCTACCGGCCGGAGGAGTACGAGGAGCGGGGGGTCGACTGGGGCAGGCGCGGCCGGCTCCAGGACGAGCTCCTGGAGACCCTGCTCACCGCCTGGACCGGCGAGCCGTTCACGTACCGGGGCCGTACCGTACGGGTCACCCCGCGCCCCCTCACCCAGCCCCATCCGATGCTCCTCGTCGGGGGGTCGTCGCGGGCGGCGGCCCGGCGGGCGGCCCGGCTGGGGCTGCCGTTCTTCCCCAGCGCGCACCTGCCGGAGCTCGACGCGTACTACCGGGAGCGGTGCGCGGAGTACGGCACCGAGGGCTGGACGATGATGCCGGCCCAGGAGACCCCGCTGCTGCACCTGTCGGAGGACCCGGACCGGACCTGGGCGGAGTACGGGGAGCACTTCCTGCACGAGGCCCGGACGTACGCCTCCTGGCAGTCGAAGGACATCACCTCGGCGGTGCGGTCGACCGCGACGACGGTGCCGGAGCTGCGGGCGGAGGGGGTGTACCGGGTCGTGACGCCGGAGGAGTGCCTGGCGCTCGGCCTGGAGAGCGTGGTGCTGCATCCGCTGTGCGGCGGGATGCCGGTCGAGGAGGGGTGGCGGAGCCTGCGGCTGTTCTGCGACGAGGTGGTGCCGCGGCTCGCGGCCTGAAGGGTGTAGCGCAACGACGTAGGGACCCGGCTCACGGCCTGAACGGTGTACCGCAACGACGTTTGGTGCCGCCGCTCGCGGCCTGAACGGTGTACTGCCCCGGCGCGAGGCACGGGCCTCGGGCCGGGGCAGTCCCGTGGGTGAGGAGCGGGGCAGCGGGGTTCAGCCCATCTCCTCCAACGCCTTGCCCTTGGTCTCCTTGACGTACCTGAGTACGAAGGGGATCGAGAGTACGGCGAAGACCGTGTAGATGACGTAGGTGCCGGAGAGGTTCCAGTCCGCGAGGGACGGGAAGCTCGCGGTGATGGCCCAGTTGGCGATCCACTGGGCGGAGGCGGCGACGCCCAGGGCGGCGGCGCGGATCCGGTTGGGGAACATCTCGCCGAGGAAGACCCAGACGACGACGCCCCACGAGAGGGCGAAGAAGAGCACGAAGACGTGGGCGGCGACGAGGGCCACGACGCCCTGCGTCTCGGGCAGCTTGCCGTCGACGAGGTCCGCGGAGAAGGCCCAGGCCTCGACGGCCAGGGCGATGGCCATGCCGACGGAGCCGACGAGGGCGAGCGGCTTGCGGCCGACCCGGTCGACCAGGACCATCGCGATCACGGTGCCGATGATGTTGATGATCGACGTGGTGAACGAGTAGAAGAACGAGCTCGACGGGTCGATGCCGACCGACTGCCAGAGCGTCGAGGAGTAGTAGAACGCGACGTTGATGCCGACGAGCTGCTGGAAGACCGAGAGGCCGATGCCGACCCAGACGATGGGCAGCAGCTTGTACTTGCTCCCCGCGACGAGCAGGTCCCTGAAGGTGGACTTGTGCTCGCTGCGCATGGCCCGGTCGATCTCGGCGACGCGGTGGTCGAGGTCGACGCCCTGGCCCTCGACCTCGGCCAGGACCTCCTTGGCGCGGTCGGTCTTCCCGACGGAGATGAGGAAGCGGGGGGACTCCGGGATCGCGAAGGACAGCATGCCGTAGAGGAGCGCGGGGACGACCATCACGCCGAGCATCCACTGCCAGGCCTCGATGCCGCCGATCTCGCCGCGCTGGTCGCCGTCGGCGAGCTGGAGGATGCCGTAGTTGACGAGCTGGGAGATCGCGATGCCGATGACGATCGCGGCCTGCTGGAAGGAGCCGAGGCGGCCGCGGTAGGCGGCGGGGGCGACCTCGGCGATGTAGGCGGGGCCGATGACGGAGGCCATGCCGATGGCGAAGCCGCCGATGATCCGCCAGAAGGCCAGGTCCCAGAGGGCGAAGGGGAGCGCGGAGCCGACGGCGCTGACCGCGAAGAGCACCGCGGAGATCTGCATGCAGCGGATGCGGCCGATCCGGTCGGCGATCCGGCCGGCGGTCGCGGCGCCGATGGCGCAGCCGATCAGGGCGATGGCGATGACCTGGGCGAGGGTGCCGGAGCCGATGTCGTACCGGTCGCGGATCGCCTCGACGGCGCCGTTGATGACGGAGCTGTCGTAGCCGAAGAGGAATCCGCCCATCGCGGCGGAGGCCGTGATGAAGATGACGTGGCCGAGGTGGTCCGGGTGGGCGGCTCGGCCTTCGGAAGGCGGCGGCGTGGGCGCCTGCGCGGTGTTGGTCACATGGACTCCTCGGTGGGGGGAAGCCCTTCCAGTGGCGCACAACTTCACGCCGCCCACCACGTGAAGGTAAAAGCAACGTTGCAGAGACTATGCCTTCAAGTTTCGAAGTCAATAGTCGATGTCGTGTGACTTTATGCGCGTGATGGGGGCCAGTCCGTTCAAGACTTGAATGGGTAGTCCTCAGCGGAGCCGCTGACTGATCACCTTCGAGACGCCGTCGCCCTGCATGGACACGCCGTACAGCGCGTCCGCGACCTCCATCGTGCGCTTCTGGTGGGTGATCACGATCAGCTGCGAGGACTCCTGGAGCTCCTGCATGATCCGGATCAGCCGCTGGAGGTTGGTGTCGTCGAGCGCCGCCTCGACCTCGTCCATCACGTAGAACGGGCTGGGCCTCGCCTTGAAGATGGAGACGAGCAGTGCCACGGCCGTGAGCGACCGCTCGCCGCCCGAGAGCAGCGACAGGCGCTTGACCTTCTTGCCCGGCGGCCGGGCCTCCACGTCCACGCCGGTGGTGAGCATGTCGTCCGGGTCCGTGAGGACCAGCCGGCCCTCGCCGCCCGGGAAGAGGCGCGAGAAGACGCCCTCGAACTCCCGGGCCGTGTCCCGGTACGCCTCCGTGAAGACCTGCTCGACGCGCACGTCGACCTCCTTCACGACCTGAAGCAGGTCGGTCCGGGTCTTCTTCAGGTCCTCCAGCTGCTCCGAGAGGAACCGGTGCCGCTCCTCGAGCGCCGCGAACTCCTCCAGAGCCAGCGGATTCACCTTGCCGAGCTGGTGATACGCCCGTTCGGCGGCCTTGAGCCGCTTCTCCTGCTCCGAACGGACGAACGGGCGCGAGGCGACGGCGGGGTCGCCCGCGGCGGCACGTGCCACGTCGCCGCGTCCGGTGTCCTCCCCGTCGGAGTCCTCCGGGTCGGTGGCGGCCCGGTCGGCTCCGGACCGCTCGGTGGCGGCCCGGTCGGCTCCGGCCTGGCCGGCTCCGCTCCGGTCGGTTCCGTCCTCCGCCGGCGACGGGGGGACGGGCTGGTCGGGGCCGTACTCGGCGACCAGATCGGCCGACTCGACGCCGAACTCCTCCAGGGCCTTCGCCTCCAGCTGCTCGATCCGCAGCCGCTTCTCGGCGCCGAGCACCTCGCCCCGGTGGACGGAGTCGGTCAGCTTGTCGAGCTCGGCCTTGAGGTCCCTGGCACGGGTACGGGCGGTCGTCAGCCCCTCCTCCCGGTCGGCCCTGGCGGCCTGGGCCGCCACCCGCTCCCGCTCGGCGCGGACCAGCGAGACCTCCACATGGGCGAGGAGCGCGCGGGCACCCGCGGCGACCGCGCCCGCCACCCGCTCCTCGTGGCGCAGCCTGGCCCGGCGCTGCTCGGCACGCACGCGCGCGTCCCGTTCGGCTCGGGCGGCCCGGTCGAGTGAGTCGGCCCGCCCGGCGAGCCCCTTCACCCGCTCCTCGTGGGTACGGACCTGGAGCCGCGCCTCCATCTCGGTCTGGCGCGCGTTGGAGCCGTCGATGGCGAGCCGGTCGCGGACGGAGGTGTCGGGCTCGTCCTCCCCGTCGCCGAAGGCGGTGGCCTCCTGGGCGACGAGCAGGCGTTCGGCCAGCTCCTCGGCGTCGGCGGTGGCCTTCTCCAGGGCCTCCTGGGCGCGGGCGGCGGCCGCCGCGGTCCGCTCGGCCTCCCCCGCCGCTCCCCTGGCCTGCCCGGCGAGCCGGCCGAGCTGCTGGGCGACGGCGGACTTCTCGCGCTCGGCGGCGCGGCGGCGGGTGTCGAGCTCCTCGACGAGCGCCCCCGCGGTACGGCGCCGCTCGTCGGCCTCCCGCTGCCCGGTGGCCAACTCCGCGCACGCCACGGCCAGTTCGTCGAGTTCCGCGGCGGCCTCGGCCACCGACGCCTGGACTTCGAGCAGGCTGGGCGCCCCGGCGGAGCCGCCTTGGGCGAAGTGGGCTCCGAGCAGGTCCCCTTCGGCGGTGACGGCGGTCAGCGCGGGCCTGGCCCTGACCAGTTCCGCGGCCTCGTCGAGATCCTCGACGACGACGACGCCCGCCAGCAACCTGCGGACGGCGCCCATGAGTTCGGCAGGGCCGCGCACCAGGTCCGCGGCGTGCCGGTGGCCGTCGGCATCGGCGCCGGGGGCCGGCTCGGGAGCGCCGGTCAGGAGGAGCGAGGCGCGGCCCGCGTCCTGCTTGCGCAGCAGGCGGAGCGCGTCGGCGGCGGCGGAGGGTCCGGTGGCCGCGACCGCGTCGGCGGCCGCGCCGAGGGCGGCGGCGACGGGGATCTCGTATCCCGGGGTGACGGTGAGGAGTTCGGCGGCCGGGCCGAGGAGTCCGGTGAGGCCTGCGGCGAGGAGCGCGCCCGTGCCGTCCTTGCGGCGCAGGCCGAGGGCGAGGGTGTCGTGCCGGGCCCGGGTCGCGGCGCGGCGGCGCTCGGCGGTGCCGGCGGCTTCGCGGGCGGCGCTCAGGGCGGCCTCCGCCTCGGCCAGCTCGCGGCGGGCCGTCTCGTACCGCTCGGCGTGCTCGGTGTCCTCCGCGTCGAGGCCGTCGACCTCCGCCTTGAGCTGCTCGTACTCCTCCTGGGCGGCGGCGGCCCGCTCCCCCGCCTCGTCACGGGCGGCGGCGAGCCGGTCGATCTCGGCCTGGGCCGAGGCGGCGCGCGAGCGGGCCGCGTTGACCTGGCCGTGGAGCCGGACGAGGCCCTCGCGCCGGTCGGCGATGGCGCGGGCCAGGTCCTTGAGGCGCCGCTCCTCCGCCGACAGCGCCCGTTCCAGTTCGGCACGGTGGGCGACGGTGTCCTCCAGGGCGCGCTCGGCCGCCTCCAGGGCGGCTTCGAGCTCCGCCTCCTGTTCGCGGACCCGGGCCGCCTCGCGTTCCAGGTCCTCCGGGTCGCGGCCGCGCCGCTCCTCGGCGGGGGCGGCGGTGGCGCTCTTCACCCGCGCGTCGGCCAGCGAGACGGTGCCGCGGACGCGCTCGGCCAGCTGGGACAGGGCGACCCAGCTCTGCTGGGCGCGCTCCAGGCGGGGAACGAGGGCGCGGGCCTCCGCTTCGAGGTCCGCCTCCCGGGCGAGCGCGGCACGCAGGTCGGCCTCGGTGGCCTCCTTGCGGGCGAGCAGCGCCGCCTCGTCGGCGACCTCGGCCGTGAGGGCCCGCTGGAGGTGGACGAGGTCGTCGGCGAGGAGTCGGAGGCGCGCGTCGCGCAGGTCGGCCTGGATAACGACGGCGCGGCGGGCGACGGCGGCCTGCCGGCCGAGGGGCTTGAGCTGGCGGCGCAGTTCGTCGGTGAGGTCCTGCACGCGCGCGAGATTGGCCTGCATCGCGTCCAGTTTCCGCAGCGCCTTCTCCTTGCGCTTGCGGTGCTTGAGGACGCCCGCGGCCTCCTCGATGAAGGCACGGCGGCCCATCGGATCGGCGTGCAGCACGGAGTCGAGCTGGCCCTGCCCGACGATGACGTGCATCTCGCGTCCGATGCCGGAGTCGGAGAGCAGGTCCTGGAAGTCGAGCAGCCGGCAGGTGTCGCCGTTGATCTGGTACTCGCTGCTGCCGCCCCGGAACATGATCCGGGTAAGGGTGACCTCGGCGTAGTCGATGGGCAGGGCGCCGTCGGAGTTGTCGATGGTCAGCGAGACCTCGGCGCGGCCGAGCGGCGGGCGCCCGGTCGTGCCGGCGAAGATGACGTCCTCCATCTTGCCGCCGCGCAGCGACTTGGCGCCCTGCTCGCCCATGACCCAGGACAGGGCGTCCACGACGTTGGACTTGCCCGATCCGTTGGGCCCCACGACGCAGGTGATCCCTGGTTCGAACCGCAGGGTGGTGGCCGATGCGAACGACTTGAATCCGCGGAGGGTCAGGGCCTTGAGGTGCACCCCGGGGACTCTACCGGGGCACCTGCGTTTCACCCGCGAAGGTGCAGGGCAGATCATCGGGTGAGGAGGGGTGGGACACGGGGGAAACGGCGGGTGAAAGAGAGAAGGGACGCCGAAGCGCCCCTTGCAAGGAGTGTTTCCCACCTGGCCCCTCGGGGCTGGGTTGTCAGGTGAGCGCAGGCTCCGCCTGGGGTACGTCGAGGTCGATGCTGTTCAGCAGCGACTCTCCCTGGTGCTGAGCGGCGGCAGCGGCGAGCGAGTCGTTCTCGGACTGAATCCGTACCAGCTCGGATTCGAGGTCCTGGACGCGCTGCTGAAGCCGTCGCATCTCGGCGAGGAGTCGCGGGTCGGAGCCGCCGACGTAACCGAGAAGCGCCTTTGCCATGATGGATGGTCCTCCACAATGAGTGACCGACCGTAGCGGTGTGGGTCGTGAGGGATTCGCACCCGCGGTGCTCGGCAGTACTGCTTGTCGTGCCGGTTCCACTGCCAAACAGCTAAGGTGCGCGGGGATTCCAGCGTCTCACCAAAAAGTTTGACGGTCAACACGATCACGCCCCGATTGAAGGGCCGACCGAGGGGGGCCACCACCGCTCGATACGCGGTGGGTCCTCGCAACTCGGTGCCTCAGGGCGTCGCGATCATCCTTAAGCGGCAGCCTTGCACGACGGGCGCATATTGGCAACCACCAGGGGCTTTTCCCCTCACGCGACCGTTACGGCGCGTCCGTCAGGCGCCCCTCTCGGTCACCGGAGGGGGCGCCCCGAGCGTCACGCTCAGCGGATGGCGAAGCTCTCGTAACCGCCGCGCGGGGTGTCCCAGATCTCAGTGACACCGTCCACACGCCCGGGTGTGTCGGCGGAGTGCAGCCATGCGAGCAGACGGTGGCAATTCTCACGCGGACCTTCGGCCACCACCTGCACCCGGCCGTCGTCGAGGTTCAGGGCGAAGCCCACCAGGCCGCCGATCTCCAGCGCATTTGCCCTGGTGAACCAGCGAAAGCCCACTCCCTGCACCCGTCCGCGTACCCAGGCGGTCATCCGTACGTCGTCACTCATGACTGCACGCTAACGGGCGATTTCCCTGTTGAGCACATCGCCCCCCAGGTCCCATGGCGTACAGTCCCGACGAACACGCCTCACCCATTCGGGCGCGAGCCGTTCGACTGTCGATCCGGAACGGCACCGACAGCAAAGATCAGCAAAGACCACGCAAGGACCAGCAGGAAGGCAGAGCAGATGGGACGCCACCGTCGCTCCGGCGCCGCACCCGCCGCAGAAGACTACGCGGCCGGTTCGGACCGCCGGCACCCGGGTCCCCGCCCCAGGCGGCCCGTGCGCACCGGACTGCTCGGCGCCTCCGCGGCGGTCGCCGTCGGCGCCGTCGTCGTCACCTCCGGCCTGCTGCCGGGCGGGGACACCTTCACGATCGGCAGCGCCGGCAGCAGCGAGCAGCGGACCCAGCAGTCCCGCCAGGCTCCGGAGCTCACCACCCAGGGCGGCGCCACCGAGACCCCCGCCCTCGCGTCGGGCGGCACGGGCAAGGGCACCACCGGCGGCGGGGCCTCCCCCTCGGCGACCCCGTCCGCGAAGCCGAGCCCCAAGGCCACCCCGAAGCACACCCCGACCCCGTCGAAGACGACGAAGGCCGCCGTGAAGCCGACGGCACCCAAGGCCCCGGCCGCGCCCACGACGAAGGCCCCCGCGCCGAAGGCACCCGCACCGAAGGCACCCGCACCGAAGGCGCCCACGACGAAGGCTCCCGCGCCGAAGCCGGCCCCCACCACGGCGGCACCCACCGGGAAGGCCGCGGTCACCTCCACCGCCGACCGCGGCCAGGCCGCCGAGGCCGAGGTCCTCCGCCTCGTCAACACCGAGCGCGCCAAGGTCGGCTGCACCCCAGTCCACTCCGACGCCCGCCTCGCCTCCCTCGCCGGCGCTTTCAGCGCCGACATGGCCACCCGCGGCTTCTTCGACCACACCGACCCCGACGGCGACACCCCCTGGGCCCGCGCCCAGCAGGCCGGCATCTCCGGCATGGGCGGCGAGAACATCGCCCGCGGCCAGGTCGACGCCGCCGCCGTCATGACCTCCTGGATGAACAGCGACGGCCACCGCGCCAACATCCTCAACTGCGACTTCACCACCCTCGGCGTCGGCGTCCACTTCGCCGACGGCGGCCCCTGGTGGACCCAGGACTTCGGCTACTGACATTCCCGCAGGCCAGAGCCCTGCACATGCATGTGGGCCGCCCCGGGGCCGTGATCGGCACCTGGGACGGCCCACACTGCTTTCGCGGCCTACTGCCTCATGGCCGGTGCCGAAGATGACGTCGATCCCGCGTAGATGAAGTCCCAGGCCCGTTCCTTGGGTGCGTTGCAGCAGTCGCAGGTGAACGCACGGGACTTTGATCGCGTGCCCCTTGCGTGCCCGAACGAGCGGGAAGCTACGGGGAAACACCGGACACGCGGAGAGAAGGGGTACGAGAGCGGCCCCTGACCAAAGTTACTGGTCCGAGGCCGCTTCACCGTGCGGTGGGTGTGGGATTCGAACCCACGGTGACTCGCGCCACGACGGTTTTCAAGACCGTGTACGGATCGACGCTCCCAAAGTGTCGAGTGCACCCACGGCCGCGTGGATATGAGCCGGGCCGCGACGCAACCGTTCTCCCGCGCACCACCAGGACAGTCGCTCTTCTGTGTCCTCCCTTGGATGCATGCCGAGGCCATGCTCGGGGCACAGGGGCCACGCCTGCCACAGAAGCTCCATGACGGTCTCCTGCGCGGCATCGGCGAGGCTCGCCAGTGCAGAGGCAAGGCTGTCCTGTGAGTTCGGGTCCAAGGGGTTGCCGTGCCACTCGCCGTTGGCCATGGCGACGTAGACGTTCTCCGGCTCATCCGCGTCGTAAGACGGAAGGGCCAGCAACTGCAAGGGTTCCAGCTGGGGAAGCGTCACCGCCAGGTCCCGGTTCAGAAGGGCGAGAGCCTGGTCCCACACTGGGCACTCGCCCGGCGAGACGCGGCGAGGCGCAGGGGGGTCGAAAAGAGCGCACATGAGCACCATCCTCCGCCCAGGGACAGCCCCAATCGCTCAACAGCGTCGCCTCCTTGCAAAGGCCGCAAGCGGGGGCTGACATCAACGCCGCTGGACGGTGCGTACACCGGCACCTCTGCCCGGCCGTCGCACACCAATTGACGAAAGCCGCCGCTGCGGGCCCGGATCGAACTCGTAAAGCGGTGACTCCCAACGCCTCAAAGCAAAGGAGAAAATCCGGCGGACTGGTCGAGCTGGTAGGGCGAGCCACTCCGTGTGGGGTCCCAGCCCTGCCGTAGGGCGGATTCGATGGCCTCGGCAACATCGGAGGGCAGTACGGAGCCGCCCGGAGCTTCGAGCCAGTTGCCAGGGTGCACTTTGTTCGTGGTGACAACGAGGGTGGTCCCAGGATGATCCGCATGTTCCACGGCGTACGTGCAGGGGGACCAGCCGAGGCCTTGGCTGTAGGTCGGTCTGCGTCGCAGCCGCCAGCGATAGGCCGTGCCGCCGACGACGATGCGCCGTGCTCCTTTGCGGCCCAGCGCCATGTGACTTCCTTGGTGTCGGAGCGCTGGAAGCCCAGCTCTGCGAAGGATCTGAACGATACCCGGGGCCGTGACGGGGCCGTCCGGGGGCAGCCGAAGGCGACCAATACCGACAACCGTTAGCGACTGGATCGCAGGTCACAGCGTTGGCCACCGAGGAAGACCCAGGCCAGGACGGCACCGCGTCGCTTCTTCGGCTACTGAGCCGGACGCCCCCGCGGGACGTGAACGAAAGGGCCCCGTCACCTTCGTGGTGGCGGGGCCCTTTGTGTGCGGGAGGCGAGGGGGTCAGGCGGCGGACTTGCCGGTGGCGAAGGTGCGGGCGGTGAGGGCGACGCGGCGGCCGAGGTGTTCGGCGGTGGCGACGTCGGCCTTGTGGACGCCTTCGGGGCCGAGGTCGGTGTGGGTCTGGGCGCCGGCGCCGGCGAAGAAGCCGAGGCGGTTGAGGTCGTTCTCGGAGGCCTCGCTGCTGTTCCAGCCGGGCTTGAGGCCGAGGTTGACCCAGGTCATGCCGTGCTGGCCGGCCAGGGTCTGGAAGAACTGCAGGGTGTGCAGCTTGTCGCCGCTCTTGGAACCGGAGTTGGTGAAGCCGGCGGCGAGCTTGTCCAGCCAGGCGTCGGTGAACCAGCGCTTCGAGGTGTCCTCGGCGAACTTGTGAAAGGCGCCGGAGGCGGTGCCCATGTAGGTCGGGGAACCGAAGACGATCGCGTCGGAGGCGTCGAGGAGCTCCCACTCGGCCTCGGTGATCCCGTCGACGTTGATCAGGTGGACGGTGGCGCCCGTGTCGGCGGCACCGGCACGGACGGCCTCGGCCAGGACGGCGGTGTGGCCGTAGCCGGAGTGGTAGGCGATGGAGACGACGGGGGTGGTCACAACGGGCTCCTCGAAACGGTCGGCAGGGCAACGACCAGAAGTAGAGCACTAACTTTTGGAAAGCGCAAGCGGGAGGTTAGCGCCCTCATGGCAGTAAGCGCTGCGCGGGAGTACGGTAGGGGCATGACTGACGACCTCGCCTACGACGTGTTCGCGCGCGCGTGCCCCTCCCGCGGCACGCTGGAACACGTGACGGGCCGCTGGGGCAGCCTGACCCTGGCCGCCCTGTACGACGGGACGTTCCGCTTCAACGAGCTGCGACGGCGGGTCGACGGCGTGAGCGAGAAGATGCTGTCGCAGACCCTGCACGCCCTGGAGCGCGACGGCCTCGTCCACCGCGAGGCGCAGCCCACGAACCCGCCCCGGGTCGACTACCGGCTCACCCCGCTCGGCCGCGAGATCGCGGAACGGCTCATGGGCCTGATCCAGCTGGTGGAAGGCCGCATGCCCCAGGTCCAGGCGGCACGGGACACCTACGACACGAAGCGCGCGACCACCGTCACCGCCTGACGGCCGGGCGCCTGACCACGGGCGTAGCGCAGTGACCGCGCTGACCTGCGCGGACTTGCGCTGACCTGGGTACGCCTCACCGTGGTGACCGCGCTGACCTCGGTACGCCCGACGCCCGGGCTGCTGACCACGCTGATGACGCAGACCGCGGTACGCCCGACGCCCGGGGCTTCTCCGGGTCGTTATGCCGTCGCGCGCGGCGGGCGCTGGCAGCGGGGGCAGAAGTAGCTGGAGCGGTTCATCCAGGCGCGGCGGCGCATGGGGGTGCCGCAGCGGCGGCAGGGCTCGTCCTCTCGCCCGTAGGCGTCGAGCGAGCGGTCGAAGTAGCCGGACTCGCCGTTGACGTTCACGTACAGACTGTCGAAGCTGGTGCCGCCGACCGCGAGCGCCGCGTTCATCACGTCCCGGACGTGCCCGAGGAGTTCGGCCGAGCGCGGCCGGGTCAGGGTCGCCGTGGGCCGGTCGTAGTGGAGCCGGGACCGCCAGAGCGCCTCGTCCGCGTAGATGTTGCCGACGCCGCTGATCAGCGACTGGTCGAGGAGTGCCCGCTTGATCGTCGTACGGCGCAGTCGCAGCGCGGTCTGGAAGGCGGCGTCGTCGAACTCGGGGTCCAGCGGGTCGCGGGCGATGTGCCCGATGACGTCGGGCAGCCCGTCCGGGGTCTGGTCGTGGAGCGAGAGCCCGCCGAAGGTGCGCTGGTCGACGAAGCGGAGCTCGGTGCCGGCGGAGTCGTCGAAGCGGAGCCGGATGCGGAGGTGCTTCTCGTCCGGGGCGTCCTCCGGCTGGACGAGGAGCTGGCCGCTCATGCCGAGGTGCCCGAGCACGGAGGTGCCGGTGTCGGCGAGCGGGAGCCAGAGGTACTTGCCGCGTCGGCGCGCGACCTCGAACCGCTGCCCCTTGAGCCGGGCCGCGAAGTCCTCGCCGCCGGCCGGATGGCGCCGTACGGCCCTCGGGTGCAGTACCTCGACCTCGGTCACGGTCCGTCCGGCGACCCAGCGCTCCAGACCGCGCCGTACGACCTCGACCTCGGGCAGCTCGGGCACGGGGGACTCCTCCGGACGTCTTCGACAGCGCCTCAACCCTACCGGCGGCGCACGCACGGCGGAAAGACGAGAACCCCGCCCTGGGGCGGGGTTCTCGGGAAGCGGTGGGTGCGGCCGTCAGGCCGACGCCGGGTGCTCGGTCGGAGAGGGGTCGGCGACCTCTCCCGTGCCCGCCTCGGCAGCGGCCTTCGCCGCCGCCGCGCGTTCGTCCGCGGCCGCGCGAATCTCGCGCCACGCGGACTCGGCGGCCTGTTGCTCCGCTTCCTTCTTGCTGCGGCCGGTGCCGGTGCCGTACGAGACACCACCGACGCGGGCGGCAGCCGTGAAGACCTTCTCGTGGTCGGGGCCCTCTTCGGTGACGAGGTACTCCGGCACGCCCAGGCCCTCGGCCGCGGTGAGCTCCTGGAGACTGGTCTTCCAGTCCAGGCCGGCACCGAGGTTCGAGGACTTCTCGATCAGCGGGTCGAAGAGCCGGTGCACCAGCTCGGACGCCGCTTCGAGGCCCTGGTCGAGATAGACCGCGCCGATCACCGCTTCGAGGGTGTCGGCGAGGATGGATGCCTTGTCCCGGCCACCCGTGCCCTCTTCGCCCCGGCCGAGCCGGATGAAGGAGCCGAGTTCGAGGCCGCGACTGACCTCCGCCAGCGCACGAGAGTTGACCACCGCGGCCCGCAGTTTGGCCAGCTGGCCTTCGGGCAGGTCGGGGTGGGTGCGGTACAGCGTGTCCGTGACCACCAGGCCGAGCACCGAGTCCCCGAGGAACTCGAGACGCTCGTTGGTGGGCAGACCGCCGTTCTCGTACGCGTACGAGCGGTGCGTCAGCGCACGCACCAGAAGGGCGGACTCGAGCCGATAGCCGAGCCGCCCTTCCAGAAGCGTGTGGGACGAGGCTGCGCTGATGTTCTCAGACATCGTGCCTCTCACCAGCCACTCAGACCGAGAGGACCTGGCGCTTGTTGTAGGTGCCGCAGCTCGGGCACGCGATGTGCTGCAGCTTCGGCTCCTGGCAACGCTCACACGAAACCAGGGTGGGGACCGCAGCCTTCCACTGCGACCGGCGGTGGCGCGTGTTGCTGCGCGACATCTTCCGCTTCGGAACAGCCACGGCTACTTCTCCTGCTTCTCGGCGGCGCTTCGGACGTCCCCGTCAGAGGCTTTGCCGCTCATGTTGTCCTTCTCATCGGTTCCCAGCGAACCGGCGAGTCCCTGCAGTGCCGCCCAACGAGCGTCGACGGCGTCATGGTGGTGGTCCGGGTTCTCGTTCAGGTTGGCCCCACATTCGGAGCACAGACCCGCACAGTCCTCCCGGCACACCGGCTGCATCGGCAGTGCGAGCACCACCGCATCACGCAGCACGGGTTCGAGGTCGAACATGCCGTCCTCGAGGGGGATCATGTCCTCGTCGTCCTCGGCTTCGTCGTCCGCGGCCGCCTTGGAGCGGCCCCGGTCGTCGGAGTCGGGGTACGAGAACATCTCCTGGAAGTCCACGTCGAGATCGAGCTCGACGGGCTCCAGACACCTTACGCACTCCCCCTCGGCCGATGCACGGGCGGTGCCTGTGACAAGCACCCCTTCCATGACCGACTCAAGACGGAGATCGATTTCCACCGGAGCACCCTCGGGCACTCCGATCACTCCTTCGACGCCGAGGGCCCCGGGGGCCTCGACCGAACGCGAGATCCGCTGGAGGGCACCAGGACGCCGCCCCAGCTCGTGCGTGTCGAACACGAGGGGGTTGCGGTGGTCGAGGCGCGTGCTCAGGGTTCTTCCTGCTTTCGGATCGTTCTCGAGGTGAGGAGGCTGCCGACGTTGGGCAGCAAGGATCGCGGGCATACGCGCGACCGAAGAGCCAGGATACTGGACGCTTCGCTCAGGGCCCAATCGGGGCTGGATGCCCCTAGGGGGCGTCTTGCCGATCAGGCCGGATCAGGGAGCGGGGCCTGGTGCGTGCGCTCGCAAGGCGGAGGAGGGAGGCAACGCGGAGCGTTGTGGACTGACGACAACGCCGCGAGCGCGCGTGCCAGGCCCCGCGAGCCCGGCATGATCGGCAAGACGCCCCCTAGTGCCCCTGTTCGTACCTGCGGAGTTGCTCCAGGTCGATCATGCCGGTGTCGAAGAAGCTGGTCTCGTCGAGCGCGGCGGGCTGCTGGGGCTGGACCTGCGGGGGGTAGGCCTGCTGGTCGTAGCCGTACTGGCCCTGGTAGGCGTACGGGTCGGGCTGCTGGTACGCGTAGGGGTCCTGCTGCTGGTAGCCGTAGGACGGGTCCTGCGGGGGCTGCTGCTGGTAGCCGTACGGGTCGGGCTGCTGCTGGGCGGGGATCTGCGCCTGGGCGGCCCGGACCTGCGCCGGCTCGGGGTCGGCGAGCTCCGCGAGTCCGGCCAGGTAGTCGGCGTCGCTGGTGTGCACCGGGCCGCCGAGGCCGTCCTGCGCGGCCATGTGCTCGCCGAGGTCGTCCGTGGCGATCCGGCCGTGCAGCTTCTGCCGGCCGCGGCCCACCGCCTCCAGGGTCTTGCTGAGCACCGCCTCGAACGCGCCGAGCTTGGCGTCCACGTACTCGTCGGCCCGCTGGATCAGGGTCTGCGGGTCGGCGCTGTACTCCGGGGCGTCCGGGTCCGCGTAGCCGTCCTGGTCGAGTCCCGGACCGCGGCCGAGGAGCTTCTCGCGGCCCCGGTCGACGGAGCCGATGGTCTTGTTGAGGACGACCTCGAAGTTGGCGAGCTTGGAGTCGACGTAGTCGTCGGCCTCGGCCTTGACCTCCTCGGCCTCGCGGCGGGCCTCGGAGAGGATCCGGTCGGCCTCCTCCTGCGACTGCCGGGCGACCTGGGTGTCGGAGACGATCGAGCCCCGCTCGGCGTGGGCGGCCTCGATGATCCGGTCCGCCTCCTGGCGGGCCTGCTCGACCAGCTGCTCACGGCCGCCGATCAGCTCCTGGGCCTGGGCGAGGGAGCCGGGCAGGGCCTCCCGCACCTCGTCGAGCAGGGCGAGCAGCTCGGCCCGGTTGACCACGCAGGATGCCGACATGGGCATGGAGCGGGCGCCCTGTACGGTCGCGACGATCTGGTCGAGCTTCTTCTGCACGTCCACCGGGTGCTCGCCACTCTCTACAGCTGGATGGAGACGGACGGGACGACTTTACGGGCAGTCGGCTCCCGTCCGACACCAGGTGACGGTCTGTCAGCGGTGGTGGCCGCGCGTCACTTCCCGGTCAGGCGCTCGGTCAGCCGGCCGAGGACCGCCGGGGGGACCAGATGGGAGACGTCGCCGCCCCAGGCCGCCACTTCCTTGACCAGCGAGGAGGACAGGAAGCTGTAGGTCGGGTTGGTGGGGACGAACAGCGTCTCCACGCCCGTGAGGCCGTTGTTCATCTGGGCCATCTGCAGCTCGTAGTCGAAGTCGCTGACCGCGCGCAGGCCCTTGACGATGGCGGGGATGTCGCGCTGCTTGCAGAAGTCGACGAGAAGGCCGTGGAAGGACTCCACCTCGACGTTGCCGAAGTCGGCGGTGACCTCGCGGATCAGCTCGATCCGCTCGTCGACCGTGAAGAGGCCCTTCTTCGACTGGTTGATCATCACCGCGACGTGCACGACGTCGTACAGCTTGGACGCGCGGGCGATGATGTCGAGATGTCCGTTGGTGATGGGGTCGAATGACCCCGGACAGACGGCGCGGCGCAACGTGGGTCCCTCGCTCTCCGGTCCGGTCATCGTGCGTCTTCGCACGTAGAGGCGGCGCGACCGTACCAAAACGTTCCCTCGCCGTAGCGACGGGACCGCATGGGTTCGAAACCGGCCGGCCAGCCGAATTCACCGCCTCGAGTGCTGCGCTCCACGGTGACGAGGGCATCCTCGCTCAGCCAGCCCCCCGAGCGCAGTGTGAGGAGAATCTCGCGCAGTTCGGCGTCCTCGACGGCGTACGGCGGGTCGAGGAAGACCAGGTCGTACGGGGCGGCCGGGGCCGGTCCCGTCACGATCTGCTCGGCCTTGCCGGTGCGGAGTTCGGCGCCGGGCAGGCCGAGCGACGCGATGTTCTCGCGGACGGTCCGGGCGGCACGGGGCTCCGCCTCGACGAGGAGGGCGTGGGCGGCGCCCCGGGACAGCGCCTCCAGGCCGACGGCGCCGGAACCCGCGTACAGGTCGGCGACCCGGGCGCCGTCGAGGGTGCCGAGGAACGCCTCCCAGGTGGAGAAGAGGCCCTCGCGCGCCCGGTCGGAGGTGGGGCGGGTGCCGTTGCCTGGCG
Source organism: Streptomyces sp. LMG1-1-1.1 (assembly GCF_040815545.1). Lineage (NCBI taxonomy): Bacteria > Bacillati > Actinomycetota > Actinomycetes > Kitasatosporales > Streptomycetaceae > Streptomyces > Streptomyces sp. LMG1-1-1.1. The sequence continues at coordinate 22,600 of NZ_JBFPNH010000024.1, read as the reverse complement.
GCACGGCCAGGCGGCGCCCGCCGGCCGTGCCGGCGATCACGCGGGTCATCGGTGTCCTCGTCCTGCGTCGTCCAGTGCGTACGTCTCAGGATATGACCGCGGTCGGCGCGGTGTGGTCAGCCCTTCTCCAGGTACTCCTCGCGCTCCTCGCTGAGCAGCGCGTCGAGCGCGGTGCGCAGGCCGGGGTGGGCGGTGAGGTCGGGGTCGGCGAGGACGAGGGCGGTGGCCTCCTCGCGGGCGGCGGTGATGACGTCCTCGTCGTCGATGACGGTGAGCACCCGCAGCGAGGAGCGGACGCCGGACTGGGCCTGGCCGAGGACGTCGCCCTCGCGCCGCTGTTCGAGGTCGATGCGGGAGAGCTCGAAGCCGTCGAGGGTGGCGGCGACGGCGTTCAGGCGCTGCCGGGCGGGGCTCGCCTCGGGCATCTCGCTGACGAGGAGGCACAGGCCGGGGGCGGAGCCGCGGCCGACGCGGCCGCGGAGCTGGTGGAGCTGGGAGACGCCGAAGCGGTCGGCGTCCATGATCACCATGGCGGTGGCGTTGGGGACGTTGACGCCGACCTCGATGACGGTGGTGGCGACGAGGACGTCGAGCTCGCCTGCGGCGTAGCGGCGCATCACGTCGTCCTTGTCGTCGGGGTGCATGCGGCCGTGCAGGACGGCGATCCGCAGCCCCGCGAGGGGCCCGGCGCCGAGCTTCTCGGCGACGTCGAGGACGGCGAGCGGCGGGCGCTTCTCGGCCTCGTCCTCCGGGGACGCCTTGGGCTTCTTCTTCTGGTCCTCCTCGTCGCCGATGCGGGGGCAGACCACGTACGCCTGGTGGCCGTTCTCGACCTCCTCGCGGACCCGTTCCCACGCCCGCGCGAGGAAGTGGGGCTTGTCGGCGGCGGGGACGACGTGGCTGGCGATCGGCGAACGGCCGGCGGGCAGCTGGTCGAGGACGGAGGTCTCCAGGTCGCCGAAGACGGTCATGGCGACCGTGCGCGGGATCGGGGTGGCGGTCATCACGAGGAGGTGGGGCGGCTGCTTCCCCTTGCCCCGGAGCGCGTCGCGCTGCTCGACGCCGAAGCGGTGCTGCTCGTCGACCACGACCAGGCCCAGGTCGTGGAACTGCACCTTGTCCTCGATCAGCGCGTGGGTGCCGATGACGATGCCGGCCTCGCCGGTGACCAGGTCGAGCAGGGCGTGGCGGCGGGCGGCGGCGCCCATGGAGCCGGTGAGCAGCACGACCTTGGTGGAGCGGTCGGCGCCGCCGAGCATGCCTCCCTCGGCGAGTTCGCCCATCATCTCGGTGACGGAGCGGTGGTGCTGCTGGGCGAGGACCTCGGTGGGGGCGAGCATCGCGGCCTGTCCCCCGGCGTCGACGACGGCGAGCATGGCGCGCAGGGCCACCATCGTCTTCCCGGAGCCGACTTCGCCCTGGAGGAGGCGGTGCATCGGGTGGTCGGTCGCGAGGTCGTCGAAGATCTCCTCGGAGACCTTCCGCTGGCCGTCGGTGAGGGTGAAGGGCAGCTTGGCGTCGAAGGCGTCGAGGATGCCGTCGGGGGCGGGGCGGCGGGGGACGGCGGGGAGCTGGGTGTCGGCGTGCCGCCGGCGGGCGAGGGCGACCTGGAGGACGAAGGCCTCGTCCCACTTGAGCCGTTCGCGGGCGTCGGCGATGTCGGCCTTGGTACGGGGCCGGTGGATCTTCCGCAGGGCGTCGGGCAGGTCGGTGAGGCCGCGGCCCTCGCGCAGCGCGGGCGGGAGCGGGTCGACGGCGTCGCCTGCGCTGGGCAGGACGGCGTCGACGGCCTTGGCGACCTTCCAGGACTCCATCTTGGTGGTGGCCGGGTAGATCGGGATGAGGGCGCCGGCCCAGGTGTCCACGGCCTCGTCGCCGTCGCCGCGGAGGAGTTCGTACGACGGGTGCGCGAGCTGGAGGCGCCGGTTGAAGAGCGACACCTTGCCGGCGAACATCGCGCGGGTGCCGGGGAGCAGGTCCTTGTGCGGCTTGTGGACGCCCTTGCCGAAGAAGACCAGTTGCACGCGGCCGCTGCCGTCGGTGATGGTCACTTCGAGGCGCTGGCCGCGCCCCTTGGAGCCGTTGAAGGTGAGCACGCGGGCGTCGGCGACCTGGGCGACCACCGTGACGTGCTCGTCGAGCGGCAGGTCGGCGAGGGTGGTCAGCTCCCCGCGCTCGGCGTACCGGCGGGGGTAGTGGTGGAGCAGGTCGCCGACCGTGTGCAGGTCGAGTGCCTCGGCCATCACCTTGGCGGTGGCGGGACCGAGGGACTTCTTGAGTGGTTCGTCGAGCGCGGGCACGCGTTCCATTCCACACCAAAGGACCGACAGTCGCGGCGAAGGCTGTGGACGACCGCCGGGAAAGGGGCCTATTCCACCCCGATGAGCAGCGGCGGTGCCCCCGCGCCCGCGTGGTACGTGGTGGTGTCGACCGCGAGGTAGCCGCGGCGGACGTGCCGTTCCAGGTCGGGGGCGAGCTCGGGCGGGGTGTCGTCGGCGACGACGAGGGTGACGAGTTCGCCGCCCGCCGAGAGCATCCGGTCCAGGACGGTGCGGGCGGTCTCGGCGAGGTCGGTGCCGATGACGGCGACGTCGCCCTCGATGAGGCCGAGGACGTCGCCGGCCTGGCAGACGCCGGCCGAGGTGAAGGACTGCCGTTCGGCGACGGCGAGTTCGGCGTAGCGGGTGGCTCCGGCGGCGGCGGTCATGGCGACGACGTCCTCGTCGAAGCGCCGGTCGGGTTCGTGGACGGCCAGGGCCGCGATGCCCTGGACGGCGGCCCGGGTGGGGATGAGGGCGACGCGGATGCCCTCGGCCCTGGCGCGTTCGGCGGCGGCCGCGGCGGTCTGCCGCAGGTCGGTGTCGTTGGGGAGGAGGACGACCTCGCGCGCGTGGGCCCGGCGGATGGCGTCGACGAGTTCGTCGCCCGCGGGCGGTTCGCCGGGGCGGGTCTGGACGGTGGTCGCGCCGGCCTCGGCGCAGAGTCCGGCGAGGCCTTCGCCGGGGACGACGGCGACGACGGCGCGCTGGGCGCGTTCGCCGCGTCCGGCCGCGGCCGGGCTGTCGGCCGCGAAGTGGGTGATGCGGATCCGGTGCGGCCGTCCGGCCTCGACGCCGGCCTCGACGGCGGCTCCCGCGTCGTCGACGTGCACGTGGACGTTCCAGAGTCCGTCGCCGCCGACGACGACCAGGGACTCGCCCAGGGCGTCCAGTCGCTCGCGGAGCAGGTCCACGGCGGTGTCGTCGGCCTCCAGGAGGTAGATCACCTCGTAGGCGGGCCCGCCGTCGCCTGCGCAGTCGTCGACGGGGTCGGGTGCGGCGGGGCGGCGGGGTGCCGTCGCGGGGTCGGGCGGGGCCTGTCCGGTCACGGTCTCCAGGAGCGCGCCGAGGATCGTCACGAGGCCGCGTCCGCCCGCGTCCACGACGCCGGCGCGTTCGAGGACGTCCAGTTGCCCCGAGGTGGCCGCCAGGGCCGTCCTGGCGCCGTCGTAGGCGTTCCTGGCCACCGCCACGAGGGTGCCGCCCGTGGCGCAGGCCCCGGCGGCGGCGGTGGCGACGGTGAGGATGGTGCCTTCGACGGGGTGGGCGACGGCCCGGCGGGCCGAGGTCGCGGCCTCGGCGAGGGCGCGGGCGAGGTGTTCCCCGTCACATCCGCCGGCGAGGACGCCGGCCATGCCGCGCAGCAGCTGGGAGAGGATGGTCCCGGAGTTGCCGCGGGCGCCGAGCAGGGCGCCGTGGGCCATGGCCCGTACGGTCTCCGCGGTGTCCGGCGCGGACGCGGTGAAGACCGCTTCGACGGCCTGGTGGGCGGCTTCCGCGGTCAGGTAGAGGTTGGTGCCGGTGTCCCCGTCGGCGACCGGGTAGACGTTGATCGCGTCGATGTCCTCGCGCTCCCGGCCGAGGGCGTCCAGCGTCCGCGCGCACCAGGTCCGGAGGGCTTCCGCGTCGAGCTCGACGAGCTCCTCGGACGGCTGAAGGGCTCGCGACAACGGGGGTCCTCCTTCTGCGGTGAGCTCACCGCAGGGTAGACCCGGGGTGTCCGGCCTGTGACCTGGGCCCGGGGCGAGGTGGGCGGAGACCATGGTAGTTTCGTTCCACCGAAGCAGGCGTTGTATGCTGCTTCGGTTGCCCGGTCCACACCGGGCCGTTCCCCGGCAAGCCACTTCAGACTCCTGATTCCGGTGCGCCGGATTTCACTGTAAATCTGAAGTCTTTGGAGTGACCCGTGGCTGCCAACTGCGACGTCTGCGGCAAGGGGCCGGGCTTCGGCAACAACATTTCGCACTCGCACCGCCGTACGTCCCGTCGCTGGAACCCGAACATCCAGCGCGTGCGTGCCGTGGTCGGTCGGACGCCGAAGCGGCTCAACGTCTGCACCTCGTGCATCAAGGCCGGCAAGGTCTCGCGCTAATTGCGACGTTCTGTCGTAGCGCAGCCCCTGCGGTTGCCTTGAAAGGCCGGTTCACCTAGGTGAACCGGCCTTTTGCCATGCCCTGAAACAGTCGGGCCACCCTGAAACGGCCGGACCCTTGTCGGCACGGCCCCCAAGACGGCCCCGCCGCCGAGGCCGTCAGGCCCCGAAGCGCCAGCCGTGGTCGACGGGGCCGATGCCCCCGCCCAGGGCGAATCCGGCGGCGATGGCCCCCGTCACGTACTCCTTGGCCTGCCGTACCGCCTCCGGCACCGGGAGGCCCTTGGCCAGCCCCGACGCGACGGCCGAGGCGAGGGTGCAGCCCGTGCCGTGGGTGTGCCGGTTGTCGTGGCGCGGGGCGCGCAGCCAGTGCTCCTCGGTGCCGTCCGTGAGCAGGTCGACGGCGTCCCCGCCGCCGGGCAGGTGCCCGCCCTTGATCAGGGCCCAGCGCGGCCCGTACGCCAGGATCGCCTCGGCGGCCGGCCGCATGTCGCCCTCGTCCACGACGTGTACGCCTGTGAGCTGCGCCACCTCGTCCAGGTTGGGGGTGGCGACGGTCGCGCGGGGCAGCAGCCTCGTGCGGACGGAGTCGAGCGCGGCCTCGGCGAGGAGGGAGTCCCCGTGCTTGGAGACCCCGACCGGGTCGACGACGACGGGGGCGCCGGTGCCGGCGAGCAGCTCGGCGACGGTCTCCACGAGCGCGGCGGAGGCCAGCATGCCGGTCTTCACCGCCTGGACGCCGATGTCGTCGACGACGGCCCGGTACTGGGCGCGCACGGCGTCCACGGGCAGCTCCCAGACGCCCTGGACGCCCCGCGAGTTCTGGGCGGTGACGGCGGTGAGCACGCTCATGCCGTGGACGCCCAGCGCGAGCATCGTCTTCAGGTCGGCCTGGATGCCGGCGCCGCCGCCGGAGTCGGATCCGGCGACGGTCAGCACGAGCGGGGGCGGGGAGGTCACTCCGTCTCTCCGAAGTGGTCCCAGCCGCCCACGCTGTGCCAGGGCGCCCCGTCGACGGTGACCTGCGGCAGCGCGGACGGGTTGAGGACCTCGCCGATGACCTTCCAGCGGGCGGGGAGCTTCACGTCGGGCGGGAAGGTGGCCACGATGGCGTGGTCCTCTCCCCCGGTGAGCACCCACTGCATGGGGTCGACGCCGACGGCCTGGCCGATGTCGTTCATCTGGGTGGGGATGTCGATGAGTCCGGAGCGCAGGTCGATGCGGACCTTGCTGGCCTCGGCGATGTGGCCGAGGTCGGCGATGAGGCCGTCGCTGACGTCGCACATGGCGGTGGCGCCGAGTCCGGCGGCCGCCGGGCCCGCGTGGTACGGCGGTTCGGGCCTGCGGTGGGCCTCGACGAAGGCCCGCGGGGACCGGAAGCCGCGGGAGAGGACCGCGAATCCGGCGGCGGACCAGCCGAGCCAGCCGGTGTAGGCGACGACGTCGCCGGGCTGGGCCCCGCCCCGGGTCACCGGGTCGTGGTTGCGCAGGTCGCCGAGCGCGGTGATGGACACCATGATCGTGTCGCCGCGGACGACGTCGCCGCCGACCACCGCCGCGCCCGCGACCTGACATTCGTCGCGCAGTCCGTCCATGAGTTCGGTGGCCCAGGTGACGGGGAGTTCGGCGGGTACGACGAGGCCGAGGAGGAGTGCGGTGGGGACCGCACCCATGGCCGCGATGTCGGCGAGGTTCTGCGCGGCGGCCTTGCGGCCGACGTCGTACGCCGTCGACCAGTCGCGGCGGAAGTGACGTCCTTCGAGGAGGATGTCCGTGCTGGCCACCACGCGCCGGTCGGGGGCGGAGACGACCGCGGCGTCGTCGCCGGGCCCGATCCGCACCGCGGGGGTGGAGGTGAGCCGGGACGTGAGCTCTCTGATGAGCCCGAACTCGCCCAGCTCTCCGACTGTGCCCTTCACCGCGTCTCACCTCGTGTCTTCGTGCCGGCCGGCGGGCGGGGGCGCGTCTGGGCGCGCCGCGGGTCGCGGGCCGTCACCGTGCTGGGTACCGTCAAGTAGACCGTCAACTTCTGTCCTGCGTACGCCACACCCCGGGTGCCCCGGGACGCGCGGGTCTCCCCGCGGCCCGCGGCGACGCGGTACCGTGGCGTCCCTTTCTCCCACAAGATCCTCGTGGTCGCCCTGGAGGTTCCGTGGTTCAGGCGTACATCCTCATCCAGACCGAGGTGGGCAAGGCGTCGACCGTCGCCGACACCATCTCCAAGATCCCGGGGGTGCTCCAGGCGGAAGACGTGACCGGTCCGTACGACGTCATCGTGCGTGCGCAGGCGGACACGGTCGACGAGCTCGGCCGCATGGTGGTCGCCAAGGTCCAGCAAGTGGACGGCATCACGCGCACCCTCACCTGCCCGGTCGTTCATCTGTAGCCCCCGTCTACCCTTGGCCGGTGATGTCTGCCCACCGGCCTTTCGGCCTGCCCGCCGCCGTGTCGGCCGCCGTCCTGCTGCTGGCCGTCGCCGGCTGCTCCTCGACGGGCGCCGCGGCGTCCGTCGAGGTTCCCAGCCCCCCGGTGGAGGAGGCCGCCTTCTGCCAGGCCTTGGCGAAGGAGCTTCCCGACACCGTGGCGGGGCTGGAACGGAGTGATCCGGAGCCCGGCTCCGAGCTGACCGCCGGGTGGGGTGACGGTGCGATCGTACTGCGCTGCGGGGTCCCCCGGCCCGAAAAGATGAGCGACCCGACGTCGCAGGGCGTCTCCGCGAACGGCGTGCGCTGGATGCTGGAGCACACGGAGGGCGGCGGCCCCCGTTTCACCACGGTGTACCGGAAGACCTACGTCGAGGTGAGCCTCGACGAGCGGTTCGCGCACGACATCGGCCCGCTGGTGGATCTCGCCTCCCCCGTGGCGAGGACGGTCCCCTGCGGCCTGGATCCGGAGTGCGGCTGACCGCACCCCGGATCGGGCGTTCCGGTGCGTCTAGCGCAGGCCCGTGGAGCGGTTCAGCGCGGCCTGGATGAGCCGGTCGACGAGCTCCGGGTAGCCGACGCCGCTCTCCTGCCACATGCGCGGGTACATGGAGATCGGCGTGAAGCCCGGCATGGTGTTGATCTCGTTGATGACGAAGTCGCCGTCCTCGGTGAGGAAGAAGTCCGCGCGGACCAGGCCCTCGCAGGAGACGGCCTCGTAGGCGGCGACGGCCAGGCGCTGGACCTCGGCGGTGGCCTCGTCCCCGATCGGGGCGGGCACGATGCCGGAGGCCGAGTCGATGTACTTGGCCTCGAAGTCGTAGAAGTCGTGGTTCGTGACCGGCGGGATCTCCGCCGGCACGCTGGCGCGCGGGCCGTCCTCGAACTCCAGGACGCCGCACTCGATCTCGCGGCCGCGCAGCAGCGACTCGACCAGGATCTTGGGGTCGTGGCGGCGGGCCTCCGCGATGGCCTCGTCCAGGCCGGAGAGGTCGTCGACCTTGGTGATGCCCATGGACGAGCCGCCGCGGGCCGGCTTCACGAAGAGCGGCCAGCCGTGGTCGGCGGCGAACTCCACGATCTTCTTGCGGGCGGCGGCCGGGTTCTGCTCCCACTCGCGGGGGCGGATGACCTCGTACGGTCCGACGGGCAGGCCGAAGGAGACGAAGACCCGCTTCATGTACTCCTTGTCCTGGCCGACGGCGGAGGCGAGGACGCCCGCGCCGACGTAGGGGACGCCGGAGAGCTCGAGGAGGCCCTGGAGGGTGCCGTCCTCGCCGTACGGGCCGTGGAGCATCGGGAAGACCACGTCGACCTCGCCGAGGGCCTTCGGCACGGCGCCGGGCTCGGTGAGGACGACCTCGCGGTTGGCGGGGTCGACGGAGAGGACGACGCCGCCCTCCGCGGACTCGGCCAGGTCGGCGACGTTCGGCAGGGCGCGGTCGGCGATGGCCATGCGCTCGGGGGCGTCGGCGGTGAGCGCCCAGCGCCCGTCCGTCGTGATGCCGATGGGCAGCACGTCGTACTTGTCCCGGTCGATGGCGCTCAGGACGGCGCCGGCCGTGACGACGGAGATGGCGTGCTCGGAGCTGCGTCCGCCGAAGACGACGGCCACGCGCGGCTTGCGGGGGCTCTGGGTGTTCTCGCTCATATCGCGATGAGCGTACCTTGCGACTCCCGAACCGCTGAGCGCCCCGCTGCCGCCGCGCGCGTACGGCGCAGCGGGTGCGCGACCGGCCGCCGGCGACGGTTCAGCGGCGTTCGGGCTTGGCCGAGCGCGACATCAGTTCCTTGAGCGCGACGATCGGCGGCTTGCCGTCGTGGACGATCGAGACGACGGTCTCCGTGATCGGCATGTCGACGCCGTGGCGGCGGCCCAGATCGAGCACGGACTCGCAGGACTTGACGCCCTCGGCGGTCTGCTTGGTGGCCGCGATGGTCTCCTGGAGGGTCATCCCGCGGCCGAGGTTGGTGCCGAAGGTGTTGTTCCGGGAGAGCGGCGAGGAGCAGGTCGCGACCAGGTCCCCGAGGCCTGCGAGGCCGGAGAAGGTGAGCGGGTCGGCGCCCATGGCGAGGCCGAGGCGGGTGGTCTCGGCGAGGCCGCGGGTGATGAGCGTGGCCTTGGAGTTGTCGCCGAGGCCCATGCCGTTGGCGATGCCGACGGCGAGGCCGATGACGTTCTTCACGGCGCCGCCGAGCTCGCAGCCCACCACGTCGGTGTTGGTGTACGGGCGGAAGTACGGGGTCATGCAGGCGGCCTGGAGCCGCTGGGCGACCGTCTCGTCGACGCAGGCGGCGACGGCGGCGGCGGGCTGCCGGGCGGCGATCTCCTTGGCCAGGTTGGGGCCGGTGAGGACGGCCACGCGCTCGGCGGGCACGTCGGCGACCTCGGTGATGACCTCGCTCATCCGCTTGGCTGTGCCGAGTTCGACGCCCTTCATGAGGGAGACGAGGACGGTGTCCCGGGCGAGCAGCGGCTTCCAGGCGGCGAGGTTGCCGCGCAGGGTCTGGGAGGGGACGACGAGGACGGTGAAGTCGGCGTCGTGGGCGGCCTCCGCCGGGTCCGCGGTGGCCGTGATCGCCCCCGGGAGTTCGACGCCCGGCAGGTAGTCCGGGTTGGTCCGGGTGGCGTTGATCTCCTTGGCGAGTTCGGCGCGGCGGCCCCAGAGGCTCACCTCGCACCCCGCGTCGGCGAGCACCATGGCGAAGGCGGTGCCCCAGGATCCGTTGCCGAAGACGGCTGCCTTGGTCACTTGGTGCCCTCCTCGGCGGCCTTGCGCCGCTGTTCCAGGCGGGCCTTGCGGTGGTCGTACGGTTCGGCGGGCGCCTTCTCGCCGCGGACCTCCTCCAGGAGGGCGGTGATGGCGGCCATGATGACCTCGGTGGCCTCGCGGAGCACCTCGGGCGTCGGCTCCAGGCCGTGGAAGCGGGAGAGGTCGACGGGCGGACCGGCCTGCACGATCAGCGTCTTGCGGGGGAACAGGCTGAGCTTGTTCTCCTTGGCGTACGGCGGCATCGCGAGGTTGGCGCCCCACTGGGCGACCGGGATCACGGGGGCCTGGGTGAGCAGCGCGACGCGGGCGGCGCCGGTCTTGCCCGCCATGGGCCACATGTCGGGGTCGCGGGTGAGGGTGCCCTCGGGGTAGAAGGCGACGCACTCGCCGCGCTCGATGGCGTCGACGGCGGCGCGGAAGGCGTCCAGCGCGTTGGTGGTCTCGCGGTAGACCGGGATCTGCCCCGTGCCGCGCAGCATCATGCCGACGAAGGGGGCCTTGAAGAGGGCCGCCTTGGCCAGGAGGCGCGGAACGCGCCCGGTGTTGTACTGGTAATGCGCGTACGACAGCGGGTCCAGGTAGGAGTTGTGGTTGACCGCGGTGATGAATCCCCCGTCGGCCGGAACGTGCTCCATACCGCGCCAGTCCCGCTTGAACAGAACCACCAGGGGGGGTTTGGCGATGACCGCCGCGAGGCGGTACCAGAAGCCGATTCTGCGGCGGGGCACTCGGACACCTTTCTCCGGGACTGGCTGGCAGGGGGCAAGTGTCGCCCCGTGCTCCTGCTGTGTCGAGGACACCGTACGCCCCGGACCCCGCCGCGGACCGCGTGGGCGGGACAGAATGGGCCGCGATGAACACGGACACGGACGACGACTGGTCGCTGGTCGTACCTCTGAAGCCCCTTGCCCTGGCGAAGAGCAGACTGGCAGCGGCGGCGGGAGCCCGGTTACGCCCCCGGCTCGCGCTGGCGTTCGCCGAGGACACCGTGGAGGCGGTGCTGAACTGCGCGCGCGTACGGGATGTGGTGGTCGTCACGGACGATCCCGCGGCCGGTACGGCGCTCGCGGCCCTCGGCGCCCGGATCGTTCCGGACCTCCCGGCGGCGGGGCTCAACGCGGCGCTCGGGCACGGGGTCCGCGCGGTACGGGCCGGGCGGCCGCACGCGCGCGTGGCCGCGCTCAACGCGGACCTGCCTGCGCTGCGGCCCGCGGAGCTGACCCGGGTCCTGGACGCGGCCCGGAATTTTCCGAGGGCATTTCTCGCGGATGCCGCCGAAATAGGTACGACATTCCTCTCGGCGGGCCCGGGGGTGAAATTGGAACCGGCATTCGGAGGTGCGTCGAGGTTGCGGCATTTGTCTTCGGGAGCGGTGGAAATCAGGCTCGCCGGGGTGGATTCCGTACGCCGGGACGTGGACACCGGGGAGGATCTCGCGGCGGCCGGGGCGCTCGGGCTCGGCCCGCGGACGGCCGCCCGGTGGCTGCCGGTGGCCGGATAGGCTGCGGTCCATGCAGGCGACCGCGTTCACGTACGACCCCGAGACCCGCAGCGGCAGTGTGCTGCTCGACGACGGCACCCCCGTGGAGTTCGGGGCGGAGGCCTTCGAGGCGGGCGGGCTGCTCCTGCTGCGGCCGGGCCAGCGGGTGCGGATCGAGACGGAGCCCGGCACCTCGGGGGCCGGGTCGCGGATCACGCTGGTGACGCTGCAGACGTTCTGACCGGGGCTTCTCGGGCCGCCGGGGGGTGTAGACGCGCCGCGGGCCGGGCTCCCTGGGGGGAGCCCGGCCCGGCGGATGTGTCCCGCACGTCCTTACTTCTTGGCGGCGGCCTTCTTGGCGGTCGTCTTGCGCGCCGTCGTCTTCTTGGCGGGCGCCTTCGTCGCCGCGGCCTTCTTGGCCGCCGGCGCGGTCTTCTTCGCCGCGGCCTTGGTGACCTTCTTGGCGGCGGCCGTGGTGGCCTTCTTGGCCGGGGTCGCCTTCTTGGCGGCGGCCGTGGTGGTGGTGGTCTTCTTGGCCGGGGTCGCCTTCTTCGCGACCGCCGTGGTGGTCTTCTTGGCCGGGGTCGCCTTCTTCGCGACCGCCGTGGTGGCCTTCTTCGCCGGGGTCGCCTTCTTCGCGGCGGCCTTCTTGGCTGTGGTGGCCTTCTTCGCGGCGGCCTTCTTGACCGTCGCGGAGGCGCCACCGGTGAGGCTGCCCTTGGGCGCCTTCTTGACGGAGACCTCGCCTCCCTTGGGGAGCTTCTTCGAGCCGCTGACCAGGTCCTTGAAGCCCTGACCTGCACGGAAGCGCGGGACCGAGGTCTTCTTGACCCGCACGCGCTCACCCGTCTGGGGGTTGCGGGCGTAGCGGGCCGGACGGTCGACCTTCTCGAACGAGCCGAAGCCCGTGACCGAGACCCGGTCGCCACCGACCACGGCACGCACGATGGCGTCGAGCACGTGGTCGACGGCTTCGGCGGCCTGCTGACGACCGCCCATCTTGTCGGCAATCGCTTCTACGAGCTGCGCCTTGTTCACGTCTTCCCCTTCGGAGACATTGCCAGAACGAAAGTGTTCAAGCTTTTTCGCACGTTAGGCATGTATATACCGCAAATCAAACACGAAACGGGCTAATCACCCTAGTGCCGCAACGCGGAAGAGCCGCTACGGAGTTCCTGGTGTCAGTCGTCCTCTGGGAATCGGCCCTCGTCGAGGTCCTTCATCAACCGCTCCAGACGCGCTGCCGCGTCCTTGAGATCGTGCTTCGCCGCGGCCGTCACGACCAGCAGCTTCCGGGACAGCGCCATCCTTACGCCCTCCGGGACTTGCAGTGAGCGCACCCTTGTGTGCGCTTCCTTCAATCGGGCGGCGACTGCCTCGTAGAGCTCGAGTTGGCTGTCGCGTTCCATGCACCGATTGTGCCATCTAGGGCGAGTTGTCGCCCGACAGGGTCCCAACAAGCGACTGCGCCCCCCACCGTGAGGTGGGGGGCGCAGTCTTGGAAAAGCGCTGCTCAGACCGTAATTGTACGGGGCTTGAAGGCCGGCCTTGCCGCCTCGTAGGCGGCGATGTCGGCTTCGTTCTGAAGGGTGAGGCTGATGTCGTCGAGGCCGTTCAGCAGACGCCAGCGGGCGTTCTCGTCGAGCTCGAAGTCGGCGTCGATCCCGGCGGCCAGGACCTTGCGGCGCTCCAGGTCGACGGTGATCTCGGCGGTCGGGTCGGCCTCGGTCAGCTCCCAGAGCGCGTCCACCGTCTCCTGCGGCAGGACGACGGTCAGCAGGCCGTTCTTCAGCGAGTTGCCGCGGAAGATGTCGGCGAAGCGGGCGGAGATGACCGCCTGGAAGCCGTAGTTCTGGAGCGCCCAGACGGCGTGCTCACGGGAGGAGCCGGTGCCGAAGTCGGGGCCGGCGACGAGGACCGAGGCGCCCTGCCGCTCGGGGCGGTTGAGGACGAACTCGGAGTCCTTGCGCCAGGCCTCGAAGAGGCCGTCCTCGAAGCCGTCGCGGGTGACCTTCTTCAGCCAGTGCGCCGGGATGATCTGGTCGGTGTCGACGTTGCCGCGACGCAGCGGGACGGCCCGGCCGGTGTGCGTGGTGAAAGCTTCCATGGTTCCTCAGACCCCCGCGGTGGTGGCGACGTCGGACAGATCGGCCGGGGAGGCCAGGTGGCCCAGTACGGCGGTGGCGGCGGCGACCTGGGGCGAGACCAGGTGGGTGCGGCCGCCCTTGCCCTGCCGGCCCTCGAAGTTGCGGTTGGAGGTGGACGCGGAGCGCTCACCGGGGGCCAGTTGGTCGGGGTTCATGCCCAGGCACATCGAGCAGCCCGCGTGCCGCCATTCGGCGCCGGCCTCCTTGAAGACCTTGTCCAGGCCCTCCTCCACGGCCTGCAGGGCGACCCGGACCGAGCCGGGGACGACCAGCATGCGGACGCCGTCGGCGACCTGGCGGCCCTTGAGGAGGTCCGCGGCGTTGCGCAGGTCCTCGATGCGGCCGTTGGTGCAGGAGCCTACGAAGACGGTGTCGACCTTGATGTCGCGCAGCGGCTGCCCGGCGGTCAACCCCATGTACTCCAGGGCCTTTTCGGCGGCCAGGCGCTCCGAAGCGTCTTCGTACGAAGCCGGGTCGGGGACGTTCGCCGAAAGCGGCGCGCCCTGGCCGGGGTTGGTGCCCCAGGTGACGAACGGTGCCAGCGAGGCGGCGTCGATGACGACCTCGGCGTCGAAGACCGCGTCCTCGTCGGACTTCAGGGTCTTCCAGTACGCGACGGCGGCGTCCCAGTCCTCGCCCTCGGGGGCGTGGGCACGACCCTCCAGGTAGGCGAAGGTGGTCTCGTCGGGGGCGATCATGCCCGCGCGGGCGCCGGCCTCGATCGACATGTTGCAGATGGTCATCCGGGCCTCCATCGAGAGCTTCTCGATGGCGGAGCCGCGGTACTCCAGGATGTAGCCCTGGCCGCCGCCGGTGCCGATCTTGGCGATGATCGCCAGGATCAGGTCCTTGGCGGTGACGTCCTCGGGCAGTTCGCCGTCGATCGTGATGGCCATGGTCTTCGGGCGGGCCAGCGGCAGCGTCTGGGTGGCGAGCACGTGCTCCACCTGGCTGGTGCCGATGCCGAACGCCAGCGCGCCGAAGGCGCCGTGCGTGGAGGTGTGGGAGTCGCCGCAGACGACGGTGGTACCGGGCTGGGTCAGGCCCAGCTGGGGTCCCACGACGTGGACGACGCCCTGCTCGACGTCGCCCAGCGGGTGCAGCCGGACGCCGAAGTCGGCACAGTTCTTCCGGAGGGTCTCCAGCTGTGCGCGGGAGACCGGGTCGGCGATCGGCTTGTCGATGTCGAGGGTCGGGGTGTTGTGGTCCTCGGTGGCGATGGTGAGGTCGAGGCGCCGCACCTGCCGGCCGTTCTGGCGCAGGCCGTCGAAGGCCTGGGGGCTGGTCACCTCGTGCAGCAGGTGCAGATCGATGAAGAGGAGGTCGGGCTCGCCCTCGGCGCGCCGGACGACATGGTCGTCCCAGACCTTCTCCGCGAGTGTCCTACCCATCGCTTTCCCTCCGGCCGACGTCTACGCCGGCACAACTAGAGACCCGTTTCGCGGGCCGTTGTGCGGCCGCCCCACCAGAGTGACAAGTTCCTCGGGAAATTGAACTTGCGTTTCACAGAGTGAGACGCGAATATCGTTGCATGGACAACTCTAGCGGCGTAGGCGTTCTCGACAAGGCAGCCCTTGTCCTGAGCGCCCTGGAGTCCGGTCCGGCCACCCTCGCAGGACTGGTCGCGGCGACGGGACTCGCACGACCCACGGCACATCGTCTCGCCGTGGCACTGGAACACCACCGGATGGTGGCGCGTGACATGCAGGGCCGGTTCATCCTCGGACCGCGCCTGTCGGAGCTCGCGGCCGCGGCCGGCGAGGACCGCCTGCTCGCGACCGCCGGCCCCGTGCTGACGCATCTGCGCGACGTCACGGGCGAGAGCGCCCAGCTCTACCGCCGGCAGGGCGACATGCGCATCTGCGTGGCGGCGGCCGAGCGCCTCTCCGGCCTGCGGGACACCGTGCCGGTCGGCTCGACGCTGACCATGAAGGCCGGCTCCTCGGCGCAGATCCTGATGGCCTGGGAGGAGCCCGAGCGGCTGCACCGCGGCCTCCAGGGCGCCCGCTTCACGGCGACGGCCCTGTCGGGCGTACGGCGCCGCGGCTGGGCCCAGTCGATCGGCGAGCGGGAGCCGGGCGTCGCGTCCGTCTCCGCGCCCGTACGGGGCCCTTCCAACCGCGTGGTGGCCGCCGTGTCGGTCTCGGGTCCGATCGAGCGCCTGACGCGCCACCCGGGCCGCATGCACGCCCAGGCGGTCATCGACGCGGCCGCCCGCCTCTCCGAGGCGCTCCGCCGCAACGGCTGACCTCCGCCGCCCCTCTGTTCGTTTCCCGGCCCACCGCTTCAACGCCGCAGCGGTGGGCCGGAGTTGTGTCCGCCCGCGGTACGGAGTCCGCGTCCGGTGCCGAACAGCGAAGAAGCCCTCCCCCGAAGGGAAGGGCTTCTTCGACTTGTACCCCCGACCGGATTCGAACCGGCGCTACCGCCTTGAGAGGGCGGCGTGCTAGGCCGCTACACAACGGGGGCCCTTGCGGATCAGATCCGCGGGTGCAGATGAGCTCTGCGAGCTGGCCTACCTGGACTCGAACCAAGAATGACGGTACCAGAAACCGTAGTGTTGCCAATTACACCATAGGCCATGGTGGTTACACCGTACCCCCGACCGGATTCGAACCGGCGCTACCGCCTTGAGAGGGCGGCGTGCTAGGCCGCTACACAACGGGGGCCCTAGCGATCCCACCCGGAACGAGCCGGGTGATGTCACCGCGGATTCACCGGGAGCTACCCAGGTGATCCACAGGATGGATCTGTACCCCCGACCGGATTCGAACCGGCGCTACCGCCTTGAGAGGGCGGCGTGCTAGGCCGCTACACAACGGGGGCTTTGTGGATGCCATCCACGGGTTGCAGATAAAGCTCTGCGAGCTGGCCTACCTGGACTCGAACCAAGACTAACGGAACCAGAAACCGTCGTGCTGCCAATTACACCATAGGCCACCGGAGCAACGTCCCCCACCAGGGAGGATCTTGCTCGGCTTGCGCTTTCCGG
Organism: Streptomyces sp. LMG1-1-1.1; assembly: GCF_040815545.1. NCBI lineage: Bacteria > Bacillati > Actinomycetota > Actinomycetes > Kitasatosporales > Streptomycetaceae > Streptomyces > Streptomyces sp. LMG1-1-1.1. Next base: position 6,374 of record NZ_JBFPNH010000024.1, on the reverse strand, counting down.
GTTCTTGCCTTTCGGCTTGTTCCCCTCGGCGCAGAAAGAACATTACCCGAAGGTGGACGGTGCTCCAAAACGGGTAGGCCCGCGGAGCAGGGCGGGGAGCTGGCGGAGGTCCGTGATCCGCCGCAGCTCGGGCCGGCCGCCGGTGTCCGCGCGGTCCAGCCAGATGCCGAGGAGCCCCGCCTCCACCGCGCCCCGCGCGTCGATGTCGGGCTGATCACCGACGTACGCGACCTCCTCCGGGGCCAGGCCGAGTGCGGTACAGGCGGCGTGGAAGGCCTCCGGGGCCGGCTTGGCGAAGCCGAGCTCGGCGGCGCACAGGACGGCCTCGAACCGGTCCCGCACGCCGAGCGCCCGGAGCTTGGGCTCCTGGGCGTGGATGCTGGAGTTCGACAGCACGGCGTGACGGTAGTCACCCGCGAGCAGGTCGAGGACGGGCAGCGCGTCGGGGAAGAGCTCCCAGGCGGCCTGGTAGTGGGCGACGTACCGGTCGAACCAGTCGTCGGCCCCGGTGGCCGAGAGCCCGGGGTCGCCGAGGAAGTCACGCACCCTGGCCCGCCGCTGGTCCTGGAAGTCGCCGCCCTCGCTCTCGAAGCGGCGCCAGTGCAGGACCGTGAGCTCCTTCCAGCGGTCCAGGGCCTGGTCCACGGAGTCGTATCCGGCGAGCAGGCCCTCGGCCGTCAGGTGCCCGCGCATCCCGGTGCGGTCGGCGCTCTCGTAGTCGAAGATCGTGTCGTCCACGTCCCAGAGGACCGCTCGGATGGCCATGGCACGACCGTACCGCCGCTCCCCCGGCCCGCGGGGGCCATTTTCCGGGCGGGAACGCCCGTGGGGGCGGCGGCCGGGGGTACCGGTCGCCGCCCCCACGGGACGGAGGACGGGGCTCAGGCGGTGAGCTTCGCCAGGGCCGCGTCGATGCGGGTCAGGGTCTTCTCCTTGCCCAGGATCTCCAGGGACTCGAAGAGGGGCAGGCCGACGGTGCGGCCGGTGACGGCGACGCGGACCGGGGCCTGGGCCTTGCCGAGCTTGAGGCCGTGGGCCTCGCCGGCGGCCAGGACCGCGTTCTTGAGCGACTCGGGGTCGCTCCAGTCGGCGTCCACGAGCTTCTCGCGGGCCGTGGTGAGCAGCGCGGCCGGCTCGCCCTTCATGGCCTTGTCCCACGAGGGCTGGTCGAAGACCGGCTCCGGGAGGAAGAGGAAGTCGACGTTGGCCGTGATCTCCGAGAGGACCGTCATGCGGGTCTGGGCGTGCGGCGCGATGGCCTCCCAGGCGGCGCGGTCGAAGTCCTCGGGCGCCCAGTTGGCGTGCGGGGCGTTGAGCCAGGGCTCGCAGGCCTCGGTGAACGCCTTCACGTCGAGCATCCGGATGTGGTCGGCGTTGATCGACTCGGCCTTCTTGAGGTCGAAGCGCGCCGGGTTGGCGTTGACGTCGGCGATGTCGAACTTCGCCACCATCTCGGGGATGGTGAAGAGGTCCTGGTCGGCCGAGAAGGACCAGCCGAGGAGCGAGAGGTAGTTCAGCAGGCCCTCGGGGAGGAAGCCGCGCTCCCGGTAGAGGTTGAGGGAGGCCTCGGGGTCGCGCTTGGAGAGCTTCTTGTTGCCCTCGCCCATCACGTACGGCAGGTGGCCGAAGGAGGGGATCTCCTTGGCGACGCCCAGCTCGATCAGCGCCTTGTAGAGCGCGACCTGGCGGGGGGTGGAGGAGAGCAGGTCCTCGCCGCGCAGGACGTGGGTGATCTCCATCAGGGCGTCGTCGACCGGGTTGACCAGGGTGTAGAGCGGGGCGCCGTTCGCGCGGAGGATGCCGTAGTCCGGCACGTTCTCCGGGGTGAAGGTGAGCTCGCCGCGGACCAGGTCGGTGAAGGTGATGGGCTCGTCGGGCATCCGGAAGCGGACGATCGACGCGCGGCCCTCGGCCTCGTACGCGGCCTTCTGCTCGGCGGTGAGGTCGCGGCAGTGGCCGTCGTAGCCGGAGGGGCGGCCGGCGGCGCGGGCGGCGGCGCGGCGCTCCTCGAGCTCCTCGGTGGTGCAGTAGCAGGGGTACGCGTAGCCGCCGGCGAGCAGCTTGTCGGCGACGTCCTTGTAGATGTCCATCCGCTGCGACTGGCGGTACGGCGCGTGCGGGCCGCCGATCTCCGGGCCCTCGTCCCAGTCGAGGCCGAGCCACTTCAGCGAGTCGAGGAGCTGCTCGTACGACTCCTCCGAGTCGCGCGCGGCGTCGGTGTCCTCGATGCGGAAGACCATGGTGCCCTCGTTGTGCCGGGCGAAGGCCCAGTTGAAGAGGGCGGTGCGGACCAGGCCCACGTGGGGGTTGCCGGTCGGCGAGGGACAGAAACGGACGCGGATGTTCGCGTTAGCCACGCTTGATCACCTTATTGGTGAGAGTGCCGATGCCTTCGATGGTGACGGCGACCTCGTCGCCGACGTTGAGGGGGCCGACCCCGGCGGGGGTGCCGGTGAGGATGACGTCGCCGGGCAGCAGCGTCATGGCCTCGGTGATGTGGACGACCAGGTCCTCGATGGAGCGGATCATGTCGCTCGTCCGACCCAGCTGGCGCTGTTCGCCGTTGACCGTGGCCTGGACGGCCAGGTCGCTCGGGTCGAGGTCGGTCTCCACCCAGGGGCCCAGGGGGCAGGAGGTGTCGAAGCCCTTGGCGCGGGCCCACTGCTTCTCGCGCTGCTGGGCGTCGCGGGCGGTGACGTCGTTGGCGCAGGTGTAGCCGAAGATGACGTCCTTCACGCGCTCGCGGGGCACCTCGCGGCACATGCGGCCGATGACCACGGCCAGTTCGGCCTCGTGGTGCAGCTCGTTGGAGAAGGAGGGGTACTCGATGGCGTCGCCGGAGCCGATCACCGAGGTGGTGGGCTTGAAGAAGGCGACGGGGACCTCCGGGACCTCGTTGCCGAGTTCGGCCGCGTGCTCGGCGTAGTTGCGGCCGATGGCCACGACCTTGTTGGGGAGCACGGGCGGCAGGAGCCGCACCTTGCTCAGCGGGACCTTGGTGCCGCTGAGCTCGAAGTCGGTGTACGGGATGCCCTTGATGATGTCGAGGACGAGGCCGCCGGACTCGACGGTTCCCTCGCCCTCGACGGCGCCGAAGGCCACGTTGCCGTCGATGGAGAATCTGGCGATGCGCACGAGTGCTGTCGCCCCTCACTTGCTACTGGCTGGAGTCTGACGCTCCAGGCTAACGCGGCGAGGGGGCGGCCCACCGGCGATATCACCGGGGCGCACGGAGTGGGCGACGCCCGTCCGGGTCAGCGGGAGGCGGCGGCGTACGGCTGGGGCTCGTACGGGGCCGGGGCCTGCATGAGGATCGTGCGGCGGGGGTTGGCCGTGTTGCCGGGCAGTTCGGCCGCGTACTCCGGCTGGGCGCCCCGGCCGAGCTGTGCGGCGTCCGCGAGGTGGGCGAGGGTGGAGCGGCGCGGGTTGGCCGTGGTGCGGAGCGTCGTCGTGTTCATCGCGGTGATCTGCCCTTGTTCCGGGACGGGCGCCCGTGCGGGCGCGAAGGGGTGTAAAGCGTCAGGCTAAACATGCGATTCCCTTCGAATGCATGGCTGAGACATCGATTCGCGTGTGAGTTTGCTCACCACGCACGCTACATTCCGGGCATTACGGACAGTCGCGGGTCACTACGGAAAGGGACATTACGCCACTGAATGCTGCATTCCGCTCCTGATCATGCCGACTGGGACACAGGGGGATGCCGGTTCATTGGAGAGGAAAAGTCCGAAACCTCCGTGATCATCTTCTACATGGGGTGATACAACGTGCACAGGTTGTCATTCCCCTCACAGTGCGACACGCGGCCCTTGTTGGAGATCCGGCACTGTGCTGGAATTCCACGCACCGCCGCGGGTTTACGAGCCGGCACGCAGGAGGCGCGACGCAGCGCCGGCCGAGTGGCGGGGAAGGGGGAACTGCGCCGGTCACCGATGACCGCCTGGGGTACTCACGTACCTCGACTGACGCCGACACCGTCCGCTCCGTTCACCCGGAAGGACGCCTGGTCAAAAGGTTGCGACGCTAGTGCAGGGACGTTTCAAGAGGGATGGCTCGGGGACTCCCCAGGCCCGCCAGAGCCGAGCGGAAGCTCAGGCGGAGCAGGAACCGCGCGCCGGGACCGACCGCGGTCCCTCGGCCCCGCACACCCCGAACCAGGGTCAGGGTCCGTCGGGCGACGCCGGTGACGCCGGCAGGCGTGCGAGCGGCAAGAACGGCAAGGCCTCAGCGGCCGAGCCGTCGGCCGTGCCCGCCAAGCCCCGCGCCGAGAACGAGGTCGGCCCGCGAATAGCCCTGCGCAACTGGCGCATCTCCACGCGCCTCGTCGCCCTCCTCACCCTCCCCGTGGTGGCGGCGACCACCCTGGGCGGCATCCGCATCAGCGAGTCGCTCCAGGACATGGAGCAGCTCGACCACATGCAGCTGCTCACCAAGCTGACCCGTGAGGCGACCGACCTCGCGCAGGCGCTGCAGTCCGAGCGCGACCTGTCCGCGGGTCCGCTGGCCAACGGCCGCCCGGTCAGCGACTACCAGGTCGCCAACCCGCGCCGGAAGACGGACCGCGAGTACAAGGCCTTCCTCGACGCCACCGAGGACATCCCGACCACCGAGGGCGACGAGGCGCTGCGGAGCATCCGCCAGAACGTCAGCCAGATCGCCTCGCAGGTCATCCAGCTCAACACGATCCGCGGCAACGCCTACGAGAAGGGCGTCGCCCACTCGGTGACGGTCGAGGCGTACAGCCGTCTCATCCGCTCGCTGCTCAGCCTGTCGCAGGACATGGCGCAGGCGACCAGCAACCCGGAGATGATCAAGCGGACCCGCGCGCTCGCCGCGTTCTCGTCCGCCAAGGAGTACGCCTCCATCCAGCAGGCGGTCATCGCCGCCGCGCTGCCCCCGAACGACAAGACCCCGGGCCGCATCCAGCAGGGTGACCGCCTCTACGCCGACGCCGCGCTCAACTCCGAGGGCGTCGAGTTCAAGTCGTTCCAGGCGATCTACGAGTCGACCGGTGGCGACGCCGCCGAGCGGACCGCGTCCCTCACCGGCGCCAACCCGTCGATCGTCGCCGCCGACAAGTACGCCGAGCGCGTCCTGAACGCGGACGACGCCATGCCCGGCGGCACCCGGCGCGGTCACCTGAACTTCACCGACGAGTACGGCATCAAGATCAACGCCATGAACGTCATCGAGGACGGCCTCCTCGGCGACATGGAGACGATGGCCCGTGAGCTGCGGCAGGAGTCGCAGCGCGAGGCCATCATCAACGGTGCGCTGATCCTGCTCGTCCTCGGCGTCTCGCTCATCGGCGCCTTCGTCGTGGCCCGGTCCATGATCCGGTCGCTGCGCCGACTCCAGGACACCGCGACCAAGGTCGCCCAGGACCGTCTGCCCGAGCTCGTCAAGCAGCTCTCCGAGTCCGACCCGCAGGACGTCGACACCTCCGTCGAGTCCGTCGGTGTGCACTCCCGGGACGAGATCGGCCAGGTGGCCGCGGCCTTCGACGACGTGCACCGCGAGGCCGTCCGCCTCGCCGCCGAGCAGGCCCTCCTCCGGGGCAACGTCAACGCGATGTTCACCAACCTCTCGCGCCGCTCCCAGGGCCTCATCCAGCGTCAGCTGTCGCTCATCTCCGAACTGGAGTCGCGCGAGGCCGACCCGGACCAGCTCTCCTCGCTCTTCAAGCTCGACCACCTCGCGACCCGTATGCGCCGGAACGGCGAGAACCTCCTCGTCCTCGCCGGCGAGGAGCCGGGCCGCCGCTGGACCCGCCCGGTCCCGCTGGTCGACGTGCTCCGTGCCGCCGCCTCCGAGGTGGAACAGTACGAGCGCATCGAACTGGCCGCGGTCCCGGCGACCGAGGTCGCCGGCCGGGTCGTCAACGACCTCGTGCACCTCCTCGCCGAGCTGCTGGAGAACGCCACCTCGTTCTCCTCCCCGCAGACGAAGGTCCGGGTCACCGGTCACGCCCTGCCCGACGGCCGCGTGCTCGTCGAGATCCACGACACCGGCATCGGCCTCTCCCCCGAGGACCTCGCCGCGATCAACGAGCGGCTCGCCTCGCCGCCCACCGTGGACGTCTCGGTCTCCCGCCGCATGGGCCTCTTCGTGGTCGGCCGCCTGTCCCTGCGACACGGCATCCGCATCCAGCTGCGCCCCTCCGACTCGGGCGGCACCACCGCGCTCGTCATGCTCCCCGTCGACGTCGCCCAGGGCGGCAAGAAGCCGATGCCCAAGCCGGGCGCGGGCGGCCAGGGCGCGATGCCGCAGGGTGCCTCCGCCCCCGGCGGCCGGCTCCCCGGCGGTCCCGGTGCGGCCGGTGGCCCCGGCGGTGGACGTCCCGGCGGTCCGGGTGGCGCGCCGCAGTCGGCGGC
>NZ_JBFPNH010000023.1:0-131831 GCF_040815545.1 Streptomyces sp. LMG1-1-1.1 | reverse complement strand
GGGCCGGCGTCGGCGAGCGGCGACGGCGGCGGGCTGCGGCTGGCGGCGTACGCGCTGGGCGGCGGCGACGGCCTGACGCTCGGGGTCGCGACGGAGCGGCGCGGCTCCGGCGACCACACGATCGCCGGCGTCGCCGTCGTCCTGCTCTCCCTGCTGACCGCCCCGCACCGCGGCGCGGACGCGGCCGTGCGGGACGGCGCCCTGGTCCGGCTCCTCCTCGGCACTCCCCCGGCCGAGGCCGCCGCCCCCCTCGGCCCCGGCCCGTGGACGGTCGTGCACGCCCGGGGCGGCGACGGCACCCCCTTCGCCGCCGCCTCGCTGGCGGCGGCGCTGGGGACACCGCTGGTGGACGCGGGACCGAGCGCGGGCACGAGCACAGGAACGGGCGCGCGCACGAGCCCGACGGACGGCGCCGGAGCCGTACCCGGCGGGGCCCCCGCACCCTCGCCCGTACGGCTCCTCCTCCCCGCCTCGGCACCTCTCACCGCCCAGCCCGGGTGGACGCTCGGGGCCGCCGCCCCCGCCCACGCCCGGGACCTCGCCACGGCCGACGCGGAGGCCGCGCGGGCCCTGCGGCGTGCGGAGGCGTCCCGCACGCCTCTGGCCAGGCACCGCCCCGCCGGGTTCGGGGGGCTCGTGGACCCGGCGGAGGCCGCCGCGTACGCCCGCACGGTCCTCGCCCCGCTGGCCGAGCCGCTCACCGAGACCCTGCGGGTCTGGCTGTCGCTGCACGGGAGCTGGGACCGGACGGCGACCGCGCTGGACGTCCACCGCAACACGGTCCGGCAGCGGATCGCCCGCTGCACCGCGCTCCTGGACCGGGACCTGGACGACCCGGACGTGAGGATGGAGCTGTGGTTCGCCCTGCGGCACCACTGAGGCGGGTCGGGCTCACGGCCAGAGCTTGTTCACGGCGGTCTTGGTCGTCGTCTTGAAGGCCGTCAGCGGGGCGTCCTTCAGGTCGCCCATCTGACCCCACCGGACGTAGGTGACGGTCCGGCCGTCGCGGCCCACGGAGAAGAGGTGGATGTCGGTGCTGCCGATCTGCGGGTCGGCGGTGTCCAGGCTGTAGACCCAGGCGCCTTCCTCGACGGCGAGCTTGCCGTGGGAGGCGCTGACGGCGTGCAGGCCCGGGTTCTGCCGCTCAAGGAGGGGGCCGCAGCCGGCGAGGGCCTTGCGCAGGGTGTCGACCAGCTTCACCGCGTCGGCCTCGGTGCGGGCGACGGTGGTGATCTGGACGCCGTTGGTGTCGAGCTCGGTGCTGAACTCGCGGTAGCGGGTGTTCTGCGCCGGGATCTTGTACGGGGCGCAGAGGGCGCCGCCGTTCTCCGGGACGCCGGTGAAGACCTGCGTGGCGGTCCACGGCGTCGACGACGGCGGCATCTGGGAGGCCGCGAGGAAGGCGGGCTCGGCGGCGGCCTGCGCCGGGGCCGTGGCGAGGGCCGCGAGGCCCAGGGCGGTAGCGGCGGCGGTGGCGAGTGCGGTACGCAGCTTGTGCATGGTGGTGGATCCCCCGTCGGGTCGTTCGGTCAGTGCTCGACCAGCGTCGGGCCGGCGCCCGCCGCCTGCAACGGTGACGCGCCCACCCTCCGTCCCGGAACCATTCCACCCCCGCTGACGTGCAAGGACGTGAAGGGTGGGACGCAGGGGCGAGGGGGATGGAATGCCGAAGGACGCCGCCGTCGAGGAGTTCGCGCGGCTCGTGCGCGCGCTGAAGGCGCGGGACGGCAGGAGTTACGAGGCGCTGGGCCGGCGCCTGAGCGTCAGCGCGTCCACCCTCCACCGCTACTGCTCCGGCGCGACCGTCCCGGAGGAGTTCGCCGTGGTCGACCGGCTCGCCCTGCTGTGCGGGGCGGACGAGGAGGAGCGGCGCGCCCTGGAGGTCGCCTGGACCCGCGCGGACGGCGCCCGCCGCCCTGCGGCACCGGAACCCGGCCCGGAGCCGGCGCCCGAACCCGGCCCGGAGGCGGCGTCCGAGCCCGGCCCGCAGGCGGCGTCCGAGCCCGGCCCGGAGCCGAAGCCGGCGCCGGAGTCCGCCCCGGCCCCGGAGGCGGCGCCCGAGCCCGAGCTGGAACCCGTGCACGCGCGCGCGCCGGGCCTCCCGTCCGAGCGGCGGAGGCGCCGGTGGGGGTGGCTGGGCGTGGTCGGCGGGGCGCTGGCGGTCGTGGGGACGGTGACCCTCGGAGCCGTACTCCTGCCCGGGAAGCCTCGGGAGCGGGACGCCGAACCACCGGCGCCGCTGACGTGGACGGTCGCCTCGGACCTCTGGAAGAACGGGTGCGGCCACACCTACCTCGTGCGGCGGACGCCCCCTCCCCCGCCGGAGGCGGCCGACGCGCGGAGCTGGGCGGCGGCGCAGGGGGCCGTGGACGGCGGGGAGACGCTGGTGCGGGTGTCGGTGCAGGGCAGGAGCACGGCGGCGGTGGTGCTCCAGGCGCTGCACGTGCGGGTGGTGGAGCGGGGCGCGCCGCTGCCGTGGGCGGCGTACCGGACGGACGACGGGTGCGGCGGGGCGGTGACGCCGCGCCGTTTCGAGGTGGACCTGGACCGGCCGCGGCCGGTGGCCCGGTCGCTGGACGGGTACGACGCCTCCGGGCAGGAGGGCCGGACGCTCCCGGCGGTCTCCTTCCCGTACGCGGTCAGTGCCACCGAGCCGGAGGAGCTGCTGGTCTCGGCGGGGGCGGCGGGGTGCGACTGCCGCTGGTACCTGGAGCTGGAGTGGAGCTCGGAGGGGCGCCGGGGCACGGTCCGGATCGGGGACGAGGACGGCGCACCCTTTCGGACGAGCGGGGCGAAGGGGCGGCCCGTGTACGGGTACGACTCCGTGGGGCGGGCCTGGATCACAGGCGAGGAGTCTGGACAGGGTGGGTGACCGCTGGGTAACTTCGTTGACGACACCCTGAGCAAGCGCTTAGACAACTGGGCCCGCCCGCACACCGGAGGAGACGCACCGTGCGCCGTACCGTATTCAACGAGGACCACGAGGCGTTCCGGGAGACCATCCGCGCCTTCATCGAGGCCGAGGTCGTCCCCGTCTACGACGAGTGGTTCGCCGCGGGCCAGGCGCCGCGCGAGTTCTACGACAAGCTGGGCGAGCTGGGCATCTTCGGCATCAACGTGCCCGAGGAGTTCGGCGGCGCGGGCCTGGACACCCACAAGTTCGAGGCCGTCCTGTACGAGGAGACCTCCCGCGCGGGCGTGCAGTTCGGCGGCTCCGGGGTGCACGTGCTGCTGGCCCTGCCGTACATCAAGATGCTCTCCACCGACGAGCAGAAGAAGCGCTACCTGCCGAAGTTCGTCACCGGCGAGGAGATGTGGGCGCTCGCCATGACCGAGCCGGGCACCGGCTCCGACGTCGCGGGCATGAAGACCACCGCCAAGCTCTCCGAGGACGGCACCCACTACGTCCTCAACGGCGCCAAGACCTTCATCACCGGCGGCGTCCACGCCGACCGCGTGATCGTCTGCGCCCGCACCTCCGCGCCCACGGCCGAGGACCGCCGCCACGGCATCTCCCTCTTCGCCGTGGACACCAAGTCCGAGGGCTACTCCATCGGCCGCAAGCTGGACAAGCTCGGCCTGCGCACCTCCGACACCGCCGAGCTGGCGTTCGTCGACGTGAAGGTGCCCGTCGAGGACCTGCTCGGCGAGGAGAACAAGGGCTTCTACTACCTCGGCCACAACCTGGCCTCCGAGCGCTGGGGCATCGCCTTCGGCGCCTACGCCCAGGCCAAGGCCGCCGTCCGCTTCGCCCAGCAGTACGTCACGGACCGCACGGTCTTCGGCAAGCCGGTCGCGCACTTCCAGAACACCAAGTTCGAGCTGGCCGCCTGCCAGGCCGAGGTCGACGCCGCCGAGGCCGTCGCCGACCGCGCCCTGGAGGCCCTGGACGCCGGCGAGCTGACCCCGGCCGAGGCCGCGAGCGCCAAGCTCTTCTGCACCGAGGTCGCCCACCGCGTCATCGACCGCTGCCTCCAGCTGCACGGCGGCTACGGCTACATGAACGAGTACCCGATCGCCCGCCTCTACGCCGACAACCGCGTCAACCGCATCTACGGCGGCACCAGCGAGATCATGAAGTCGATCATCGCCAAGTCGATGGGTCTGTAAGTGCCCGACGCCCCCACGGCGCTGGACGACCTGCTCGATCTGCTCGACCTGGAGCGGATCGAGCGGGACATCTTCCGAGGTGAGTCCCGGTCCGCGCTCGTCCCCCGCGTCTTCGGCGGCCAGGTGGCCGCCCAGGCGCTGGTGGCGGCGGGCCGGACGGTCCCGGCCGACCGGCTCGCCCACTCGCTCCACGCGTACTTCCTGCGGGCCGGGGACCCCGGCGCGCCGATCGTCTACACGGTCGACCGCATCCGCGACGGCCGCTCCTTCACCACCCGCCGGGTCGTCGCCGTCCAGCACGGGCAGCCGATCTTCCACCTCTCGGCGTCCTTCCAGACGTACGAGGAGGGGCTCGACCACCAGGTCGACATGCCGCCCGCCCCGGACCTCGAGACGCTCCCCGCGCCGGCCGAGATGCTCCCCCGCCACCTCCCCGCCGAGGTCGCGGACCGGCTGATCGAAGCCCGCGCGGCCGTCGACCTGCGCTACGCCGAGACGCCCCCGTGGGGAACGGTCGGCACCCCGCGCGAACCCCGCTCCCAGGTCTGGTTCCGCACCAACGGCAAACTGGCCGACGACCCCCTGCTGCACGTCGTCCTCGCCACGTACGTCTCCGACATGACGCTGCTCGACTCGGTACTCCTCGCCCACGGGCGCGGCGGCTGGGCCGTCGGCGACGTCGTCGGGGCCTCCCTCGACCACGCCATGTGGTTCCACCGGCCCTTCCGGGCCGACGAATGGCTCCTGTACGACCAGGAGTCGCCGACCGCGTCCGGCGGGCGCGGCCTCGGCCAGGCGCGGATCTACACCCGGGACGGACGGCTCGCGATCTCCGTCATCCAGGAGGGTGTCGTTCGCGTCCCGCGCTGACGACCGAACATACCGTCCGATTCATGACGGAAAACAGCGAAAGCACCTTCACGGTGATCGTGGCGGCGGCGGCGAACCTCGGGATCGCCGCCGCCAAGGTCGTCGCGGGCCTCGTCAGCGGCTCGAGCGCCATGCTCTCCGAGGCCGCCCACTCGGTCGCCGACACCGTCACCGAGGTCATGCTGCTCACCGCGCTCAAGCGGAGCGAGAAGCCCGCCGACGAGGACCACCCCCTCGGCTACGCGGGCGAACGGTACGTGTGGGCGATGCTGGCGGCCGTCGCGACCTTCGTCGGCGGCGCCGTCTTCTCCGTCTACGACGGCATCCACACCCTCACCCACGGCGAGGAGCTCGGCGACCCGACGATCTCGTACGTCGTCCTCGGCGTCGCCTTCGTCCTGGAGGGCTTCTCCCTCCGGACCGGCGTCAGGCAGGTCAAGGCCGAGGCCGAGCGCATGAGGGCCCCCTTCGCCGCCTACCTGCGGTTCACCCCCGACACCACCGTCAAGGCCGTCGTCATGGAGGACTCCGCCGCCCTCACCGGCCTCATGCTCGCGGCCGCCGGCCTCCTCGGCGGCCAGTTGACCGGCTCCGGCGTCTGGGACGGCGTCGCGTCGATCCTCATCGGGGTTCTGCTCGTGTACGTGGCCTGGGTCCTCGGCCGCTCCAACGCCGAACTCCTCATCGGCCGCCCGGCCCCGTCGCGGATGCGGTCCGGCATCCGCGAGGAGATCCTGACCGTCCCGCACGTCGTCGACGTCCTCGACCTGATCACCCTGATCCAGGGGCCCGGGGAGGTCCTGGTCGCGGCGAAGATCGACTTCCGGGACGTGGCGTCCGCGGAACAGGTGGAATGGGCGTGCGAGGACGCGGAGGCCCAGCTCCGCGAACGCTTCCCGTCGATCCGCCGCGTGTACCTGGACCCGACACCGGGCGTGGCGCAGCGCCGGGCCCGGCCGTCGGGGCCGGCCTGATCAGGCGAGGCCCGCCGCGTTCAGCGTGTACGCCGTCATCGGCTCGTAGAAGCGCGGGTCGAGGACGTGGTCGTCCAGGGGCACGGTGACCTGGAGGGTACCCTCGGCCTCGGCGAGGAAGAGCGCCGGGTCGTTGCAGTCGGCGTAGCCGACGGAGTCGATGCCCCGCTGACCGGCGCGCCCGGCCCAGCCGTGGTCGGCGACGACCAGGTCGGGCCGCCCGGACTCCCCGAGCGCGTCGAGGATCGCGTTCATCGGCTCCGGGGAGTGGGTGTGCCAGAGGCTGGCCCCGCGCTCGAAGACGGCCACGTCGGCGAACTGCACGACGTACCCCTCGTCGGCGACGAGCCCGCCGGGGATGCGGACGATGTCGCAGCCCTGGGCGCGCAGCGCGGCGGCGACCCGGCTGTGGACGTCGATGAGCGCGCCGGGGTGGCCGGTCGCGAAGAGGACGCGCTCCCGGCCCGCGGCGGCCTTGCGCAGCCGGGCGGCCATGCGGTCGAGGCCGTCGACGGTGAGTTCGGGGTCGATGGTGTCCTGGCCGGCCCGGTGGGCGGGGTCGTCGATGACGCCGCAGCGCTCGGCCATGACGGCGAGCACGTCCTGCTCGTCGGTCCAGCGGTCGCCGAACTCCAGGCCGAACCAGTAGTGCCGGTCGCCGTTGGCGAGCTTGCGGTAGTGGGAGAGGTTGTTGTCGCGCGGGGTGGCGACGTCTCCCGCGATCCGGGTGCGGACGAGGTGCTCGACAAGGGCGGCGCGGCTGAGTATCGGCATGGTGCTCATTCTGTCCGAGCACCATGCCGCCAGGGCAACCGGTTCCGCCCCGTGGACCGCCGTGTCCCCCGGACCCGCCGGGAGCGGCCGGCCGCCCGTCCCCGCCTGCCCGCGCCGAGCGCCCGCCCGGCGCTACCGGGCCAGCGCCCCGAACGCCCCGTCGGCCAGCCGCCTGAGGAGGTCCTCCATCGGGCCGCGGCCGAGGGCGGCGAGGTGGGGGGTGGAGTTGAGGAGGCCGAAGACGGCGTGGACGGCGGTGCGGGCCTCCGACTCGGCGGCGTCGGGGTAGAGCTCGCGGACGACGGTGACCCAGAGCTCGACGTACTGGCGCTGGAGCTGGCGGACCCGCTTGCGGTCCTCGTCCTTGAGGCGGTCGAGCTCGCGGTCGTGGAGGGTGATGAGCGGGCGGTCGTCGAGGGCGAAGTCGATGTGGCCGTCGATGAGGGCGCCGAGGAGGGCCCGGGGGTCTCCGTCGGCCTCGCCGACGCGCAGCCGGCCGCCGTCGAGGAGCCGCTCGCTGATGCCGACGAGCAGTTCGGCGAGCATCGCGTCCTTGCCCGGGAAGTGGCGGTAGAGGCCGGGGCCGCTGATGCCGACGGCGGCTCCTATCTCGTCCACGCCCACGCCGTGGAAGCCACGGGCCGCGAAGAGGCGGGCGGCCTCCTTCAGGATCTGCTCGCGCCGCGTCGGGGCATCGGTCCTGCCGGTGGCGATCGAGGTCGAGGCGGGGGTGGTGGTCATGGATTCGATTCTAGACAACCCCGTTAGCGGTCGTTAACCTGGGCGACATACGTTAACGCTCATTAACCGAGCAAGGGAGCTCGAGGGATGCAGCAGGCACCTGTGCTGACGAGCGCGGCGGACCCCGCGTCCGCGGCCTGGCAGGCCAACGAGGCGGCCCATCACGAGCTGGCGGCGACCCTGCGCGCCAAGCTCGCGAAGGCCGCCCTGGGCGGCGGTGAGAAGTCCCGGGCCCGGCACACCGCGCGCGGGAAGCTGCTGCCGCGGGACCGGGTGGACACCCTCCTCGACCCGGGCTCGCCCTTCCTGGAGCTGGCCCCGCTCGCGGCGGACGGCATGTACGGCGACCAGGCCCCGGCGGCCGGCGTCATCGCGGGCATCGGCCGGGTCTCCGGCCGGGAGTGCGTGATCGTCGCCAACGACGCGACCGTCAAGGGCGGCACGTACTACCCGATGACGGTGAAGAAGCACCTCAGGGCCCAGGAGGTGGCGCTGGAGAATCGTCTCCCCTGCCTCTACCTGGTCGATTCGGGCGGCGCCTTCCTGCCGATGCAGGACGAGGTCTTCCCCGACCGGGAGCACTTCGGCCGGATCTTCTTCAACCAGGCCAGGATGTCCGGCGCGGGCATCCCGCAGATCGCGGCCGTCATGGGCTCGTGCACGGCCGGCGGCGCGTACGTGCCGGCGATGAGCGACGAGGCCGTGATCGTGCGGAACCAGGGCACGATCTTCCTCGGCGGTCCGCCGCTGGTGAAGGCGGCCACCGGCGAGGTCGTCACGGCCGAGGAGCTGGGCGGCGGCGAGGTCCACTCGCGGATCTCCGGCGTCACCGACCACCTGGCCGAGGACGACGCCCACGCGCTGCGGATCGTCCGGAACATCGTGGCCACGCTCCCCGAGCGCGGCCCGCTCCCCTGGTCGGTCGAGCCGGCAGAGGAGCCGAAGGTCGACCCGTACGGCCTGTACGGCGCGGTGCCGGTGGACTCCCGCACCCCGTACGACGTGCGCGAGGTCATCGCCCGGGTGGTGGACGGCTCCCGCTTCCAGGAGTTCAAGTCCGAGTACGGGCAGACGCTGATCACCGGCTTCGCCCGGATCCACGGCCACCCGGTCGGCATCGTCGCCAACAACGGCATCCTGTTCGCCGAGTCCGCCCAGAAGGGCGCGCACTTCATCGAGCTGTGCGACCAGCGCGGCATCCCGCTGGTGTTCCTGCAGAACATCACCGGCTTCATGGTCGGCAAGGCGTACGAGCACGGCGGCATCGCCAAGCACGGCGCCAAGATGGTCACGGCCGTGGCCACCACCCGGGTGCCGAAGCTGACGGTCGTCGTCGGCGGCTCCTACGGCGCGGGCAACTACTCGATGTGCGGCCGGGCCTACTCCCCCCGCTTCCTGTGGATGTGGCCCAACGCCAAGATCTCGGTCATGGGCGGCGAGCAGGCCGCTTCCGTCCTCGCGACCGTCAAGCGCGACCAGCTCGGCGACGAGTGGAGCGCCGAGGACGAGGAGGCCTTCAAGGCCCCGATCCGCGAGCAGTACGAGAGCCAGGGCAACGCCTACTACGCGAGCGCCCGGCTGTGGGACGACGGGGTCATCGACCCGCTGGAGACCCGGCAGGTCCTCGGCCTCGCCCTGACCGCCTGTGCCAACGCGCCCCTGGGTGACCCCCAGTTCGGCGTCTTCCGGATGTGAAGGGCCCCCAGAAGATGCAGAGCATGTTCGACACCGTCCTCGTGGCCAACCGGGGCGAGATCGCCGTCCGCGTCATCCGCACCCTGCGGGAGATGGGCGTGCGCTCGGTGGCCGTCTACAGCGACGCGGACGCCGACGCCCGCCACGTGCGGGAGGCGGACACGGCGGTGCGGATCGGCCCGCCGCCGGCCGCCGAGTCGTACCTGTCCGTCCCGGCGCTGCTCGACGCGGCCCGCCGCACCGGCGCGCAGGCCGTCCACCCGGGGTACGGCTTCCTCGCCGAGAACGCCGGTTTCGCGCAGGCCTGCGCCGACGCCGGCCTCGTCTTCATCGGCCCCGGCGCGGCCGCGATCTCCCTCATGGGCGACAAGATCCGCGCGAAGGAGACCGTGAAGGCGGCGGGCGTCCCCGTCGTGCCGGGCGCCGCCGACCCCGAACTGGTCGAGGCGGCCCGTGAGCTCGGCGCGCCCGTCCTGCTCAAGCCGTCCGCCGGCGGCGGCGGCAAGGGCATGCGTCTGGTCCGGGACCTGTCGGTCCTGGAGGAGGAGATCGCGGCGGCCCGCCGCGAGGCACGCGCGTCGTTCGGCGACGACACGCTCCTCGTGGAGCGCTGGATCGACCGCCCCCGGCACATCGAGATCCAGGTCCTCGCCGACACCCACGGCAACGTGGTCCACCTCGGCGAGCGCGAGTGCTCCCTCCAGCGCCGCCACCAGAAGATCATCGAGGAGGCGCCCAGCGTCCTCCTCACCCCCGCGATCCGCGCCGCCATGGGCGCGGCGGCGGTCGAGGCGGCCCGCTCCTGCGGCTATGTCGGCGCGGGCACGGTCGAGTTCATCGTGCCGGGCGGCGACCCCTCCTCGTACTACTTCATGGAGATGAACACCCGTCTCCAGGTCGAGCACCCGGTCACCGAGCTCATCACGGGCGTCGACCTGGTGGAGTGGCAGCTGCGGGTCGCGGCGGGCGAGCCGCTCCCCTTCGGCCAGGACGACATCCGCCTGGACGGCTGGGCGATCGAGGCCCGTATCTGCGCGGAGGACCCCTCCCGGGGCTTCCTCCCCTCGGGCGGCACGGTCCTGTCGCTGCACGAGCCGCAGGGCGACGGGGTCCGCACGGACTCGGGCCTGTCGGAGGGCACGGAGGTCTCGTCCCTCTACGACCCGATGCTGTCCAAGGTCATCGTCCACGCGCCGACCCGCGAGGCGGCCCTGCGCAAGCTGCGCGCCGCCCTCGCCTCCACCGTCACGCTCGGCGTCCCGACGAACGCCGGCTTCCTGCGCCGCCTCCTCGCCCACCCGGACGTCGTCTCGGGCCGCCTCGACACCGGCCTGGTCGAGCGGGACGCGGAGTCCCTGGTCCCGACGGGCGTCCCGGACGAGGTGTACGCGGCGGCGGCTGCCGTGCGGGCCGCCGAGCTGGCCCCGGAGCCCCGGGAGGGCTGGACGGACCCGTTCTCGGTGCCGAGCGGCTTCCGCCTCGGCGGCACGCCGAAGCCCCTCGCCTTCCCGTTCCGCGTCGCGGGCCTCGAACCCGTGACGGTCGACGCCCCCGCCGGGGGGCACGTCACGGACACCTCGGTGACCGTGACGGTGGACGGGATCACCCATCGCTTCCGGCGCGCCGGCTCCTGGCTCGGCCGGGACGGCGACTCCTGGAACGTCCTGGACCACGACCCGGTCGAGGCGGCGCTCAGCGGGGCGCGGCACGGCGGCGCGGACACGCTGGCGGCGCCGATGCCGGGGACCGTGACCGTCGTGAAGGTGGCCGTCGGGGACGAGGTGGAGGCAGGGCAGAGCCTGCTCGTGGTGGAGGCGATGAAGATGGAGCACGTCATCTCCGCCCCGCACGCCGGGACCGTCACCGAGCTGGACGTCACGCCCGGCACCACCGTCGCCATGGACCAGATCCTGGCCGTGGTGGCGCCCCGTGAGGAGGAGGACGCGTGAGCCTGCCGATGACCGTGAGGGACCCGTCCCTCCCCGCCCGGGTCCGGATCCACGAGGTCGGGGCGCGGGACGGGCTGCAGAACGAGAAGACGACGGTCCCGACCGGGGTGAAGGCGGAGTTCGTGCGGCGGCTCGCCGCCGCGGGGCTCGGCACGATCGAGGCGACGAGCTTCGTGCACCCGAAGTGGGTGCCGCAGCTGGCGGACGCCGAGGAGCTGTTCCCACTCGTCCGCGACCTGCCCGTCCGGCTGCCCGTCCTCGTCCCGAACGAGCGCGGTCTCGACCGGGCGCTGTCGCTCGGCGCCCGTGAGGTCGCCGTGTTCGCCTCGGCGACCGAGTCCTTCGCGAAGGCCAATCTGAACCGGACCGTCGACGAGGCGCTCGCGATGTTCGCGCCGACCGTCACCCGGGCCATAGAGGCCGGGCTCAAGGTCCGCGGCTACCTGTCGATGTGCTTCGGCGACCCCTGGGAGGGGGCCGTCCCGGTCGAGCAGGTCGTCCGCGTGACCAAGGCGCTGGCCGAGATGGGCTGTGACGAGCTGAGCCTCGGCGACACGATCGGCGTCGCCACCCCCGGCCACGTCCGGGCCCTGCTGACGGGGCTGAACGAGGCCGGCGTCCCCACCTCCCGTATCGCCGTGCACTTCCACGACACCTACGGGCAGGCCCTGTCCAACACCCTGGCCGCGCTGCGGCACGGGGTGACCACGGTCGACGCCTCCGCCGGCGGCCTCGGCGGCTGCCCGTACGCGAAGAGCGCGACCGGGAACCTCGCCACCGAGGACCTCGTGTGGATGCTCGACGGTCTCGGCATCGAGACCGGGGTCGATCTGGCCGCCCTCACCGCCACGAGCGGGTGGATGGCCGAACAACTGGGCCGCCCCAGCCCGTCACGTACCGTCCGCGCCCTCTCCCACAAGGAGTGACGAAACCCATGTCCCTCGACCACCGGCTCACCGAAGAGCACGAGGAACTCCGCCGCACCGTCGAGGCGTTCGCGCACGACGTCGTCGCCCCGAAGATCGGCGACTTCTACGAGCGCCACGAGTTCCCGTACGAGATCGTCCGCGAGATGGGCCGGATGGGCCTGTTCGGGCTCCCCTTCCCGGAGGAGTACGGCGGCATGGGCGGCGACTACCTCGCCCTCGGCATCGCCCTGGAGGAGCTGGCCCGGGTCGACTCCTCGGTGGCCATCACCCTGGAGGCGGGCGTCTCGCTGGGTGCGATGCCGGTCTTCAGGTTCGGCACGGAGGAGCAGAAGCGGGAGTGGCTGCCGAAGCTGTGCTCCGGCGAGGTCCTCGGCGCCTTCGGCCTCACCGAGCCGGGCGCGGGCTCGGACGCGGGCGGCACCCGCACCACCGCCGTCCGGGACGGCGACCAGTGGGTGATCAACGGTTCGAAGTGCTTCATCACCAACTCCGGTACGGACATCACGGGGCTGGTCACGGTCACCGCGGTCACCGGCCGCAAGCCCGACGGGCGCCCGCTGATCTCCTCGATCATCGTCCCCTCCGGCACCCCGGGCTTCACGGTCGCCGCCCCCTACTCCAAGGTCGGCTGGAACGCCTCGGACACCCGTGAGCTGTCCTTCGACGACGTCCGCGTCCCGGTGGAGAACCTCCTCGGCGAGGAGGGCCGCGGCTACGCCCAGTTCCTGCGGATCCTCGACGAGGGCCGGGTCGCCATCGCGGCGCTCGCGACGGGCCTCGCGCAGGGCTGTGTGGACGAGTCGGTGAAGTACGCGCACGAGCGGCACGCCTTCGGCCGGCCGATCGCCGACAACCAGGCGATCCAGTTCAAGATCGCCGACATGGAGACCAAGGCCCACATGGCCCGCATCGGCTGGCGTGACGCCGCCTCGCGCCTGGTCCTCGGCGAGTCCTTCAAGAAGGAGGCGGCCATCGCGAAGCTGTACTCCTCCACCGTGGCCGTCGACAACGCCCGTGACGCCACCCAGATCCACGGCGGCTACGGCTTCATGAACGAGTACCCGGTGGCCCGCATGTGGCGCGACTCGAAGATCCTGGAGATCGGCGAGGGCACCAGCGAGGTCCAGCGCATGCTGATCGCCCGGGAGCTGGGCCTTCCGGCCTGAGTCCGGCGCCGGCGCACGAGCCCGTCGTCCCCTTCGGGGGCGGCGGGCTCCGCCGTATCCGGGGGAACCCCACCCCTGTTGATCGATAGTAGGTTAGGCTAACCTTCCTTTCATCCCGTCCGGAGCGACCCTGCCCGTACCGAGAAGGTGCCCTGCCCCCATGACGAACGCCGACACCGCCCCCTTCAGGTTCTTCGCCCTCCAGGTCGACCGGACGCGACGGCTCGGCCCGTCCCTGGTCCGCGTCACCTTCACCGGGGACGACCTGAAGGGATTCGCCGCCGGGGGCCGCGACCAGTCGCTCTCCCTCTTCCTGCCGCACCCCGGCCAGGAGGCGCCCGTCCTGCCGCCGCTGGACGACCCGGACATGTACGCGATCCTGGGCGCCTGGCGCGCGATGCCCGACGACGAGCGGGCCGTGATGCGCTCGTACACCGTCCGGGAGCAGCGCACCGAACCCCACGAGATCGACATCGACTTCGCGATCCACGAGGACGGCGGGCCCGCCTGCCGCTGGGCCGGCCGCGCGAAGGCCGGTGACCGGGTGGTGGTCCTGGGTCCGGCGGTCGCCGACAACACGGGTGTCCGCTTCCGGCTGCCCGAGGACGCCGACTCGGTGCTGATCTGGGCGGACGAGACGGCCCTTCCCGCGGCCTCGGCGATCCTGGAGTGGCTGCCGGCCGAGACCCGCGCCCGGGTGTTCCTGGAGGTGCCGTTCTCCGGCGACCGCACGGAGCTCGCGACCGAGGCGGACGCCACGGTCACCTGGCTCGTACGGGAGGAGGGGGCGCCCTCCGCCGTGGACGCGGTGCGCGGGGCGGAACTGCCCGGCGCGTCCCCGTACGTCTGGATCGCGGGCGAGTCCGGGGCGGTCAAGGCGCTGCGCCGGCACTTCGTGCGGGAGCGCGAACTCGACCGCCGCCGGGTGACGTTCGTCGGCTACTGGCGCAAGGGGCTGTCCGAGGACGCGCTGCGCGAGGTCCCGGACGAGACGCAGGAAGAAGCCTGAGCCTTTCGGGGTGTTCGGAACCCGCCCCCCGCAATGACCCTCCATCCCTTCGGGGTTGGGGGGTTATTGCGTTGTTAAATTAGGTTAGGCTAACCTAACTACTGTTGATCGCTCGGCGATCCGGCATTCCCGGCGTTCCCTCCCGAAAGGGCCCCCACATGCGCTCCCACCTCCTCAACGACGCCACGGCGGAGAGCTACCGGCGCTCCGTCACCGAAGGAGTCGAGCGGGTGGCGAGCAAACTCGCCGCGACGCGAAGGCCCTTCACCGGCGTGACGCCCGCCGAGCTCGCGCCCGTCATCGACGCCGTCGACCTCGACCGGCCGCTCGGCGACTCCTCCGCCGCGCTCGACGAGCTGGAGAGCGTCTACCTGCGCGACGCCGTCTACTTCCACCACCCCCGCTACCTGGGCCACCTCAACTGCCCGGTCGTCATCCCCGCCGTCCTCGGCGAGGCGGTCCTCTCCGCCGTCAACTCCTCGCTCGACACCTGGGACCAGAGCGCCGGCGGCACCCTCATCGAGCGCAAGCTGATCGACTGGACCACCGGCCGGATCGGCCTCGGACCGGCCGCCGACGGCGTCTTCACCAGCGGCGGCACCCAGTCCAACCTCCAGGCCCTGCTCCTCGCCCGCGAGGAGGCCATGACCGCGGACCCGGCCAAGCTCCGGATCTTCTCCTCCGAGTGCAGCCACTTCAGCGTCCAGAAGTCCGCCACCCTCCTCGGCCTGGGCCGCGACGCCGTCGTCTCCGTCCCGGTCGACGGGAACAGGCGGATGCAGTCCGTCATCCTCGCCGCCGAGCTGGAGGCCTGCCGCGCCGAGGGCCTCGTCCCGATGGCGATCGTCGCCACCGCCGGCACCACCGACTTCGGCTCCATCGACCCGCTGCCCGAGATCGCCGCCCTGGCCGAGGAGTACGGCGCCTGGATGCACGTCGACGCGGCCTACGGCTGCGGCCTGCTCGCCTCCCGGACCCGCCGCCACCTCCTCGACGGCATCGAGCGGGCCGACTCGGTCACCGTCGACTACCACAAGTCCTTCTTCCAGCCGGTGAGTTCCTCCGCCGTCCTGGTCCGCGACGGCGCCACCCTGCGCCACGCGACCTACCACGCGGACTACCTGAACCCGCGCCTCACGATCGCGGAGCGGATACCCAACCAGGTCGACAAGTCCCTCCAGACCACCCGCCGCTTCGACGCGCTCAAGCTCTGGATGACGCTGCGCGTGATGGGCGCCGACGGCATCGGCGAGCTCTTCGACGAGGTGTGCGACCTGGCCCGGGAGGGCTTCGAGCTGCTCACCGCCGACCCGCGCTACGACGTCGTGGTCGCCCCGCAGCTCTCCACCCTCGTCTACCGGTACGTCCCGGAGGGCGACGTCCCGCCCGCCGAGGTCGACCGGGCCAACCTCCACGCCCGCAAGGCCCTCTTCGCCTCGGGCGAGGCCGTCGTCGCCGGCACCAAGGTCGACGGCCGCCAGTACCTGAAGTTCACCCTGCTCAACCCCGAGACCACCGCGGCCGACATCGCCGCCGTCCTCGATCTGATCGCCGGCCACGCCGAGCAGTACCTGGGAGAGAACCTTGTCCACGCCTGAGACGCCCGAGATCCACGACTTCATCGGCATCGGGCTGGGTCCGTTCAACCTCGGACTCGCCTGCCTGACCGAGCCGATCGACGAGCTGAACGGCCTCTTCCTGGAGTCCAAGCCGGACTTCGAGTGGCACTCGGGGATGTTCCTCGAAGGCGCCCACCTCCAGACCCCGTTCATGTCGGACCTGGTCACGATGGCCGACCCGACCTCGCCGTACTCCTTCCTCAACTACCTGAAGGAGAAGGGCAGGCTGTACTCGTTCTACATCCGCGAGAACTTCTACCCGCTGCGGACCGAGTACGACGACTACTGCCGCTGGGCCGCCGGGAAGCTCTCCTCGATCCGCTTCTCGACCACCGTCGCGACGGTCGCCTTCGACGAGACCGACCAGGTGTACGTGGTCGCCACCGAGGCCGGTGAGACGTTCCGCGCGCGCCGTATCGTCCTCGGCACCGGCACCCCCGCGTACGTCCCCGAGACCTGCCGGGACCTCGGCGGCGACCTGATCCACAACTCGCGCTACCTCCCGAACAAGGAGGAGCTGCAGAAGAAGAAGTCCATCACCCTGGTCGGCAGCGGCCAGAGCGCCGCCGAGATCTACTACGACCTCCTCTCGGAGATCGACGTCCACGGCTACCGCCTCAACTGGGTGACCCGCTCCCCGCGCTTCTTCCCGCTCGAATACACCAAGCTCACCCTGGAGATGACCTCCCCGGAGTACGTGGACTACTTCCACGCGCTGCCCGAGCGGACCCGCTACCGGCTGGAGACCGAGCAGAAGGGCCTCTTCAAGGGCATCGACGGCGAGCTGATCGACGCCATCTTCGACCTGCTCTACCAGAAGAACCTGAACGGCCCCGTCCCCACCCGGCTCCTCACCAACTCGGCCCTGCGCACCGCCGCGTACGACGAGGCGTCCGGCACGTACACGCTCGGCTTCCGCCAGGAGGAGCAGGAGAAGGACTTCGCCGTGGAGACCGAGGGCCTGATCCTCGCCACCGGCTACAAGTACGCCGTCCCCGCCTTCCTGGAGCCGGTCCGCGACCGCCTCGTCTGGGACGGGCAGGGCCGCTTCGACGTCGCCCGCAACTACGCGATCGACACCACCGGCCGCGGCGTCTTCCTCCAGAACGCCGGCGTGCACACCCACTCGATCACCTCGCCCGACCTCGGCATGGGTGCCTACCGCAACGCGTACATCATCGGCGCGATGCTGGGATACGAGTACTACCCCGTCGAGAAGACCATCGCCTTCCAGGAGTTCGCCGCATGACCGTCCAGATACGTCCCTTCGACCCGTCGAAGGACGCCCGGCTGATCCACCCCTGGGTCACCCACCCGAAAGCCGCCTTCTGGATGATGCAGGGCGCCACGCTCCAGGACGTCGAGCGCGAGTACACGGCGATCACCGCCCACCCGCACCACGACGCCTTCATCGGCCTGGTCGACGACGAGCCGGCCTTCCTGATGGAGCGGTACGACCCGTCGCGCATCGAACTGGTCGGCCTGTACGACCCGCTGCCCGGCGACGTCGGCATGCACTTCCTCGTCGCGCCCACCGACACCCCCGTGCACGGCTTCACCCGCCGGGTGATCACCGCCGTGATGGCCGAGCTGTTCGCCGACCCGGCGACCGAGCGGGTCGTCGTCGAGCCCGACGTCTCCAACAAGGCCGTCCACGCGCTCAACGAGGCCGTCGGATTCGTGCCCGAGCGCGAGATACAGAAGCCCGAGAAGAAGGCCCTGCTGAGCTTCTGCACCCGAGCGCAGTTCGAGGCCGCCGCGGCGGTGACGGCATGACCCCCACCGACCCCGTCGCCCACCTCACCCCCGAGCGCTGGGCCGACGCCAACCGCGCCCTGATCCGCAAGGGCCTCGCCGAGTTCACCCACGAGCGGCTGCTGAACCCGCAGGAGCTCGGCGAGAGCCGCTACCTGGTCCGCAGCGACGACGGCGCGACCGAGTACCGCTTCACCGCCGACCGGTTCGCCCTCGACCACTGGCAGGTCTACCCCGAGTCGATCAGCCGCCACCGCGGCGACGAGCAGCTCCCGCTCGACGCGCTCGTGTTCATCACCGAGCTCCGCGGCTCCCTCGGCCTCAGCGACGAGATCCTCCCGGTCTACCTGGAGGAGATCTCCTCCACCCTCGCCGGCACGGCCTACAAGGCGACCAAGCCGCCCGTCACCGCCGCCGAACTCGCCCACGCCGGCTTCCAGGCCGTCGAGACCGGCATGACCGAGGGCCACCCCTGCTTCGTCGCCAACAACGGGCGGCTCGGCTTCGGCGTCGACGAGTTCCGCGCCTACGCCCCCGAGGCCGCGAGCCCCCTCCACCTGATCTGGCTCGCCGCCCGCCGCGACCGCGCCACCTTCACCGCCGGCGCGGACATCGAGTACGACGCCTTCGTCCGCGCCGAGCTCGGCGTCGCGGCGGTCGACGGCTTCGCGGCGACCCTCGCCGGACGCGGCCTCGACCCGGCCGACTACCTCCTCATGCCCTGCCACCCCTGGCAGTGGTGGAACAAGCTCTCCGTCACCTTCGCCGCCGAGGTCGCCCAGCAGCGCCTGGTCTACCTCGGCGAGGGCGACGACACCTACCTGGCCCAGCAGTCCATCCGCACCTTCTTCAACACCTCGGACCCGGCCAAGCACTACGTGAAGACGGCCCTGTCCGTCCTCAACATGGGCTTCATGCGCGGCCTCTCCGCCGCCTACATGGAAGCCACCCCGGCCATCAACGACTGGCTCCACCAGCTGATCGCGTCCGACTCCGTCTTCGCCGCGGCCCGCTTCTCGATCATCCGCGAGCGCGCCGCCGTCGGCTACCGCCACCTCGAGTACGAAGCGGCCACCGACCGCTACTCGCCCTACCGCAAGATGCTGGCCGCCCTCTGGCGCGAGTCCCCCGTCCCGTCCCTCGCCGAGGGCGAGCGGCTCGCGACGATGGCCTCGCTCCTCCACGTGGACCACGCGGGCGCGTCCTTCACGGGCGCGCTGATCAAGGAGTCGGGCCTGGAGGCGTCCGTCTGGCTGCGCCGCTACCTCGACGCGTACCTCCTCCCGGTCCTCCACAGCTTCTACGCCTACGACCTGGCCTTCATGCCGCACGGCGAGAACGTCATCCTCGTCCTCGACGAGCAGGGCGCGGTCTCCCGCGCGATCTTCAAGGACATCGCCGAGGAGATCGTCGTCATGGACCCGGCCGCGGTCCTGCCGCCGGCCGTGGAGCGGGTCCGTGCCGAGGTCCCCGAGGACATGAAGCTCCTGTCCGTCTTCACGGACGTCTTCGACTGCTTCTTCCGCTTCCTCGCGGCCACGCTCGCGGCGGAGGGCGTCCTCGACGAGGACTCCTTCTGGCGGACCGTCGCGGACTGCGTCCGCGCCTACCAGGCCTCCACCCCCGAACTCGCGGACCGCTTCGCCCAGTACGACATGTTCGCCGACACCTTCGCCCTCTCCGCCCTCAACCGCCTCCAACTGCGCAACAACAAGCAGATGGTCGACCTCGCCGACCCCTCCGCGGCCCTCCAGCTCGTCGGCGACCTCGTGAACCCCCTCGCCCGCTTCGCCTGACCCACCCCCGCGAGCCGACGCGGGCCCCGGCGGAGTACGGTCCTCCGCCGGGGCCCACGTCCGCCGGTGGCCTCGCCCTCACCCTGACGACCACCGGTCGGTCGTGGGTCTCACCAGGCGGAAGGGGATCACATGCGCACGATGATCAAGCGCGGGCTGGCGTCACTACTGGGCCTCGCGACTCTGGGCGGCGTCGCCGTCGCCGCGGCCGCGCCGGCCCAGGCGGCCGTCTCCGACTGCCCGGCGGGCTACTTCTGCGCCTGGACGCAGGAGGACGCCAGGGGGTCGATGCTCAAGACGAAGACGAACATGGCCACGATGGGTTCGTGGGGCACCCGGTTCGGCTCGTACATCAACCGGACGTCCGTGTACGCCTGCATGTACGAGTCGCCGGACTACAGGTGGTACGACGGCTACTGGTCGGAGAGTCCGGCGGTCAACGGCTCCTGGACCACCGGACCGATGACCACCATCTCCTCGCTGAAGTTCGTCCGGACGCGGCGCGAGTGCTCCCGGCCCGCCTACCCCGCGTGGAACGTGGCTGCGTCCCCCACGACGGCCGGCTTCGGCGACCTGAACCGCGACCGCAAGGCCGATGTCCTCGTACGGGACCTGGTGGGGCGGCTGTGGTTCCTGCCCGGAGACAACACGGGCCGGCTGGTCGGCTCCGGCGGCTGGAACGCCATGAACGCCTTCGTACGCCACGGCGACTTCACCGGTGACGGCCGCGAGGACGTCCTCGCCCGCGAGGGCTCGACCGGCAGGCTGTGGCTGTACACCGGTACGGGCACGGGCACGCTCGGCACGCGCAAGCTCATCGGGTCGGGCGGCTGGAACGCCATGGGCCGGATCGCCGGCGTCGGCGACCTGCCCCGGGACGGCCGCGCCGACCTGCTGACGGTCGAGAAGACCACGGGCAAGCTCTGGCTCTACCCCGGCACCGCCTCCGGTGGCCTCGGGGCCCGCAAGCTGCTGGGCACCGGCGGCTGGAACGCGATGAACGCCCTGGTCGGCCCCGGCGACACGAACGGCGACGGCCGCGTCGACGTGATCGCCCGGGAGAAGTCCACGGGCAAGCTCTGGTCCTACCCGGGGACCGCCTCCGGTGGCCTCGGGGCCCGCAAGCTGATCGGCACCGGCGGCTGGAACGCGATGGACACCTTCCTCGCGGTCGGTGACACCACCGGCGACGGCCGCCCCGACCTCTCGACCGTCACCAACAGCGACTACGTCATCGGCGGTTTCCGCGGGAACCCCGGATGGCTGGTCGGCTACCGCGGACTCGGCACCGGCGGCTTCGCGGCCGGCGAGCGGACCGACGGCGAATGGTGGGGCCTCAACGGCGCCTTCTGACCCGCCGACGGGGGCGGGCTACTCCGCCGGCCAGGGGACCTGCGGGGAGCGGTGGTAGGTGATGCCGAGGGCGTCGAAGCGGGGGGCCTGTTCGGCGAGGCGGATTTTGTAGGTGTCCCAGTCGTGGGTGGAGGCCGGGGACCAGCCGAGTTCGGCGATGCCGGGGAGGCGGGGGAAGGCCATGACGTCGAGGTCGGCCGTGGTGGCGAGGGTCTCGGTCCAGAGGGGGGCCTCCACGCCGCGGACCGCGGCCTCGGGGACGCCGGGGAGGTAGGCCCCCGGGTCCCAGTCGTACGACCGCTCGACCTCCACCGTCCCGGCCCAGGTGAGGCCGAGGGGGGTGTCCTTCGTGTACTTGATGTCGAGGTAGGTGCGGTCGGCGGGCGAGAGGATCAGCCCGGTGCCGTTCCGCGCGGCCTCGGCGACCCGGTCCTTCTCGGCGGCGGGGGTGCGGTCCAGGCCCCAGTACTGGAGGAGGGCGCCGGGGGCGGGGGTGGCGCCGGTGAGCTGGTGCCAGCCGATGACGGTCTTGCCGTACTTCGCGACGACGGGCTGGACCCGGTCCATGAAGGCGACGTAGTCGGCGTGGCTGGTGGAGCGGGCCTCGTCGCCTCCGATGTGGACGTAGCGGCCGGGGGTGAGGGCGGCGATCTCGCGGATCACGTCGTCGACGAAGTCGTACGTGACGGGCTTGGGCGCGCAGAGGGAGCTGAAGCCGACCTTGGTGCCGGTGTAGAGGGGCGGGGCGACGCCGTCGCAGTTGAGTTCGGGGTAGGAGGCGAGGGCCGCGTTGGTGTGGCCCGGCATGTCGATCTCCGGGACGACCTCCTGGTAGCGGGAGGCGGCGTACCGGACGATCTCCCGGTACTGCTCCTTGGTGTAGTGGCCGCCGGGGCCGCCGCCGACCTCGGTGGAGCCGCCGTACGTGGTGAGGCGGGGCCAGGAGTCGACGGCGATGCGCCAGCCCTGGTCGTCGGACAGGTGCAGGTGGAGGGTGTTGACCTTGTAGAGGGCGAGCTGGTCGATGTACCGCTTCACCTCGTCGACGGTGAAGAAGTGGCGGGAGACGTCGAGCATCGCGCCCCGGTAGGCGTAGCGCGGGGTGTCGGTGACGGTGCCGCCCGCGATCTTCCAGGGGCCGTTCTGCACGGTCTTGCGTTCGACGGCGGAGGGCAGCTGCTGGCGCAGGGTCTGGACGCCGCGGAAGATTCCGGCGGGCTCGCGGGCGGTGAGGGTGAGCCCTCCGGGTCCCGAGACGAGCCGGTAGCCCTCGGCGCCGAGGGCGGTGGCTCCGGGGTCGATCCTGAGCCGGATGCCGCCCGGGGCGGCGGCCTCGTCGACGACGGGGAGCGGGAAGCCGGTGGCGGGGCGGAGGAGCCCGGCGAGGTAGCGGCCGAGGGCTCTGGACTCGCGGGAGGTGCCGTCCACGCCGATGCGGGTGGCGCTGGTGAGGGTGTACGGCTCGCCCTCGGGGGTCACGGAGGCGGGGACGGGCACGATCCGGCCGAGCGGGCGGACCTCGGGCTCGGCAGCGACGGTACCGGTGTCCGCGGCGGCCTCGCCGCAGGCGACACCGGTCGCCGCGACCAGGAGCAGGGATCCGATCAGGCGTGGAATCCTTCGGCGCTGTGTCACGGGCGGCTCCCCTTCGGGCGTTGGACGCGTCTGTCGGGTTCTATATCCGCACGGTCACCTTGCGTACCGCCATGACTCCGATCAGTTGAGGTCTGGACCAATCGGCCGGATCGAGGGCCGTATCGCGACCCCCCTGCCCGATATCGGGCAGGATTCTTGCGAAAATGGACCGGGCGCCTCAGTATTCATGGGTGCTCGAACGCCGCTCGTCGCACGACGACCTCATCGACCATCTGGTCCGCAGCACCGCGCTCCAGCGCGGTGAGGCCGCCCGGGTGGTTCTCGACGTGCTGGCGTACTTCGACGAGACGACCGAGGAGTTCGTCCGCCGCCGCCACCGCGAACTGCAGTCCGGCGGCGCCGTGAACGCCGAGATCTTCGAACGGATCTCGGGCGAACTGCCGCACCGGGCCGTGGCGCCGCAGGAGCTCTCGCTCCGGCAGCTGCGCCGCATCGTCTACGGCTGAACCGGCCGGGCACACTCACCGATCTGGAGGGGTAACACCTATATGTGCGGAATCGTCGGTTACATCGGTAAGCGTGACGTCGCCCCACTGCTGCTGGAGGGCCTGGCCCGACTGGAGTACCGGGGTTACGACTCCGCCGGCATGGTCATCACCAGCCCCAAGGCCGCCGGCCTGAAGATGGTGAAGGCCAAGGGCCGCGTGCGCGACCTGGAGGCCAGGGTCCCCAAGCGCTTCACCGGCACGACCGGCATCGCCCACACCCGCTGGGCCACCCACGGCGCGCCGAGCGACGTCAACTCGCACCCGCACCTGGACCCCGAGAACAAGGTCGCCGTCGTCCACAACGGCATCGTCGACAACGCCCAGGAGCTCCGCGCCAAGCTGGAGGCCGACGGCGTCGTCTTCGCCTCCGAGACGGACACCGAGGTCATCACCCACCTCATCGCCCGCTCCCAGGCCGACACCCTCGAGGAGAAGGTCCGCGAGGCGCTCAAGGTCATCGAGGGCACCTACGGCATCGCCGTGATGCACGCGGACTTCAACGACCGCATCGTGGTGGCCCGCAACGGCTCCCCGGTCATCCTGGGCATCGGCGAGAAGGAGATGCTCGTCGCGTCCGACGTCGCCGCCCTGATCGCCCACACCCGCCAGGTCGTCACCCTCGACGACGGCGAGATGGCCACCCTCAAGGCCGACGACTTCCGCACCTACACGACCTCGGGCGCGTCCACCACCGCGACCCCCGAGACCGTCGAGTGGGAGGCCGCCTCCTACGACATGGGCGGCCACGACACGTTCATGCACAAGGAGATCTCCGAGCAGCCCGACGCGGTCGACCGCGTGCTGCGCGGCCGGATCGACGACCGCTTCTCCACCGTGCACCTCGGCGGCCTGAACCTGGACGCCCGCGAGGCCCGCACCATCCGCCGCATCAAGATCCTCGGCTGCGGCACCTCGTACCACGCCGGCCTCATCGGCGCCGGACTCATCGAGTCCCTGGCCCGCATCCCCGCCGACGCCGAGCCGGCCTCGGAGTTCCGCTACCGCAACCCGGTCGTGGACCCCGACACCCTCTACATCGCCGTCTCGCAGTCCGGTGAGACCTACGACGTGCTCGCCGCCGTCCAGGAGCTCAAGCGGAAGGGCGCCCGCGTCCTCGGCGTGGTGAACGTCGTCGGCTCCGCCATCGCCCGCGAGGCCGACGGCGGCGTGTACGTCCACGCCGGCCCCGAGGTCTGCGTCGTCTCCACCAAGTGCTTCACCAACACGGTGACCGCCTTCGCCCTGCTCGCCCTGCACCTGGGCCGCATCCGCGACCTGTCCGTCACCGACGGCAAGCGGATCATCGAGGGCCTGCGCAAGCTGCCCGCGCAGATCGAGGAGATCCTCAAGACCGAGGACGAGATCAAGAAGATCGCCGCGGAGTACGCGGGCGCCCAGTCGATGATGTTCATCGGCCGGGTGCGCGGCTACCCCGTCGCCCTGGAGGCCTCCCTCAAGCTGAAGGAGATCTCCTACATCCACGCCGAGGCCTACCCGGCCTCGGAGCTGAAGCACGGCCCGCTCGCCCTCATCGAGCCGGCCCTGCCGACGGTCGCGATCGTCCCCGACGACGACCTGCTGGAGAAGAACCGCGCCGCCCTGGAGGAGATCAAGGCCCGCAGCGGCCGCATCCTCGCGGTCGCGCACCAGCCGCAGGCGAAGGCCGACCACACCATCGTCGTGCCGAAGAACGAGGACGAGCTGGACCCCATCCTGATGGGCATCCCGCTCCAGCTCCTCGCCTACCACACGGCGCTCGCCATGGGCCGCGACATCGACAAGCCGCGCAACCTGGCCAAGTCCGTCACGGTCGAGTAGCAGCGACCTCGGGGCCTGTCCCCCCGAGCCGCGCCGCCGGGCCTGTCCCCCGGCGGATCTCGGCCTGACACACAGCGGTCCCCGTGCACACCCAGGTGCACGGGGACCGCTGTCCTTTGCGCGGTGGAGCGGGGTGGATCAGCCGGCGGCCGGAGCGCTCGCCGCGCGCCGGAGGGACGTCGGCCAGCCCGCCACCGCCGCCGTGGCGCCGTACCAGGCGACGACGCCGGCGACGGCGGCGACCCAGCCGCCCGCCTTCCCGAGGGCGCCGTTGTCGAGGACGGCGCCGACGCCGAGCAGCAGCAGCGCGACGAACAGCAGCCCGTACACGCCCTGTCCGAAGAGTCCGCTGCCCGCGGAGGCCATGGTCAGCGTGAGCGCGAGGAGCGCCCACAGGAGGAGGAACAGGCCCGCCGCGTCGGCCGAGCCGGTGGCGCCGACGCCGGTCCCCCAGGTGAACCAGAAGGCGCCGAGCGCCGCGTACGCCGTGCCCTCTCCCTTGTCGCCCGCCCTGAGCGCGAGCAGGCCGACGAGGAAGAGCGTGACCCCGCCGACCCAGGTGGCGAGGCCCGCGGCATCCGCTGCCGCGACGTTGTCGATGACCCCCGTGCCGCCCAGGCCGAAGGCCAGCAGGGTCAGTCCGAGTGCGAGGTGTCCGAGAGTGGAGGCGGTGTTTCCCGCGGCGACGTCGTTGTTCACGGCGGGCTCCCTTCAGGTGTGCAGTCGTGCTGCGTGAGCTGCGTGTTCCGGTGAGCTTTATGTACCCTTCACAAGCGCACAATTCACCTGAGGAAGGCCGAATTTATGGCCGGATGACGGTAGTTGGGGAAGCGATCTGACACACCGTGAGGGACGGCACCGGACCGGGTGTCCCTACGGGGCCTCGGCCGGGCACGACGAAGTCCCCCGGAAGGGTGACGCGGGGGGCTTACGGGATGACGATGACGGGCCGCTGGGCGCGGCGCGCGAGGCGGCCGGCCACCGAGCCGAAGATCCGCCCGACGATCCCGTGCGTGGAGCCGACCACGATGGCGTCGGCCGAGTACTCGCGGCCGACCTCCTCCAGCTCGTGGCAGATGTCCCCGCCGCGCTCGACGAGGATCCACGGCACCTCGGAGAGGTGCTCGGCGCAGGCCAGCTCCAGACCGAGGACCTCGGTGCGGTGGTCGGGCACGTCGACGAAGACGGGCGGCTCGCAGCCGGCCCACACCGTGGTGGGCAGCCGGTTGGCCACGTGCACGATGATCAGGCCCGATCCGGAGCGCCTGGCCATGCCGATGGCGTACGCGAGGGCTCGCTCACTGGACGTGGAGCCGTCGAAGCCGACGACGACGCCGTGCCGGAAGGCCGGGTCGCAGGCGTGACGTGGCTGTTCCACCGCGAGGGGGTCGACCGTGGAATCGGCGACGCGCTTGCGGTCCGCGGGTTCGGGGAATTCGTGACCGGCCATCGGTGTCTCGGCGAAGAGGGTCCTCGTGCGAAGGGACGGGGAAAAGAGGGGACG
This sequence comes from Streptomyces sp. LMG1-1-1.1, assembly GCF_040815545.1. NCBI lineage: Bacteria > Bacillati > Actinomycetota > Actinomycetes > Kitasatosporales > Streptomycetaceae > Streptomyces > Streptomyces sp. LMG1-1-1.1. The sequence goes on along the minus strand of NZ_JBFPNH010000023.1, from coordinate 105,625 downwards.
AACGACGGGTGACGGCGGAGCTGTGTCCGGGAATCATCTTCCCAACCCCATACCCCCAAGGGTACGGCGCCACTCCTCTCCTGCCCAGAGCCCGCCCTGTCACGCCCGGCGTGCCCGCCGCTCGCGGGCGGCGCTCCAGGGAGCATGCACGAGCGGCTCGCGATCTGGCAATGCCGGTTGTGCCCTACAGGCGTCCGTACGGGGGCCAAACGGACGTCGCCCAGAGTGACCGGAACGTTCCGCTCCTCGTTGCCACAGGTCCAGCCCACCGTCGCAGGGAGCCCGCCCGTGCCCGCACCATCGACCGCCGCCGGCCAGACCTCCGCCGCCCCCTCCTCCCCCACCCTCGGCGCCCCCCGCGGCCGCCGCCGGGCGCCCGCCCCCGCACCGACCTCCGCCCCGGTCGCGGAGCCGGACCCGGGACCGGCGGCGGGAACGGGAACGGGAACCAGGGGCCCTGCCGACGACGTCGTCCGCTGGGCGGTCTTCTGCTGCGTCCTGGTCCCGGTGGTGCTCGTCGTCTACGGCACCTCGCTCGGCGGGGCCGCCGGGGCGGCGCTCGGGCTCGTCTCGGTGACGGCGGCCTGCCGGGTGCTGCTGCGCCGCTCGGAGCGCGGACTGCGCACCGAAAGCGGCCGCGGCGGCCGCCGCGATCAGGCCTGAGCGGGGCGGGAGCCGCCCCCGCACCCCTTCGAGTTGACAGGTTCGTACACCCGAACCCATATGTTTTCAGCCAAGTTCCATCCGTCGGCGAGTCCTTGGCGGAACGATTGGCCAACCCCGGTAAGGGCACCGGCGAAAGCCCCGTACCCAGGCCCCGTACCCCCCATGTACGGGGTCATTCGCGGTCGCGCCCGCTTCTCCGCGCCATGGGGAGGAGAGAGTTCGCGATCGATTGCTTCACGCCAAGTTGCCTTGTCGACAATCCACCGGATGGAGAACTTGTCACGCCGGCGCCACGGGACACAGTAGATTCGATCATGGGTACCGAAGACTGGGGTCTCGTGCAAAACCGAGGGGAAACGTGCAGGAGCGACACGACCAGGGAGACGCGAACACCGAGGGGGGCTTAGCGTCATGAGCCAGGACTCCGCCGCACCGGAGGTCGCACGGAAGCTGTCCGGGCGCCGCCGTCGCGAAGTCGTCGCGGTGCTGCTGTTCAGCGGCGGCCCCATCTTCGAGAGCTCCATCCCGCTCTCCGTGTTCGGCATCGACCGGCAGGACGCCGGAGTGCCCCGATACCGGCTGCTCGTCTGCGCCGGCGAGGACGGACCGCTCCGGACCACGGGCGGGCTCGAACTCACCGCGCCGTACGGCCTGGAGGCGATCAGCCGCGCGGGGACCGTCGTCGTCCCGGCCTGGCGGTCGATCACCTCGCCGCCGCCGCCGGAGGCACTCGAAGCGCTGCGCCGCGCACACGAGGAGGGGGCCAGGATCGTCGGCCTCTGCACCGGTGCGTTCGTCCTCGCCGCGGCCGGCCTGCTCGACGGCCGCCCGGCGACCACGCACTGGATGTACGCGCCGACGCTCGCCAAGCGCTATCCGTCGGTCCACGTGGACCCGCGGGAGCTCTTCGTCGACGACGGGGACGTACTGACCTCCGCCGGCACCGCGGCCGGAATCGATCTGTGTCTGCACATCGTGCGGACCGACCACGGCACCGAGGCCGCGGGCGCGCTGGCGCGCCGGCTGGTCGTCCCGCCGCGGCGCAGCGGCGGCCAGGAGCGCTACCTCGACAGATCTTTACCGGAGGAGATCGGCGCCGACCCGCTGGCCGAGGTCGTCGCCTGGGCGCTGGAGCACCTCCACGAGCAGTTCGACGTGGAGACGCTCGCCGCTCGCGCGTACATGTCACGGCGGACCTTCGACCGCCGGTTCCGCTCGCTGACGGGCTCGGCCCCCCTCCAGTGGCTGATCACCCAGCGGGTGCTCCAGGCGCAGCGGCTGCTCGAGACCTCCGACTACTCGGTCGACGAGGTCGCGGGCCGGTGCGGCTTCCGCTCCCCGGTGGCTCTGCGCGGCCACTTCCGGCGGCAGCTCGGCTCCTCGCCGGCCGCCTACCGGGCGGCGTACCGCGCCCGGCGGCCGCAGGGCGAGGCCGGCACGGCCGTGCTCGACCCGATCGTGCCCGCCCAGGTCCCGGCGGGCATCCGGCGCCCGTCGCTCGACCCGGGCAAGCCGCAGTCCGACGCCTACGCCCCCGGCCGCGCCTCGCTGCCGGGCCAGCGCAGCGCGCCGTAGTCACGACCCGCACGGCCACAAGCCGCGCACCGCAGGGACCGACGGGCGCCCGGGGACACCTCCCCCGGGCGCCCGTCGGCCTGCCACGAGCCCGGCCCGATCGGCACGGCACCCCCTAAGGTGGACACATGAACGATCGCATGGTGTGGATCGACTGCGAGATGACCGGGCTCTCGCTGACGGACGACGCACTCATCGAGGTGGCCGCGCTGGTCACCGACTCGGAACTGAACGTGCTCGGCGAAGGGGTGGACATCGTGATCCGCCCGCCGGACGCGGCCCTGGAGACCATGCCCGAGATCGTGCGCCGGATGCACACGACCTCGGGCCTGCTCGACGCGCTCGCCGAGGGGACCACCCTCGCCGACGCCGAGGCCCAGGTGCTCGCGTACATCCGCGAGCACGTCAAGGAGCCGGGCAAGGCGCCGCTGTGCGGGAACTCGGTCTCCACGGACCGCGGCTTCCTCGCGCGGGACATGCCGGCCCTGGAGAGCCACCTGCACTACCGGATCGTCGATGTGTCCTCGGTCAAGGAGCTGGCCCGCCGCTGGTACCCGAGGGCGTACTTCAACAGTCCGGAGAAGAACGGCAACCACCGGGCGCTCGCCGACATCCGCGAGTCCATCGCCGAGCTGCGCTACTACCGCGAGGCGGTCTTCGTCCCGCAGCCCGGACCCGACTCGGAGACCGCGAAGCAGATCGCGGCCCGCCACGTCCTGCCCGCCGAATAGCCGCCCGCTCGCGCCCTCGGAACCCGCTCGGGAAAACGTGGGCGCGAGCACCCTCCAGGACCCTGTAGACTTCTTCTCGGCCGGTCAGGGAAACCTTCGGGAAAACCGCCGGTCATGGTGGGTATAGCTCAGATGGTAGAGCACCTGGTTGTGGTCCAGGATGTCGCGGGTTCGAGTCCCGTTACTCACCCTGAAGGCCCAGGCCCCGGTTCGAAAGAACCGGGGCCTGGGTCGTTTTCGTGTTCCTCACGCGCAGGTGAGGGCTACCGGGGGTCGGGTGGGCGATGGGATGGGAGCGCTCCCGCTACCAAAGCGCCGTCAGAACACGGTCAAGGTCCCTACGTCGTCGAAGACGTTCGACGACGCTCGGCCGAACGGGTGAGCGGGAGCGGTGAGTTCCGCCTCCCCGGCGAGCTGCCCCCGGCCGCGCGGAAGGCACCGCACTACGGTCGGACGCCATGGGGTGGAGACGGAGCCGGGACCGGAGACGGACGCGCGGCGGGGCGTACGGACTCGCCCTCGGCCTCCTGCTCGGCCTGGGGCTCTCCACCGGCTGCGCGACCGACCCCGCCGAGCCGCGCCCGACGGGCGCCCGCACCCCGGCCGACGGCCGCGGCCGGCCGGTCACCCTCACCGTCGGCGTGTTCGGCACCTTCGGCTTCCAGGAGGCCGGCCTCTACGACGCGTACATGCGGCTCCACCCCGACGTCGCCGTCCGGCAGACCTCGCTCACCCGCAACGACGTCTACTACCCGCAGCTGCTCACCCACCTCACCGCCGGCTCCGGCCTCGCCGACGTCCAGGCCGTCGAGGTCGGCAACATCGCCGAGGTCCTCGACACCCAGGCGGACCGGCTCGACGAGCTCGGCAGCGCCCCCGGCGTCGACCGGCGGGCGTTCCTGCCGTGGAAGTGGGCGCAGGGCACCACCCGCGACGGCCGCACCCTCGGGCTCGGCACCGACATCGGGCCGCAGGCCGTCTGCTACCGCAAGGACCTCTTCGCCCGGGCCGGACTGCCCACCGAGCGGAACGCCGTCGGACGGCTGTGGGCCGGGGACTGGCGCAAGTACCTGTCGGTGGGGGTCCGCTACCGCGAGCGGGCTCCGGAGGGCACGGCCTTCACCGACTCCGCCTCCGGGGTCCTCGCGGCCGTCACCGGCGGTGTGTCCCCGCGCTTCTACGACGAGCGGGGCGATCTGATCGTGGCGGAGAACCCCGCCGTACGGGCGGCCTGGGACCTCGCCGCCGCGTTCGCCCGGCAGGGACTCACCGCCCGGCTCCAGCAGTTCACCCCCGGCTGGGACCAGGCCTTCGCGAACGGGGCGTTCGCCACCCTCGCCTGCCCCGCCTGGATGCTCGGCTACATCGAGGACAAGGCGGGCCCGGCCGGGCGCGGCCGGTGGGACGTGGCCCCGGCACCCCGGCCCGGCAGCTGGGGCGGCTCCTTCCTCGTCGTGCCGTCCGCCGGGCGGCAGCGCGCCGAGGCGGCCCGGCTCGCCGCCTGGCTGACGGCGCCCGCCCAGCAGGCGACGCTCTTCGCCCGGCGCGGCAGCTTCCCGAGCGCCTCGGCCGCGTACACCCTCCCGGCCGTGGCGGACGCCCGCCACCCGTACTTCGGCGACGCCCCGGTCGGCGCGATCTTCGCCCAGGCCGCCCTGGGTGTCCCCCGCGCTCCCATCGGCCCGAAGGACGCCCTGGTCTGGCAGGCCCTGGCCGACGTCGGGATGCTCCAGGTCGACCAGACGGGCCGGTCGCCCGAGTCGGCGTGGCGGGCGGCGATGAAGGCGATCGACAACGCGCTGGACCGGTGAGCGGGATGCCGGTGACGAGGACCGCGACGGGCTCCGCGCACGGGCCCGGTCCGCACGGCCGGGCCGCCGGCGCCCGCCGTCCGCAGGGCCGTTCCGCGCCTCGGCGCACGCGGACGGGCTCGCGGTGGACGCCGTACGTGCTCGTCGCGCCGTTCTTCGTGTTCTTCGCGGCCTTCGGGGTGTTCCCGCTGGCCGCGACCGCCTGGGCTTCGCTCTACCGGATGGGGCTGACCGCGCCGGACGAGCGGGAGTGGGCGGGGCTGCACAACTACGCGCGCCTGGCGGGCGACGAGTTCTTCTGGAACGCGCTGGCGAACACGGTCACCATCGGGGTCCTCGCCACCGTCCCGCAGCTGCTGCTCGCGCTCGGCGTGGCGCACCTGCTCGACGTGCGGTTGCGGGGCCGGGGCGTGTTCCGGGTGGTGGCGCTCGCCCCGTACGCCACGTCGGTGGCGGCGGCGACGCTGGTGTTCGCGCTGTTCTTCGGCCGGGACCACGGGATGGCCAACTGGGCGCTGGGGCTCGTCGGTCTCGACCCGGTGGACTGGCAGAACGGCCCGTGGGCGTCGAAGTTCGCGGTGGCGTCGATCGTGATCTGGCGCTGGACCGGCTACAACGCGCTGATCTACCTGGCGGCGATGCAGACGGTCCCGCCCGAGCTGTACGAGGCGGCGTCGCTGGACGGGGCCTCGCGGTGGCGCCAGTTCCTGCACGTGACGCTGCCGGGGCTGCGGCCGGCGCTCGCCTTCACGGCGCTGGTGTCGACGATCGGCGCGATGCAGCTCTTCGGCGAGCCGCTGCTGTTCGGCAGCGGGGGCGGGGCGACGGGCGGGGCGGACCACCAGTTCCAGACGCTGGGCCTCTACCTGTACGAGCAGGGCTGGGTGAACCTCCATCTGGGGCGGGCGGCCGCCATCGCCTGGACCATGCTCCTGATCCTGGTCGCGCTGTTCGGGACGGTCCGGCTGCTGCGGTCGGGCCTCGCGCGCCGGGGGTCCGCACGCCAGGAGTCCGTGCGCCGGGGGTCCGCACGCCAGGAGTCCGCGCGCCGGGGGTCCGCGCGCCAGGGGTGGCGGCGATGAGGACGGTGCGGGCCGGCTGGGGCACGTACACCCTGCTCGCGCTGTTCACGGCCGTGTCGCTGTTCCCGCTGGTGTGGACGGCGGTCGCGGCCTCGCGGACCAACACCCGTCTCGCGGCCACCCCGCCGCCCTTCCGGTTCGGGCGGAACCTGCCGCGGAACGTGGAGATCGCGTGGACGGACGCCGGGCTCGGTGAGGCGTTGGCGAACACCGCCGTGGTGGCCGGCGCGGTCGCGGCCGGCACGGTGCTCTTCTCCACGCTGGCCGGTTTCGCGTTCGCCAAGCTGCGCTTCCGCCTCCGGGGCACGCTGCTCCTCCTGGTGGGCGCGACGATGCTGATCCCGCCCCAGTTGGGGGTGGTCCCGCTCTATCTGCTGATCGCGCGGCTCCGCTGGACGGACGAGCTCCAGGCGGTGATCCTGCCGTCGCTCGTGTCGGCCTTCGGGGTCTTCTTCATGCGCCAGCACCTGCGGCGGGCGCTGCCGTCGGAGCTCCTGGAGGCGGCGCGGATGGACGGGGCGGGGACGGTGCGGACGGTGTGGCACGTGGTGCTTCCGGCGGCGCGGCCGGCGATGGCGGTGCTCGGGATGCTGTCGTTCGTGGCGTCCTGGAACGACTTTTTCTGGCCGGTGCTCGCGCTGACGCAGACCGGGAACCCGACGGTGCAGGTGGCGCTCACGGGCCTGGGGCGCGGGGCGGTGCCCGACCAGGCGGTGGTGATGGCGGGGGCCCTTCTGGGCACGCTGCCGCTGCTCGTGGTCCTCGCGCTGTTCGGGCGGCACATCGTGGGCGGGGTGATGCGGGGCGCGGTGAAGGGCTGAGCCGCGTGCGCCCCCCGTTCGGCCCCGTCCGAAATCGTTCACTCGTACGGGCGCGGCAATGATCCACTACGGTCGGCGCCCTGTTAACTTCCCCTTATGTCCCATATCCTCACATTTCATCCGCCTTGGGCTAGGTGACGCCGGATGGGAGTCCTGCGCGACAACCCCGAACTGGCCCTCTTCCTCTGCCTCGCGGCCGGCTACCTCGTCGGCAGACTCCGCGTCGGCCCCATCACCCTCGGCGGCATCTGCGGCACGCTGATCGTCTCGCTGCTGGTCGGCGCCTGGGCCGAGGTCACCGTCTCCGACGACGTGAAGACCATCTTCTTCGCGCTCTTCATCTTCTCGCTCGGCTACCTGGCGGGCCCTCAGTTCTTCGCCCACCTCAACAGGAAGAGCCTGCGCTTCTTCGCCCTCTGCGTCATCGAGGTCGTCTGCGTCGTCGGCATCGCCCTCGGACTCGCCGAGGCCTTCGACCTCGACGTCGGCACCGCCGCCGGCATCCTCGCCGGCGCCGCCACCGAGTCCGCGGTCGTCGGCACGGCCACCGAGGCCATCGGCAACCTCTCCGACCTGACGCAGGAGCAGATCACCCAGTACCAGGGGCACGTGGCCACCGCGTACACCGTCTGCTACCTCTTCGGCCTGGTCACCATCGTCATCTACACCAGCCAGATCATGCCGATGCTGATGCGCATCGACCTCCGCGAAGCCTCCCGCGCGCTGTGGGAGAAGATGCGCGGCAGCGGCGGCAGCCTGGAGGCCGACGAGCTGGAGGCGCTCCCGGGCATGGTCGGCCGCACGTTCCTGGTCACGCGGGCGGACGGCGCCAGGGTCGGCGACCTGGAGCGCTCGCTCGGCGGCCGGGTCACCGTCGAGGCGGTGAAACGGGGCAGCAAGGTCCTCACCCCTCCCCCGCCCGACTTCGAGCTGACGCTCTCCGACCTGGTGCTCGCGGTCGGCCGGCGGGCCAACATCATCGAGGCGGGACGGGTCATCGGCCCCGAGACCCCGGCGGTCCCCGGCCTGGACACCCCGCTCGCCACCACCCAGGTCTCGCTGACCGACAAGGAGGCCGTCGGCAAGTCGATCAACGCCCTGACCAAGGAGCACCCGGAGTTCTCCTCCGGCGGGGTGTACGTGACCGACGTGCTGCGCAACGAGCAGCACCTGCCGGCCACCCCCGAGACGGTCGTCGAGCGCGGCGACGTGCTCACCCTGGTCGGTGCCCGGTCGGGCCTCGGCAAGCTGACGGCCAGGATCGGCGCGACCGTCAAGAACGACGCCACCGACTTCATCTACCTGGGCTTGGGCATCGTCTGCGGTTCGCTGCTCGGGCAGGTCGTCGTCGAGTTCGGCGACGTCCCGATGTCCCTCGGCACCGGCGGCGGCTGCCTGATCTCCGGCCTCCTCTTCGGCTGGTTCCGCTCCCGCACCCAGACCTTCGGCGCGTTCCCCCCGCAGGCCGCGACCACCCTGAAGGACATGGGCCTGGCGATCTTCATCGCCTGTACGGGACTGGTGTCCGGCCCGCAGGCCTGGCCGCTGCTCAAGGAGTACGGGGCGCTGCTGCCGTTCGCGGGGATCGCGATGGTCCTGGTGCCGGCGACGATCTCGCTGGTCGTCGGCCGCAAGCTCCTGAGGATCGAGAAACCGCTGCTCATCGGCGCCATCGCGGGCCAGCAGTGCTCGACCCCGGCGATCACCTCGGTGACGCAGGTGGCCCAGAGCTCGGTCCCGATGCTCGGCTACACGATCACGTACACGCTCTCCAACTTCCTGCTCCCGCTGACCGGCCCGCTGCTCGTCGGCATCCTGGGGGCGTGAGGAGCCGCAATGATCGATTTCCTCGACAGGAACGTCTTCCAGCCCCACCCCGAGCTGCTCATCTTCCTCACCGTCGCGCTCGGCTTCCTCTTCGGCAAGCTCCGCTACAAGGCCATCGCGCTCGGCGCCGTCACCGGCTGCCTGGTGGCCGGTCTGCTGCTCGGCGCGCAGTTCGAGGTCACGATCGACGGCACCGTGAAGAACCTGTTCTTCACGATGTTCCTCTTCGCCCTCGGCTACAAGGTCGGCCCGCAGTTCTTCCGCGGCCTGAAGAAGGACGGCCTGCCGCAGGTCGTCAACGCGGTCGTCGTCTGCGTGACGGGCCTCCTCGTCTCCTGGGGCTTCGCCGTGATGCTGGGGTACGGCCCCGGGCTCTCGGCCGGTCTCCTCGGCGGCGCGCTCACCCAGTCCGCGGTCATCGGCGTCGCCCAGGACGCCATCGGCAACCTGCCGGGGCTCTCCGCCGACCGGATGAAGACCGAGGAGAACCTGGTCGCGATCGGCTACGCGGTCACCTACCCGCTCGGCACGATCCTCTGCGCGATGCTCCTCGCCAACGTCCTGCCCAAGCTCTACAAGCGGGACCTGGCCGCCGAGTCGGCCCGGCTCGCGAAGGAGCTGGACGCCCCGGACGACGACCCCGACCTGGCCGAGGGCTACTACGAGGTCGTCCTGCGCGCGTACGAGATGGACCACTCCCCGCTGGTCGGCCGGACCATCGACGACTTCGAGAACCAGCAGAAGGAACTCGGGCACCGCATCTACATCACCCGGGTCCGGCGCGAGGGGCGGATCCTCGCCCACGACCAGCGGACCGTGCTGCGTTCGGGCGACGTGCTCGCGGTCAGCGCGCTGCGCGGCTCCCTCGTCGACTTCGACGCCCGCACCCACATCGGCCCGGAGACCGACGACGTCGAGCTGCTCGGCTACCGGACGGAGAGCCTGCACGTCGTCGCCTCGAACAAGGAGCAGCTCGGCAGGACCGTCGCCGAGCTGCGCCGCGAGCCGTTCATGGTCGGCGTCTACATCGACAGGATCTACCGGTCGGGCTCGGAGTTCCCGTACCGGCTCACCACGAAGCTGGAGCGCGGCGACACGGTGGTCCTGACCGGCCCGAAGCGGCTCGTGGACCCGGCGGGCGAGGCGATCGGCAAGCCCGTGCCGACCTCCTTCGCCACCGACATGCTCTGGGTGGGCCTCGGCATCTTCCTCGGCGGCTGCGTCGGCATCCCCGGCCCTGACGGTGGCGGGCGTGCCGATCTCGCTCTCCACCTCCGGCGGCGCGCTGATCATGGGCCTCGTCTTCGGCTGGATCCGCGGCAAGTACCCGACGTACGGCAACGTGCCGCCCGGCGCCCAGTGGTTCATGGACACCCTCGGCCTCTGCCTCTTCGTCGCGGTCGTCGGCATCAACGCCGGTCCGAGCTTCACCAGCGGCCTGTCGACGGCCGGCTGGGGGCTGCTCGTCTGGGGCGCGGTCGCGACGGTGCTCCCGCTGATCGTGGGCTTCCTCGTCGGCCACTACGTGCAGAAGATCCGCTTCCCGATCCTCATGGGCGTGCTGGCCGGCGGCCAGACGACGACCGCGGCGATCGGCGCGATCAACGAACAGTCGAAATCGCAGATCCCGACGCTCGGCTACACGATCCCCTACGCGGTGGGCAACGTGCTGCTGACCATCTGGGGCGCCGTCATCGTCATCCTCAACCACTAAGGACCCGCCGTGCCCAAGACCACGTTCACCCGCCAGGAGATCCAGTCCTTCGCACAGCTCTCGCCGTTCGAGCTGAAGGACAGGTTCATCCGGATCGCGCAGGCCGCGCAGGCCGACAAGCCCGGCCAGAAGGAGAAGTCGCAGACGCAGATGCTCAACGCGGGCCGCGGCAACCCGAACTGGGTCGCCACCGGCCCCCGCGAGGCCTTCCTCGCCCTCGGCTACTTCGCGCTCTCCGAGTCGCGCCGGGTGTGGACCGCCGACGACCTCGGCGGCATGCCCGAGCTCGTCGGCTCCGGCGCCCGCTTCGACGCCTTCGTGCGCCGGCACCCGGACCTGCCCGGCATCGAACTCCTGGAGAACTGCGTCGAGTACGCCGTCCAGCGCTTCGGCTTCGACAAGGACGCGTTCGTGCACGAGCTGACCGACAGCTCGATCGGCGACAACTACCCGGTGCCGGACCGGATCCTGGCCCACACCGAGCAGATCGTGCGCGGCTACGTCCACGACGAGATGTTCGACAAGCGCCCGCCGGCCGGCCACCTGTTGCTCTTCGCGACCGAGGGCGGCACCGCCGCCATGTGCTACGTCTTCGACTCCCTGCTCAAGAACGGGATCCTGAGGAAGGGCGACAGGATCGCCCTGATGGTGCCGGTCTTCACCCCGTACATCGAGATCCCCGAGCTCGACACGTACGAGTTCGACGTCGTCACCGTCAACGCGAGCCTCTTCGCGGAGACGGGCGTGCGCGAGTGGCGCTACCCGACCGAGGAGGTCGCCAAGCTGGCCGACCCGTCGGTCAAGCTGGTCTGCGTCGTCAACCCGTCCAACCCGCCGTCGCTCGCGCTCAGCCGGCGCGTCACCGACCAGATCAAGGACATCGTCGCCGGCCCGAACCCGAACCTGGTGATCGTCACGGACGACGTCTACGGCACCTTCGTGGAGGGCTTCCGCTCGCTCGCCGCCGACCTGCCGCGCAACACGCTCCTGGTGTACTCGTACTCCAAGCACTACGGCTGCACCGGCCACCGGCTGGGCGTCATCGGCCTCCACGACGACAACGTGATCGACGGGATGATCGCGGACCTGCCGCAGGCCGAGAAGGACCGGCTGAACAAGCGGTACGGGTCCCTCAGCCTGGAACCGGAGAAGATCCGGTTCATCGACCGGCTCGTGGCCGACTCCCGGCAGGTCGCCCTCAACCACACCGCCGGGCTCTCGCTGCCGCAGCAGGTGATGATGTCGCTCTTCTCCCTCTTCGACATGCTGGAGGAGGGCCAGGCCTACAAGGAGAGGATCCGCGGCATCGTGCGCCGGCGCCTCGACCTGCTCCTCGAAGGCGCCCAGATGAAGATCGCCGACGAACCGAAGCGGGCCGGGTACTACGTCGAGCTCGATCTGCTCGCGGAGGCCGAGCGCGTGCACGGGAAGGACTTCGCGGACTTCCTGGAGAAGAACTACGAGCCCGTCGACCCGCTGTTCCGCCTGGCCGAGCAGACCAGCGTCGTCCTCCTCAACGGCGGCGGCTTCGACGGCCCCCAGTGGTCGGTGCGCGTCTCGCTCGCCAACCTGGACGACCTCGACTACCTGAAGATCGGCCACCACCTGCGGGCGATCTTCGACGACTACGCCGAGGAGTGGAAGACCTCACGCGCCTCCTAGCGGAGGACGAGAACGGGTGCGAAGGGGTGCGCGCCCCGGTCGGGGGTGGGGTGACTCCGACCGGGGCGCGCGGTGTGGGGGGCCTGGGGGGTGTGGGGGTGTGGGGCGTGAGGTGACTGAGGTGACTGAGGTGACTGAGGGGAGCCTGCGGGGGTGCTTACTTGTAGGCGGCGAAGGCCTTCGTGAAGGCCAGGGGCTGCTGGAGGATCGAGGAGCAGGTGGCGTCGGCGTAGTTCACGGCGCCGGCCGCGCACTGCTTGTCCCGGGTCGAGGACCACATCGAGAGCCAGCCGATGCCCTTCGACTTCGCGAAGTCGACCAGCTGGGTGGCGTCGTCGACCTTGAAGACCTCGCTGGCGACGTCGTTGACGCCGATCATCGGGGTGACGGCGACGGCCTTCCAGGCGGCCGCGTCGGAGAGCCCGAGGACGCCCTTGACCTGGGCCTGGGTCGCGGTCGCGGCCTGGATGGCGTACGTGCCCATGTCGGCGCCGTACGCCGGCCCGTAGTCCATCGCCATGATGTTGACGGCGTCGACGCGGACGCCGTTGCGCTTCGCGTCGGCGAGCAGGTCCACGCCCGGCTGGGTCAGGCCCTCGGGCATGACCGGCAGCGTGAAGGAGACGTTCAGGCCGGGGTGCGCCTTCTGGAGCTGGGCGATCGCCTGGGAGCGGCGGGTGTTGGCGGCGGTGTCCGGCAGGGCCGCGCCCTCGATGTCGAAGTCGACCTTGGTGAGCTCGTACTGGTCGACGACCTTGCCGTACGCGGCGGCGAGCGCCGAGGAGGTCGAGCAGTTCAGGGCCAGCTCGTGGCCGGCGGCGCCGCCGAAGGAGACGCGGACGTCACCGCCCTTGCCGCGCAGGGCGCCGATCTGGGCCGCGACCTTGTCGTTCGCCAGGTCGGTGACGCCGCCCCACAGCGGGGCGCAGGCGCCGCCGGAGGTGATGAAGGCGAGGTTGAACTCCTTCACGCCGGTGGCGTCGGCGGTCGCGAGCAGGTCGTACGCCGGGTAGAGCGAGGTGTCGACGTACGGGGCGTACTTCGCGGCCCCGGCGGGAGCCGCCGTCGAGGTCGCGGTGGGCGTGGGGGTGGGGGTCGAGGTGGCGGTCGCGGTGGGCTTCGGGCTCGCGGTGGCGGTGGCGGTCTGCGTGGGTCGCACGGTGGCGGTCGCCGAGGGGGAGGCGGTCGCGGTGGGCTGCTCGGTGGGGCGGCCGCTGGGGGTGGGGGCCGGGCCGCCGGCCGAGCAGGCGGCCTTGTCGATGAGGCAGTTCGCCGGGTCGCCGGCCTCGCCCGCGGCCGCCGTGACGAAGCCGACGGTGACGGACTGGCCGGGCGCCAGCTGCCGGTTCCAGCTCGCGGGCGTCACGGTGACGTGGCGGCCGGAGACGGTGTGCTCGCCGTTCCAGAGCGATCCGATGGTCGTGCCGGCCGGGAGGTCGAACTCCAGGGTCCAGCCGGACCGGACGGCGGACGTCTCGTTGGTGATGACGTACTGGCCGGTGTAGCCGCCGGTCCAGGAGCTGGTCCTGGTGTAGGCGGCGCCGACGGCCGCGGCCTGGGCGGTGCCGGTGAGGGCGAGGACCGCGCCGCCGACGACCGCCGCGGCGACGACCGCGCCGACGACCTTGGTCCTGGTGGTCGCCCTGCGCCGGTGCGAACTCGTAGCCATCGCGTGCCTGCCTCTGCGTGCCGGGGGTGGTGGTGGGGTGCGGCAGCACGCTAGCGACTGGAAAGCGGACAAAAGGGCTTCCGGGGGCGTCGGTTGGGATTCTTACGGTCCGCTTAAGGAAGGCATCGGAACCAGGAAAGGTTCGGCGCCGGGAACCCCGTCCCGGTCAGCCGTCGACGGCCCTCCGGGTCCCCGTGCCGCCGCGCCGGCGCCGGGCCGGGCGGTGGCCGCGCCGGCCGGCCTCGGCGCCGCGGCGGCCGTCGAGCCCGATCCAGACGCGGACCTCGGTGCCGCCGAGCACCGAGTGCCCGATGCGGACGTCGCCGCCGGTGGCCTCGGCCATCCGCCGCACGATGTCGAGGCCGAGGCCCGTGGAGCCGGCCCGGGCACCGCTGTTGCCGCGGGCCAGGGCGGCGGCCGGATCGGCGATGCCGGGGCCGGCGTCGGAGACCAGGACGATGACGGCGTCTTCGCCGTTGTGGACGTCGATGGAGAAGGCGGTGGCCTCGGGGGTGTGGCGGAAGACGTTGCCGAGCAGGGCGTCGAGCGCGGCGACGAGTTCGGGGCGGGCGACCGGGATGCGGACGGGCCGCTCGACGCCCGCGACCCGTACTCGGCGGCCCTCGTCCTCGGCCAGCGCAGACCAGAAGTCCATCCGCTCGCGGACCACTTCGGCGGCGTCGCAGCCGGCGCCGGGCCCGGTCGCCTGGGTCTGCGGCTTCGCCTCCCGGGCGGTGCGGATGATGATGTCGACCTCCCGCTCCAGCTGCTCGACGGCGGCGCGGGTCTGCTCGGCGGCCGGACCCGAGCCGAGCGAGGCCGTGTTGAGCCGGAGCACGGTCAGCGGGGTGCGGAGCCGGTGGGAGAGGTCGGCGGCCAGTTCGCGTTCGTTGGCGAGGAGCTGGACGACCTGGTCGGCCATCGAGTTGAAGGCGACGGCCGCCGACTTGAGTTCCGGCGGCCCTTCCTCGGGGACCCGGGCGCCGAGCCGGCCCTCGCCCAGGTCGTGGGCGGCGCCCGCGAGCCGCTGGGCGGGCTGGACCATGCGGACGCCGAGGCGGTCGGCGACGGCGACGGAGCCCACGATCAGGGCGACGCCGACACCGGCCAGGACCAGCCAGGCGGTGGCGACCCCGTTGGTGACCTCGCCCTCGGGGACGAAGAGTTCGACGACGGCGACCTGGCCGCTGCTGAGCGCGGTGGGCTGGAGCAGCGCGTAGCCGCCCGGCACCTCGGCGATGGATGCCCGGCCGAGGCGGCGGGTCGCGTCGAGCTCCTCCGCGCCGGCCCGCCGGGTGCCGATCTCCACGGGTGCCCCGCCGGGTTCGGCGGCGGGCACGTGGATGGCGAGCCGTCCGGCCGGCCCGTCCTCGGTGGTCGCGACGGCCTTGTCCAGCTCGTCGCGGTCGGTGGTGATCGCGAGGACGGGGGCGAGCCCGGCGGCCCGCCGCTCGGCGTTGGAGAACGCCCGGTCGCGGGCCATCTCCTTCACGACCAGCCCGAGGGGTACGGCGAAGGCCACGACGACCATCACGGTGACGGCCAAGGACACCTTGACGAGCGCCCATCTCACGGCTGCGGCTCCCGGGGCGGCTCCAGCTTCACGCCCACCCCGCGCAGGGTGTGCAGATAGCGGGGCCGGGCGGCCGTTTCACCCAATTTCCGCCGTAGCCACGACAAATGCACGTCGATGGTCTGGTCGTCCCCGTACGACTGCTGCCACACCTCGGCGAGCAGCTCCTTGCGCGGCACGACCACACCGGGCCGCCCCGCGAGGAAGGCCAGCAGGTCGAACTCGCGCCGGGTCAGGTCCAACGGCGCGCCGTCCAGCTCCGCCTGACGGCGCAGCGGATCGACGGTGAGCCCGCCGACCCGGATCGCCCGCGACGGCGGCAGGTCCCCCGCCGAGGATCGCGCCCGGCGCAGGACGGCCGCCATCCGGGCGGACAGGTGGTCGACCGAGAAGGGCTTCACCAGGTAGTCGTCCGCGCCGGCGTGGAGGAGCCGTACGATCTCCGCCTCGTCGTCCCGGGCCGTCGCGATGATCACCGGCACGTCGGTGATCCCGCGCAGCATCTTGAGCGCCTCGGACCCGTCGAGATCGGGCAGACCGAGGTCCAGGATCACGACGTCGAAGCGGAAATGGGCGACCTCGCGCAGCGCCTCCAGAGCCGTGCCGACGCTCCGTACCGTGTGGGAGGCCTCGGTCAGCTGCCGAATGAGGGCGGAGCGCACGAACTGGTCGTCCTCGACCACGAGCACACTTGCCATGGGCCGCACCGTACGCCATTCGGGGGAACCCGAGAGCAATCTCCACCCTCCGGTACGGCCCCTGGCCGAGTGGTGCACTATGTCCCGGTGCGAAGAGGACTCGTTCACGCCCTGGCCTGGTCGCTCGCCACCGGCGCGGCGGTCACCCTGTCCTGGTGGGGAGTGCACACCGTGCTGTCCGGCACCGTCTACGACCCCCCGCGCGCCCTGCCCCTGCCGGCCGGCTCCAGCGTCGGAACGGCCGCCTCCGGCAGCGACCCGCTGGCCTCGTCGAACCGCGGCCCCGATGCGGCCGAGCCGTCCTCCCCGGCCGCCCCCGCGCCCACCCCGAGCGCGAGCCGCACGACCGCCGCCACCCCGTCGTCGCGGCCGTCCCGCGACCCCCGGCCCAGCTCGGCGGCGCCTCCCACCACGTCCGCCCCGGGCACCGGCCCCGGCTCCGGGTCCGGCGTGCAGAGCTATCCGGTCGACGGCGGCCGGGTCACCTTCGACCTCGGCGAGACCTCGGCCGAGCTGGTCTCGGCGACGCCCGCCTCCGGCTGGCAGATGCAGGTGTGGAAGCAGCCGACGTGGATCCGGGTCACCTTCACCAAGGACGGCCGCGAACTGTCGGTCTTCTGCCTCTGGCACGACAGCGCGCCCCGCGTCGAGATCGAGGACCGGGCCACCTGAGGCCCCGTCGGCTCAGCGGAAGACGGACGCCGGCGGTACGGGCGAGGGCTTGGCGCTCGCGTCGGTGACCGGCACCGCTCCCCCGGCGAAGTCGGCGAGCGCCCGTCCGTGCTCCACCCGGCCCGGGTGCGGGTCGGTGGCGACCCGGCGGGTCAGCTCGGCCACCGGGAGCTCCGTGTCCGAGGCGAGCAGCACCGCGTTCCCGAAGCGGCGGCCGCGCAGGACCGTCGGGTCGGCGGTCAGCGCCAGCTCGGGGAAGACGACGGCGGCCGTGGCGATCTGGCCGCGCAGATGGGTCAGCGGCGGGCCGTCCGCCAGGTTCGCCGCGTAGAAGCCGCCGGGCCGCAGCACCCGCCGCACCTCGGCGAGGAACTCCGTGCTGGTCAGATGGGCCGGGGTGCGGGCCCCGCTGAACACGTCGGCGATGACGAGGTCGGCCCAGCCGTCCTGGACCTTCGCGAGGCCGTCCCTGGCGTCGGTCGAACGGACGCGGACACGGGCTCCCGCGTCGAGCGGCAGCTCCCGGCGCACGAGCTGGACCAGGGCCCCGTCGAGCTCCACGATCTGCTGCGTGGAGCGGGGCCGGGTCGCGGCGACGTACCGGGCGAGGGTGAAGGCGCCGCCGCCGAGGTGCACGACCTGGAGCGGCCGGTTCGGCGGGGCGGCGAGGTCGGCGATGTGCCCGAGGCGCCGCTGGTACTCGAAGGCGAGGTGGGCCGGATCGTCCAGGTCGACGTGCGACTGCGGGGCGCCGTCGATGAGCAGCGTCCAGCCGCGCGGGCGCTCCCGGTCGGGTATGAGTTCGGCGAGACCGCCGTCGACGGTCTCGACGACGGGGACGGCCGCCGCCGACCGGTCACGCTGCTTGTTCCTGGCCACCGCCCCATTATCGGTGCACTCGGGACGGGCCCGCCCGGGATGGGTCCGGGGGCCGGGAGGGCGTGCCGGTCAGCGGCAGCCGTCGGCCGCCTCGATCAGCCGGGCCGCCTCGCCGAGCGCCTCGCGCAGGACGACCGGGTCGGTGACCGGGTCGGTGTCGCCCGGGGGCAGCAGCCAGCCGGCCGGCCGGGGCGTGTCGCCGGCGGGCTCGGGCAGCTCCGGCAGCTCGGGGAGGCGCAGGCCGCGTCCCGAGGTCCGCGTACAGGCGCTGCCCGGCATGTCCCAGGCGGCGGCGGTGCCGGGCGGGACCAGGAAGCCGAGGGTGTCGCAGGTCCCGTCGTGCACCACGGGGCCGACGGCGGGGGCGCCGCCGCGCCGCAGGATGTCGACGGCCTCCAGGCCCTGCCGGACCGGCACGGTGACCAGGTCCCAGGGTTCGGCGGCGGACTGGGAGGCGTCACCGTCCGGGGCGGATGCGTGCCGCGTGGCCGACTGCGAACCGATCTCCGACATGGGATCCCTCCTCGCTCCTGAGGAGACACGTGCCGTCTCTCCTTTACGGTTCAACGCCCGTCCGCGTCAACGGCTACGGCGCCATGCCGCCGCAAAGGATGGCAGTTCATGGCAGATCGCAGGCGAGATATCCGATTTGTAGCCAAACTCAGCGTACGCATCCGGTCACAGCAGGTACGTTCTTGCCCGCCGGACACCCGGCAGCACCAGGAGAGGGCTCGCCATGGCGACGTCACGGGCAGTTCCCAATCTCGCCTTCCGCCGGCTTCGCGGACAGCACTCGCCGGCGGAGTTCGCGGCGCTGGTCCGCAGGGCGGCGCGGGAGATCGGCGAACAGGTCGCGTGCGACGCCCGCTACATCGGGCGCGTGGAGGCGGGCGAGATCCGCTGCCCCAACTACGCGTACGAGCGGGTCTTCCTGCACATGTTCCCCGGACTCGGCCTGACCGACCTGGGGTTCTCCGCGCGGGAGACGGTGCGCGGCCGGCGGCAGGCCGTCCCGGCCGGCGCAGCGCCTCCCGCCACCATCACCACCCGGAACGATGAGGAGAGCGACGTGCTGCGTCGCGCATTCATGACGAGCGGCTCCGCCACCCTGGCGACCGCCTCGCTGGGACTCGGCGGCCCCGCCGTCGCGATCCCCGCCCCCCGCGGCACCCACCGGATCGGCGAGACCGAGGTGCGGGCCGTGGAGGACGCCGTACGGCAGATCCGTCTGCTCGACGACCGGCACGGCGCCGACGGGCTCTACAGGGTCGCCGCCCAGCCGCTGCGCACCGCGTACGCGCTGCTCGACACCGGCACCATGACCCGCCGCTCCACCGAGGACCGGCTGCACGCGGGCGCGGGAGAGCTGTCCCTCTCGGTCGGCTGGCTGGCCCACGACTCGGGCCGGCACGAGGACGCGCGCTCGCACTACGCCGAGGCGCTGGCCACCGCGCGCGTGGCGGGGAACGCGGCCCTGGAGGCGCACGCCTTCTGCAACACGTCGTTCCTGGCCCGGGACACCGGCCGCTACCGCGAGGCGGTACGGGCGGCGCAGGCCGGGCTCCGGGCGGCTCAGCCGCTCGACTCGGCGCGGCTGCTGTCGCTGCTGTCGCTGCGGGAGGCGGGCGCGTGGGCGGGGCTCGGCGACCGTACGGCCTGCGAGCAGGCCCTCGGCCGCGCCCACGGCCACTTCGACCGGGGCCCGGCGGACGGCGACCCCGAGTGGATGTCCTTCTTCGGCGAGCCGGAGCGGGAGGCCCTGGAGGCGCAGTGCTGGTCGGCGCTGGGCGAGTGGGGCCGGGCGGCCCGCCACGCCCACCGGGCCACGGTCCTGCAGAACCCGCACTTCGCCCGGAACCTCGCGCTCTACCGGGCCCACCTCGCCAACGACCTGGCGCACGCCGGGCGTCCGGACGAGGCCGCCGTGGAGGCGAGGCGGGTGGCGGACTCCCTCGACGGCATCGCCTCGGCCCGCGTCCGCGGCCTGCTCGCCGAGACCGACCGGATCCTCGGGTCGCGCTGAGCCCCGGTGCCGGCGGCCCGGGCCGGCGCCCCCGTACCGGCGTCCGGTACGGGCGTACGGCCGCCCCGGGCCGCCGGCCCGGCCGGCTTCGGCTACTCCAGGTGGCCGGTGTCGTTCCAGCGCTCGATCGCGGGGTCGCCGTACGCCCAGCCGAGGACCGAGAGGCTCGTCGGGTCGAGGCGGATGCGGGACGCGAACGACACGTCCTCGCCGAGCCAGCGGGCACCGATCGAGCGCAGGATGTGGCCGTGCGCGAAGACCAGGACGTCCCGGTCGGCCGACCGGGCCCAGTTCACGATCTCGTCGGCGCGGTCCGAGAGCTGCGCGAGGGTCTCGCCGTCGGGCACGCCGTCGCGCCAGATGAACCAGCCCGGCTGGACGGCCTGGATCTCGGGCGGGGTCATCCCCTCGTACGCCCCGTAGTCCCACTCCATGAGCGCGTCCCACGGCTCGGCCCGCTCGCCGAAGCCGGCCAGCTCGCAGGTCTCGGCGGCCCGCACCAGCGGGCTGGTGCGGATCTCCACGCCGGGCAGCCCCTGCCAGGGCCCGCGGTGCAGACGCTCGCCGAGCAGCTTCGCGCCGCGCCGCCCCTCGTCGAGCAGCGGGATGTCGGTCCTGCCGGTGTGCCGGCCGAGAAGTGACCACTCGGTCTGGCCGTGCCGGGCGAGCAGGATGCGCGGTGCCATGGGAAGGACGCTCCAGGGGTTCACGGTGCGGGGACGTGCCTCCCCCATCATCGCCCAACCGAATTCCCGGTGACGTCCGGGCAACCCCCCGGCGGCGTCCGGCGTCCCTCCCCCGGGGCGGACACCTGCTGGGGGGACTGAAGCCATGCGCAAGCCACGGTGGTGGGCCGAGCTGTCGCTGATCGCCGTCGTGTACGCGGCGTACACGGGCGGGCGGCTCCTCGTGCGCGGCGACGAGGCGACGGCCGTGGCGCACGGGCTCGCGATCCTGCGGGGGGAGGAAGCGCTCGGGATCGACGCCGAGCACCCGCTGAACCGGCTGTTCACGGACGTCCCGGCGCTGGGGGTCCCGGCGGACTTCGCGTACGCCTCCCTGCACTACCTGGTGACCCCGGTGATCCTCGTGTGGCTGTTCCGGCGCCGCCCCGCGCACTACCGGGCCGCCCGCACCTGGCTGATGGCCTCCACCCTGCTCGGCCTGGTCGGCTTCACCCTGCTGCCGACCTGCCCGCCCCGGCTGCTCGACCCGGCGTACGGCTTCACCGACACGATGGCGCACTTCAGCGCGTACGGCTGGTGGGGCGGCGAGGCCAGCGCGCCGCGCGGACTCGGCGGGATGACGAACCAGTACGCGGCGATGCCCAGCCTGCACGTGGGATGGGCGCTGTGGTGCGGGGTGATGCTGTGGCGGTACGGGCGGACGCCGCTGACGAAGGCCCTCGGCGTCGCGTATCCGCTGGTCACCGCACTCGTCGTGATGGGGACCGCCAACCACTACCTGCTCGACGCGGTCGCCGGCGTGGCCGTCATGGGCGCCGGGCTGCTCCTCGCCCCGTACCTGCTGCGGGCCGCCGCGCGGCGGCGCGGGGAACCGGAAGCTCCCCCGGTTGTCAGTGGCGGATGGGAGACTTCCCCGGGTGAGCGCATCCCCGGACAGCGGTCCGTCCCTACCGCCGCAGACGACACGCGCGCTGCTCGCTGAGCTGCGCGGACCGACCGTCGTGCCGCGTCCGCTGGACGCGCGGGCCCTCGCGGCGCTGGCCGCCAACCCCGGCTGCCGGCGGCGGGCCCTGCTCGACGGCGCCGGGGTCGACAAGTCCGCCCTGGCCGCGAAGCTCGGTTCGCCGGCCCCCTTCGGGCAGTCGCAGTTCGCGATCGTGCGCGGCAACTCCTTCGAGGCGAAGGTGAAGGCGGACGGCGGCCGCGAGCTGCTGCGCCTGATCGGCGCCGACGAGCCGGACGAGGTCGCCGTGCCCGATCTGGCGGCGGCGGGACCCGAGGGCCGGACGGCCCGCACGGCGCTCGCGCTGCGGGAGGCGACCGGTTCCGGCGGGTGGACGCTGCTCGACCATCCGCTGCTCGCCCTGGAGGTGGCGGGCTCGCCGGTGTACCTGGAGCCGGACGCCGTGGTGGTCCGCCCCGACGGCGGGTGGACGGTGGTGGAGATCAAGTCGTTCCCGATGATCGACGGTTCGGCCGACGCGGCGAAGGTGGGCGCGGCGGCCCGGCAGGCCGCGGTGTACGTGCTCGCGCTCGAACGGGTGGCGGCGCGCACCGAGGGCGCGCGGGTCGCGCACTCGGTGGTCCTCGTCTGCCCCAAGGACTTCTCGAACGTGCCGACGGCTTCGGTCGTCGACGTGCGCAAGCAGCGGTCGGTCACCCGGCGCCAGCTGGACCGGCTGACCCGGATCGACGAGATCGCGGGCGCCCTCCCCGAGGGCGTCAGCTTCGACGTGGTGGAGCGCTCGCCGGAGGAGCTCGCGCGGTCCGTGGAGTGCGTGCCCCACCAGTACGCGCCGGAGTGCCTGGCCGCCTGCGAACTGGCCTTCCACTGCCGGTCCCGGGCCCGGGAGGCCGACGCCGTGGAGACCCTGGGCCGTTCGGTGCGGGCCGAGCTCGGCGGCCTGACGACGGTCGGCGCGGTCCTCGCGGCGGCGCGCGGCGAGCAGGGCGACCCGGGTGACCCGGCGGTGGCGGCGCTGCGCCGGGCGCGGGCGCTGCGCGAGGAGGCGCTGTCGGCGGCCGGGGCCACCGGCGGGGAGTCCCTGACCGGAGCGGGGGACCCGGTATGTCGCTGATCTCCATGCTGGCCCGGATGGAGGCCGTCGAGTCGGGCCGGGCGCAGCCGCTGGCGACCGTACGGCACCGGCGGCTTTCGGAGCGGCCGCTCGTCCTCGTGCCGCTGACGACGGCCGGTGAGGCGGGTGCGCCGCTGGGGGCGCTCGTCGGCACCGATCCCGAGGAGCCGCGGCTCCTGGTGGTGGCCCAGCCGCGGGACCGGGACCTGCGGTTCGCGTTCCTCGCCGACCTGGCGGAGGAGGTCCTGCCGTACGTCGACTCGTTCACGGGCGCCGTCGAGGCGGTGGAGCGGAACGAGGTGGACGGGGAGACCGGCAAGAAGGTGAAGGTGGAGGTCGAGCTGTGCGCGGACGCGCCGCAGCTGATCGTGCCGAGCCGGGCGGGTGTGGAGTACGTACGCCTGCTCGGCCGGTCGACGCGGTTCCGGCGGACGGCCGAGCAGGACCCGGAGACGCCGTTCCCCGCGCCGCCGCGGGTGCCGCTGCTCGGGCGCTGGCTGACGCACTTCGGCGAGCGGGCCCGGGTGCCCGGCTCCTCGCTGCTGCTCTCGGCGACCGACCTGCTCAACCGGCACTGGGCGACCGGCCAGTCGTCCCTGGAGGACCAGCACCTGGGCGCGCTGCTCGCCTGGATCGATCCGTACGACGGCGAGCCGGGCGCCGAGGCGGCGCTGCGGGCCGAGGTGGGCCGGGACTCCCAGGGTCAGCTGCTGTGCCCGCCGGCCGGTCCCGCCACCGACCCGGCGTTCGACAACCGGCTCTTGGCGCCCGCGATCGAGCGGTACGACCGGGCCCGGCAGGCGGTGGGCGCGGCCGAGGACGGCGAGGCGGCCGACGCGGGTCTGGTGGAGCTGCACGCGGCCGAGCGGGAGCTGCGCCGGCTGGTCGTCTCGCAGCTGAAGCCGACCTGGGACGCGGTGTGGCGGGCGATCGGGCTGCTGCGGGAGCTGCCGGAGGGGGCCAGGGTCGAGGACCGCTGGACCCGGGACCGCTGGTCGTTCACCGCCCATCGCGACCGCGTCGCCGCGGGCGAGCCGCCGCAGCCGCGCCGGGACGACGCCGTGACGGCGGCCTCGAAGCTGGCCGCCCGCGAGCAGGCGCAGGGGCAGCTGGAGGCGCAGGAGGCGCTGGACGACCCGCTGGTGCTGGCCGGACGGCGGCTCGCGGGCGAGGCGTTCACCGGCGAGGTGGTCGAGGTGACGATGGCCTGGACGGAGTCGAAGCGGCCCGCGCCGCGCCCGCTCGTCACGGTGCGCACGGACGACCGGCCGCACCTGGGCGAGAAGACGAGGGTGTTCCGCTCGCTCGGCGGGAAGCCGCAGGCGGCGGAGTTCGTGGGGTACGAGGAGGACGGCTCTCTGCTGCTGCGGGTCCTGGACCGGATGGGCCGGTCGAGGGAGCCGGCGGAGGGTTCGGTGCCGGAGAAGGGCGAGCGGATCGTCTGGACGCTGTTCGAGCACGAGCAGCGGGTCGGTCCGAAGCTGCCCGATCCGGAGGAGACGCCCTGGACGCACGGCGGTCCGCCCCGGACGGACGCCGTGGAGCTGCCCGACGCCGTGACCCCTGAGGACGTGCTGTGAGCGTGACCGTGTTCGATCCCTCCGCGGAGGCCGGCCGGGCGACGGCCGACATCCTCGCGGACACCCTGCACGGCTCGTCGCGGGGTGTGGTCGTCGACTCCCCGCCGGGCGCGGGGAAGTCGACCCTGGTGGTGCGCGCGGCCCTCGAACTGGCCGCCGCGGGCCGTCCCCTGATGGTGGTGGCGCAGACGAACGCGCAGGTGGACGACCTGGTGCTGCGGCTCGCGGCGAAGGAGCCCGACCTCGAGGTGGGTCGGCTGCACTCGAGCGACAGCGACCCGTACGACAAGGCGCTCGACGCCCTGGACAACGTACGGAAGGCGGCGAAGGCGAGTGAGCTGGCCGGGGTGCCGGTGGTCCTCTCCACCTCCGCCAAGTGGGCGCACGTGAAGAACGTCGAGCCGTGGGCGCACGCGATCGTCGACGAGGCGTACCAGATGCGCTCGGACGCGCTGCTGGCGGTGGCGGGACTGTTCGAGCGCGCGCTGTTCGTCGGCGACCCGGGGCAGCTCGACCCGTTCTCGGTGGTGGGCGCGGAGCAGTGGGCCGGGCTTTCGTACGACCCGTCGGCAAGCGCGGTCTCCACGCTTCTGGCGCACAATCCGGAGCTGCCGCAGCACCGGCTGCCCGTGTCGTGGCGGCTGCCGGCCTCGGCGGCGCCGCTGGTCTCGGACGCCTTCTACCCGTTCACGCCGTTCCGCAGCGGCACCGGGCCGGGGGACCGCTCGCTCTCGTTCTCGGTGCCGTCGGACGGCTCGGGTCCCGACCGGGTCCTCGACGAGGCGGCGGAGTCGGGCTGGGGCCTGCTCGAACTGCCGGCCAGGCACACCCCGCGGACCGATCCCGAGGCGGTCGGCGCGGTCGCGCTCGTCGTGCGCCGGCTGCTCGACCGGGGCGGGGCCGCGGTCTCGGAGCAGTCTGAGCAGCCGGTTCCGCTGACGCCGGACCGGGTCGCGGTCGGCACCGCCCACCGCGACCAGGCGGCGGCGGTCCGGGCCGCGCTCGCGGAGCTCGGCGTCACCGGGGTGACGGTGGACACCGCGAACCGGCTCCAGGGGCGCGAGTACGACGTGACGGTCGTCCTCCATCCGCTGTCCGGCCGTCCGGACGCGACCGCCTTCCATCTGGAGACGGGTCGGCTGTGCGTCCTCGCCTCCCGGCACCGGCACGCCTGTGTGGTGGTCTGCCGGGCGGGCGTGGCGGAGCTCCTCGACGAGCACCCGTCGACGGAGCCGGTCCAGCTGGGGGCGGCGGTGTCGTTCCCCGACGGCTGGGAGGCGAACCACGCGGTCCTCTCCCACCTGGCGGAACACCGGGTGACCTGGACGCCGTGACCCCGCCCCACCGGTGGGACGCCCCCCCCGCACGTCCACACCGGGGCGCGGGAGGGGAGCGGGGGCGCGGGGGACGAGGTTCGCGCCCTTGCGGCACGCGGGACAATGGAAAGCGGCCCGGGATTCCGGGCCGTGCCTGTGCGAGGAGGAGAGGGACGATGGCGGAACCCGCTGAGCGGAGCGGACAGCGGCGGCTTCGGCCGGCCCCGCTGGTCTTCGAGCCTGCCGAGGCGACCGCCGATCCGGAGCATTTCTTCGACCTGGAGTCGATGGAGGATCCGCGGGAGCTCCTCGCCCGTGCGACCGAGCTGACGCTCGCGTTCCGGGCGGCCACGGACCGGGCGACCGAGTTCCAGGCCATCGCCGCCGCCCAGCTCGCGGACCCGCGCCGGTTCGACCGGCTGACGGCCGCGGCCGTCGCCGAGCGGGCCGAGTGGACCGAGGACTACGCGGTGAAGATGATCGAGTTCGGCCGCGATCTGATCCGGGCGAACGGCCGGCCGCCGGAGGAGCAGGCCTGAACCCCGCGCGCCCCCGCGCCCCGGTGCGGGCGGTCGGCGCGTGTGCGCCTGCACGCGCCCCCTGGCATATGCGGAGCGCACGATACTCCCCGCCGCACCCTCCTGTCCGGGATTCCGTGAACCCTCGGAAACCGGTCGGTTACGGCGGGTAGACCTGGACGCATGACGACCTGGCTGCGCGACGAGACCCCGCACGACATCTTCCGGTTCCTCCGGGAGGGTGACGAGGGACGGCACCAGACGGCCCGGGTGACCGCCGACGGGGCCGGCTGGCTCGCCTCGGCCGCGGGCGGGCACGGGACCGCGCTCACCCGCTGGGAGGCCCGGCCGGCCTCGCCCGCGGTGCTGCCCTGCGGAACGGTCTTCGACGTCGTCAACGTGGACCCGGTCTTCGGGCGCCGGATGCTGGACCGGCTGTGGGAGGAGGGCCCCGGCTCGGGGCCGGTCGCGATGCACCGGGGCCGGATGATGCTGTTCGCCGCGCCGGGCACCGCCCAGCGGCTGCCGGCCCTGCTCGACTGGGAGGAGTGGGGGGAGGAGGTCCCCCGGCCGCTCTGCCACGGCGTCGGGGACGCGGTGACCGTGCCGCCGCTCGCGCCCTCCGCCGACGCCGCCGGACCCCGCTGGCTGGTCGCCCCCGACACCCGGCACCCGTGGCTGCCGGGCCCCGAGGTCGTGCTGTGGGCCTGTGTGCGGGCGGTCCGGGCGGTTTCCGCCGCCGACGTGCGGGTATCGATTTTTCCTCCCGCCGATCCGGATGCTAATGTCTACGACGTCAGCAGGCGCCGCTAGCTCAGTTGGTTAGAGCAGCTGACTCTTAATCAGCGGGTCCGGGGTTCGAGTCCCTGGCGGCGCACAGACGGAAGAAGCCCCTCGCGGAAGCGGGGGGCTTCTTCGTGTTCCGGTCCGTGTGCCCGCGGGGGCTCAGTCGACGGCCGGCGGGGTGATGCGTACCGTCCAGCCGCCCGTCGAGGTCCGGTCCGTGACCTCGACGCGGACGCCGGTCCCGGGCACGGTGAGGGTCTCGCCCTCCTCCAGCGGGGCGTCCGCGAGCGGCGGGTAGACCGAGCGGTCCCAGCAGGCATCGGTGCGCGGGTGCGCGTCGACGACCTCGACGGGACCGTCGCCGGAGGCCGCGCCGGCCCGTACCCGGTAGACGAGCACGCCCTCGGTGCACGTCTCGGCGTCGTTGCCCTGGGCGCTGCGGGCCTCGACGGCGAGGACGCTGTCGGGGCCGGTGCGGACGACGGCGAGGCGGGTGCCGAGGGTGCCGCCGGCCGGGGGCGGGGCGTCGCTCGGCTCCAGGCTGACCACCCGGGTGCCGGCGCCCTGGACGCAGGTCACCTGGGCCCGGGAGAGCCAGCCGAGCTTCCACTTGTGCCAGCCGAACATGTCGGGGGCGAGCCCGAACTGGCTGCCCATGACGTCCCAGTCCCCCACATGGGTGTCCCAGTCGCCCTTGCCGTCCACCGGCCGGTGGTAGAGGTCGGGCAGGTCGAAGACGTGGCCGGTCTCGTGGGCGAGGACGTTGCGGTCGGGCGGGTGGCGCTCGAAGACCGTGACGACCCGCTTGATCTCGGTGCCGTCGGCCTCCAGGGGCCGTTCGAGGTTGACGACCTTGGTGGCGTCCGAGTCCACGCCGGGCGCGTCCGGGTCGGCGACCAGGTAGACGATGTCGTACGCGGAGAAGTCGACGTCCGCGTCGGCGGCGGTGATGGCGTCGCGGAGGTACACGGCGCGCTTCCCCGCGTCCCAGTCCCGCCGTATGTCGTACGCGCCCGACGCCTTCGGCATCGGGGTCCAGGTGCGCTGGGCATGCGGGCGGAGGGTGAAGCGCCCGTAGGAGGCGCGGTCGAAGAACTCGCTGGTGGCGGGGAAGTGGTCGGCGGCGAGTTCGGCCGGTTCGGTGAGCGGGTCGGAGTCCGGGAACGACAGGAAGATCATGACCGCGTCGAGGGTGCGGGTGGGGCGCGGATAGGAGCCGTTCCAGGTGTCGAGGCCGAGCGAGTGGTGGGCGGCGGTGCGGGGCAGGGCGCAGGGACTCGCCGTCGGCGCGCCGACGGCGGGGCCCGCGACGAGGCCGGTGGCGGCCAGGGCGGCGAGCGAGGTGAAGGCCGCCGCGCCCGCGCGCAGCCGCGAGCGTTCCACTCCCCCGGGTGGCTGCTGACCCCTCACGTGGACCTCCGGATCGCGAATGCGGGACACCCCACCCACCTTGTGATGGTTTGCGAGGTTTCGCACGTTTCCACTGCCCCGGTCGGGTGAGGGCGCGCCATGGGGTCGACGCGACACGGGCGCACTTCAGCTCACGGAAAGTCACATTCGGTCAGGTCGTCGTCGACCCGTGTCAGACCCGGGCAGAAACGATCGGGCGGCGCACGGGGGTGGCCATCACCACACGGGTGCGCGCCCCCCTCACGCGTCCCGGAGCTGGAACGCTCCCCCGCACGGGCTCTATGATCGGCTCACTCTTCCTTGGCCGACCGTCCCGACCACATGTGACCGGCCCGACTGCACTACGGGAGCGAGCGGTGAGCGGAACCCCCGAAGGACCGGTGCCCCCACAACCGCCGGAGAAGCGCGCACTCACGGAGCGTCACACCGAGCAACCGAGCCCCGCGGGCCGGGCCGGCGAGCGCTCCGCATCCGAACTCCGCGACTACCACGCCGCCTTCCGGGTCTCCCGGCTCGCGATGGCCGTCGTCGACCAGGACGGCACCGTCGTCACCGCCAACGACTCCTTCGGCGCGCTGCTCGGCACCGACGCCGGCGCGCTCCGGGAGCAGCCCGCCGCCGACCTCGTCGACCTCGCCTCCGACGGCCGCACCTGGCACGCGTACCGCGAGGTGCTGCGCGGCCGCCGCTCCCGCTTCCGCTGCACCCGGCGCCTCAAGCACCCCGACGGGCGCTCCCTGTGGGCGGAGATCACCGTCGCCCCCGTGCCCGACAGCCCGCGCGTCCTGCTGTCGGTCGCCGACATCAGCGACCGGCGCGAGCTCCAGGCGCGGCTGCGCCACCTCCAGATGCACGACCCGGTGACCCGGCTGCCCAACCGGGCGCTGTTCTTCGAGCGCCTGTCGGCCGCCCTGGAGAGCGCCGCGCCGGACGCCGCGGAGGCCGCCTCTTGGGCCGCGGAGGAGGCGGTGCCGGTCGGCCCCTCGCACCGGCCGGACCGTTCATACGAGTCGTACGGGTATGGCAGAACAGGGCGGATCGGTCTCTGCTACCTCGATCTCGACGGCTTCAAGGCGGTCAACGACACCCTCGGCCACCGGGTCGGCGACCGGCTCCTCGCCGCCGTAGCCGCCCGGCTGACGGAGTGCGCGGACAGCGACGGCTACACCCGCAGCGGCGGCCACCTGGTGGCGCGGCTCGGCGGCGACGAGTTCGCGATCCTGGTCGAGGACTCCACCGGCACCGAGCAACTGGCGGACCTGGCGCGCTCGGTGCTGTGCGCGCTCCAGCACCCGTTCGACCTGGCCGGCCAGCGGCTCTCGGTCTCCGCGTCGATCGGCGTGGTCGAGCGCTCCGCGCGCGGGACGACGGCGACCGCGCTGATGCAGGCCGCGGACACCACGCTGTACTGGGCCAAGGCCGACGGCAAGGCCCGCTGGACCCTCTTCGACCCGGAGCGCAACGCGCACCGGATGACCCGGCAGGCCCTCTCGTCGACGCTGCGGCCGGCCGTGGACCTCGGCGAGTTCGCCCTGGAGTACCAGCCCCTGGTGGATCTGGCCGACGGCGCGGTGCGCGGGGTGGAGGCGCTGGTGCGCTGGAACCACCCGCAGTTCGGCTCCCTCGCGCCGAATCGGTTCATCGGGATCGCCGAGGAGGACGGCTCCATCGTGGAGCTCGGGCGGTGGGTCCTGAACACCGCCTGCCGGCAGGCCCGGCAGTGGCAGAAGGACCATCCGCGGGAGCGCCCGATCTTCGTGAGCGTCAATGTGGCGGTCCGTCAGGTCTGGGACTCCGACCTGGTCGCGGACGTCGCCGGCATCCTCGCCGAGACCGGGCTGGCCCCGCACCTGCTCCAGTTGGAGCTGACCGAGTCCGCCGTGATGGGCTCGGCCGGCCGGCCGCTCCAGGCGCTCCAGGCGCTGAGCGACATGGGGGTGCGGATCGCCATCGACGACTTCGGCACCGGGTACTCGAACCTGGCCTATCTCAGTCGGCTCCCCGTCTCCGTGCTCAAGCTCGACGGCTCCTTCGTCCGGGGGTTCCAGGACGAGGAGCACGCCAACCCGGCGGACGAGTTGATCGTCGAGGCGCTCGTGCACCTCGCGCACCGGCTCGGCCTCACCGTCACCGCCGAGTGCGTCGAGACCTCGTGTCAGGCCGACCGGCTGCGGCGCATCGGCTGCGACACGGGTCAGGGCTGGCTGTACTCGCGGGCGGTGGCCCCGGACCGGATCGCCGAGCTGATCGGCTCGGAGCCCCTGGCGGTCTGACCGCGCACGACGCCCCGGGTGAAGGGCGCGCCCGATGCCCGGAGCCGTCCGGTGCGGACGGGTCCGGGCATGGAACTGCCCCCGGCCGGAGGGACATTCCGGGCGGGGGCAGTGGTCATGGGGTCAGGTCATGGGGGGTCGGGTCAGGCACTCAGCAGGCGCCGAGGTCCTGCCAGACGCCCCACTCGCCGGTGGTGCCGGGGGTCTCGTTCTGCGTCCACCACTTGGCCTTCCACTTGTGGCCGTTGTGGGAGACCTCGTTGCCCGCGTTGTAGATCGTGCCGGCCACGTACGCCGGGACCGAGCCGCAGCCGGAGGTGGGCGGGGTGGTCGGCGGCGTGGTGGGCGGGGTGGTCGGGGGCGTCGTCGGCGGGGTGGTCGGCGGCGTCGTGGTCGGCGGGGCGGTGGTGCCGCCGAGCGCGGTGTTGATCTGCTTCAGCAGGGTGGCGTTCTCGTCCAGGCCGAGGAGCGAGTACATCATCGCGCCGGCCAGGCCGCGCTGCTTGGCGTAGTCCACGCGGGCCTGGATGGACTTCTGGTTCAGGCCGGTGAAGAACTCGCCGTCCTTGTAGAAGTACGAGGACTTCGACTGGTCGTCCCAGAAGGTGGTGGAGGCGTTGTCGACGATGCCGCCGAGCTCCTTGTAGTGCGCGATGCCGGCCTGCTGGCTGAGCGGGCGGACGTTGGAGCCGCCGGTCGCGGTCTGCGCGAGGCCGTTGGTGGTCCCGGCGGGGACGCCCTTCCAGCCGCGGTAGTAGAACTCGTAGCCGAGGGTCAGCTTGTTGGCGGGGAAGCCGCCGGTGATGCCGTAGGTCGGGTTGCCGTCGATCCAGGAGTCGATGGCCGAGTCGATGCTGTACTTCTCCGTGCCCGGCGCGATCACGTCGGTCGGGTCGTTCGGCGAGGGGTACAGCGGGGACTGGTGGTACGTCGGCCCGTCGCCGTCCCAGGCGCCGTGCATGTCGTACGTCATGATGTTGGCGTAGTCGAGGTACTGACCGATCTTGTCGGTCTCGATGTACTTGATCTTGTCCTGGCCCGCCGGGAGCGCCGAGGTCAGCAGGTACTTCTTGCCGCCGTTGGCCGCGCCGTACTCGTCGAGCTGCTTGCGGAACTCGGCGAGGAGCAGCGTGAAGTTCTGCTTGTCCTCGGGGGCGTAGTGGTTGCCCAGGTGGCCGCCGGAGGAGCCGGGGTACTCCCAGTCGATGTCGATGCCGTCGAAGATGCCGGCCGCCGTGCCCGCGCCGCCGTAGCCGCCCTCGACGGGCAGGTTGCCCTTGATGTACTGGTCGATGCAGGAGGCCACGAGCTTCTTGCGGCTCGCGTCCGTCTTGGCCGCGTCGCTGAAGTACTTCGAGTAGGTCCAGCCGCCGAGCGAGATGTTGATCTTCAGGTGGGGGTACTTCGCCTTCAGTTCCTTGAACTGGTTGAAGACGCCCACGATCGGCTGGTCCCACTTGTCGGCGATGCCGTCGACGGAGTCGGCCGCACTGAAGGACTTCTGGTAGTCGGCGTACGAGTCGCCCGCACCGTCACCCGCGTTGGGGTTGTTGTCGTCACCCGCGGCTTTGTTGGCCTCGAAACAGGTGAGGTTGGTGGGGTGGATGTTGCCGAACGAGTAGTTGATGACGTCCAGCTGGCTCGCGATGCCCCGGGTGTCGAGGTGCTTGGGGTAGAACGCGTTGCCGTAGACGCTCCACTGGTCGTAGTACGCGATGCGCACGTTGCCCGTAGAGGCAGTGGTCGACGTGTCGGCCGCCTGGGCGGAGCCGAGGCCGACGGTCGCGGCAAGCGCGCCGGCGGCGAGGGCCGAGCTCAGGAGCGCGGCGATCAAGGGCTTACGGGGGTGCACGTGCGGCCTCCGATGGGGGGAGTACTGGGTGGTGCCGTACAGGAGCTGAGGAAGTGATAGCTGGCGCGTGAACGGCACGTCAATGGTCTGAACCAGATTGAGGACTAGACCAATTTGACGGAGAAAGCCCTTGTCAGAGGCGTGCAGCACAAAACGGAACCGCCCGCCACCATCGGTGACGAGCGGTTTAAGGTTCACTTAGGACAGATCCGGGGTTCGTTCGAGAGTGAACCAACCGGCCTCCGGAAATCCGGTTTCACCCGGCCGAACCCTCCTCGGGGTACGGCAGCACCGGCAGTTCGTACGCGTCGGCGATCAGCTCGTAGCTCCGCACCCGCGCGTCCCCGCCGTGCCCGTTGGCCGTGATCATCAGCTCGTCGGCGCCCGTCCGCTTCCGCAGGTCGTCGAGGCCGGCCCGGACCTCGTCCGGGGTGCCGTACACGACGTTCGCCAGCCAGCTGTCGACGAACTCCCGCTCCGCGGGGCTGAATCCGTACGCCTCCGCCTCCTCGGGCGTCGGCACCAGGCCGGGCCGGCCCGTGCGCAGCCGCAGCATCGCGAGGGCGCCGGCGAGGACCTCGCGGCGGGCCCGCGCGGCCTCGTCGGCGGCGAGCGCCGAGACGCCGATCATCGCGTACGGGGCGTCGAGGACCGCCGAGGGCCGGAACGAGTCCCGGTAGAGGTCGAGCGCCGGGATCGTGTTCCGCGCCGAGAAGTGGTGGGCGAAGGCGAAGGGCAGGCCGAGCAGACCCGCGAGGCGGGCGCTGAAGCCGGAGGAGCCGAGCAGCCAGATCGGCGGCCGCCCCCGCGGACCCTGCACCGGGCCGGGCACGGCGTGGATCCGGGCGTACGGGTGCCCGTCCGGGAAGTCGTCGTCCAGGAACCGGGTCAGCTCCGCGAGCTGCTCGGGGAAGTCGTCGGCCCCCTCGTTCAGCGAGTCCGTGCGCCGCAGGGCGGCCGCCGTGGCCCCGTCGGTTCCGGGCGCGCGCCCGAGCCCGAGGTCGATCCGGCCCGGGGCGAGCGCCTCCAGGGTGCCGAACTGCTCGGCGATGACGAGCGGGGCGTGGTTGGGGAGCATGACACCGCCCGAACCGAGCCGGATGCGCCGGGTGTGCGCGGCGAGGTGGGCGAGGATCACCGCCGGGGAGGACGAGGCGACTCCCGGCATGGAGTGGTGCTCGGCCACCCAGTGGCGGTGGAAGCCGCGCCGCTCGGCGAGCCGGCTCAGCTCGACGCTGGTGGCGAGCGCCTGTGTCGCGGTCCGCCCGCTGCCGACGGTCACCAGGTCCAGTACGGACAGCGGTACGGGCGCGCTACCCCGCGCCTCTCCTCGAATAGCGTCGGTCACCGTCGAGACCCTCCTCAGCACACGTGCGAATCCTTCTCCGGAGCTCCTCCGGATGCGCAGCCGGACGCGCGTCCGGGTACATCAGGGCTACAACAGGAGGGTGTCTCCGGTTATTCCGGCGAGAAGAGACGGTTCTCGGCCACCGGAAGAGCGCCGGCCGGGTCCGCTTCCCCGTAAAAAATCTCCCGTTCGCCGCCGGCCGGGCACGCACGGGAGCGTCGTCGCGCACCGCCCTGACCTCAGACTCTCCACACCACTCATGACGTGGGCATATGCCAGGAGGGTGCGCCCCAGCGTAGGGCCCGGATCGTCCGCATCATTCTCGCCAACAGCCGCCCCGCAAACGGCCCTTGGCGGTTATCGTGGTACGAAAGCTTGCGGTCACAACCTGGTAGGGGGAAACCGTGGCGCTGAAGCCCGAGCCCACCGCGCCGTTCCACTCGGTGCAATACGCCCTGCGCGTCCTCGAGACGGTGTCACGGCACGGTGGCGGAGTGACGGACGTCCAGATCGCGCGCGAGACCGGCCTGCCCGTGGCCCACCTGTCCTCACTGCTCCTCATGCTCCGGCGCGAGGGGTACGTCGAGCAGGTGGCCGACGGCGCGTACGTGATCGGGGACTCCCTCGTCCTCCTCGGCTCCGGCCTGACCCGCCGCGAGGCCCTGGAGGCCAAGCTCCAGGAGACCCTGACCGAGCTACGCGACTCCGTCGGCGCCGCGGTATACATCAGCCGGTACATCGACGGCGAAGTGAAGATCACGCAGTTCGCCGACGGCCCTCGCACGCCCAAGGTGAACGAGTGGGTCGACTTCCGCTCGGCCGCGCACGCCAGCGCGGTCGGCAAGTGCCTGCTCACGCAGCTCGACCAGAACGGCCGGCGGGACCACCTCTCCCGGCACAAGATCGCCCGGCTGACCTCCCGGACGATCACCAGCGAACGCATCCTCTTCTCGAAGCTCGACAGCCAGCCGGCGACCGTCCCCGTCCTCGACCTCCAGGAGTACGCGGTGGGCACGGTCTGCGCCGCC
This sequence comes from Streptomyces sp. LMG1-1-1.1, assembly GCF_040815545.1. NCBI lineage: Bacteria > Bacillati > Actinomycetota > Actinomycetes > Kitasatosporales > Streptomycetaceae > Streptomyces > Streptomyces sp. LMG1-1-1.1. Next base: position 71,347 of record NZ_JBFPNH010000023.1, on the reverse strand, counting down.
GTCCCGCTCACGGCGGGCTCCGCCGTGGGCTGCCTGGCACTGTCCCTGCCGATCGAGCACGCCCACCGGCTGCGCGCGGCGGCCGACACGCTCAACCGACGGGCCGCCCCGGTGGTGCTCTCGCTGGCGATCTGAGGACACGCGGACTCCTCGTCCCGCGGGGTGGTCGGAAGCACCCCTCGGGACCAGGTAGTATTTTCTCTGTCAGCAGGCGCCGCTAGCTCAGTTGGTTAGAGCAGCTGACTCTTAATCAGCGGGTCCGGGGTTCGAGTCCCTGGCGGCGCACAGACAGAGAAGGCCCCTCGCGAGAGCGAGGGGCCTTCTTGTCGTGCCCCGGCTGGTGCGCCCTCCCGCTGGTCGCGCCTGCGTCTGGTCGCGCCTCCCGCTTGCCGGCCCCTCCGGCCGTCGCCCGTCAGGCCCGGAGGTAGGTGAGGACGGCGAGCACCCGGCGGTGGGTGTCCTCCGCCGGCGGCAGGCCGAGCTTCGCCAGGATGTTCCCGATGTGCTTGCCGACGGCGGCCTCGGTCACCACCAGGCGCCGGGCGATCTCCGCGTTCGAGTGGCCCTCCGCGACCAGGCCGAGGACCTCCCGCTCGCGCGGGGTCAGCGCACCGAGGGGGTCCCGGTGGCGGCGCAGCAGCTGCCGTACGACCTCGGAGTCGACGACCGTCCCGCCGTCCGCGACCTGGGCGAGGGCCTCGACGAACTCCTCGACCTGCCCCACCCGGTCCTTCAGGAGGTAGCCGACGCCGGTGCCGTCGCCCGAGTCGAGGAGGTCGGCGGCGTAGCTGCGCTGCACGTACTGGCTGAGGACGAGCACCGGCAGGCCGGGCCGCTCGGCGCGGAGCGCGACCGCGGCGCGCAGTCCCTCGTCCTGGAAGCCGGGCGGCATCCGGACGTCGGTCACCACGATGTCCGGCGCGTGCGCGGCGACCGCCTCGCGCAGTCCGTCCGCGTCACCGACGGCGGCGACGACCTCGTGGCCGAAACGGGCCAGGAGCCCTATGAGTCCCTCCCGGAGGAGGACGCTGTCCTCGGCGAGGACGACACGGAGCTTGCGGGGAGCGGTCGGCACGGGATCTCCACTCGGAGCAGGGTCGGCCCGCCCGGCGGGCTCATGATCGTCAGTGTGCCATCGAGGACCGCGATCCGGTCGGCGAGTCCGGTGAGTCCGCTGCCCCGGGCCGGGTCCGCCGCGCCCCGCCCGTCGTCCTCGACGTCGAGCCGCAGCACGCCGCCCGCGTGCCGGGCGGTGATCGCCGCCCGGGTCGCCCCGCTGTGCTTGCCGATGTTCGCGAGCGCCTCGCAGCCCGCGAAGTAGCCGGCGCTCTCCACGCTCACCGGCAGCCGGGGCAGCTCGATGTCGGTGGCGACGGGCACGGCGGAGCGGTCGGCGGCGTCGGCGAGCGCCGCACCGAGGCCGTAGTCGGCGAGGACCTGGGGGTGGATGCCGTGGATCAGCTCGCGCAGCTCGGTGAGGACCTGCCCGGCCTCCGCGTGCGCCTTCGCCAGCTGCCCGGCGAGCGGGCCCGGCGGGGCGTCGAGCCGTGCCAGACCGAGGGTCATGGTGAGGGCGACCAGGCGTTGCTGGGCCCCGTCGTGGAGATCCCGCTCGATGCGGCGCCGCTCCGCCTCGAAGGCGTCGACGAGACGGGCCCGCGAGGCGATGACCTCGCCGATCCCGTCCTCCCTTCCGGTCTCCCTGGGGCTGAGCAGTGCGCGGGCGAGGGCGGCGCGGGCCCCGGCGAAGGCCGCGAGGGGGTAGGCGAGGGCCACCAGGAGCACGGCGCCGAGGAGAGCGGCGGCGAAGGCCTCGGGATAGGAGGTCACCAGATACGCCTTGACGACCTTCGTCTCCGCCCCGTCCAGCGCGTACCGGACCGGGGCCGCGAACAGCGCGACGGGCAGTCCGACGCCGACGCCGAGCACGAGCAGGTCGAGCGGCCACAGCACGGTCGCGAGCAGGAGGGCGTACGCGAGCTCCCGCCAGGTGGCCTGCTCCCCCGCCCGCAGCCGGAGCCACGCGCCGAGCCCGGGGGCGGTGGGCACCCGGTGCGGGTCGGGCGCCGGGTCCCGGTCCGCGAGGCGCAGCCGCCACCGCTCGATCCCGCCGACCGCGGGCCCGGAGAGCAGCAGCAGCGGCAGCCCGACCAGGAGCAGCGAGAACACCCCGAGGACCACGAACAGCAGGCAGACGGCCGCGCCGACCAGCGCGCCGGTCGCCAGATACCCGGCGGCCCGCCACGGCCAGACGCCGAGCGGGAAGCGGGGCCGGGTCAGTGCCTGCCAGGGGTTACGGGGTTCCATGTCCGCCCACGGTAGGCGGGACGCCCGGACGGGGCCATGGGCCTGGAGGGTGCGGCGGGGGTGGGGCAGGCCCTACCCCCGCCCCTACGGGTAGGCCTGGGGGCGGCCGTGTCGCGCGTAGTGGGCATGGAGTGCGTCGAGCGCGGCCCCGGTCAGGGGCTCGTAGGGGGCGTCGGGGGCGGGGCGCCACCAGACGGGGTCCGGGCAGAGGAAGGAGGCTCGGCGCAGGCCCACGCGATGGACCTTGTTGGTCGCGGTGAGGGGCAGTTCGGGCAGGACCCGGACGAAGCGCGGCGGCATCTTCGTGCCCAGGTCCGGCTGGGCGGCGAGGAAGTCGGCGAAGGCCGCGGGGTCGAAGTCCGCACCCTCGCGCAGGGCGAGCGCCGCCATGACCTGGTCGCCCGCGACCGGGTCCGGTACCGCGTAGACGGCGACCCCGGCGGCCCGGTCCCAGCGGGCGAGGATGTGCTCGATCATCGCCGCCGCCAGGTTCTCGCTGTCGACCCGCAGCCGGTCGTCCGTACGGCCCGCGAAGTAGAGGAAGCCGTCGGCGTCCCGGTAGAACAGGTCGCCCGTCCAGTACCACCCGTCGCGCAGCCGGGCTGCCTCGGCCTCGGGGTTGCGCCAGTAGCCCTCGAAGGGCGAGCGGCCCCGGTTGACGAGTTCCCCGACGGCTTCAGAGGTGTTGAGGAGCAGGCCGGTGGGCGAGAAGCGGGCCGGTGCGCAGACCTCGCCCGTCTCGGCGTCGATCACCGCCAGGTCGTCGCCCGGCGCCGCCCGGCCGATCGCCCCGGCCGGGGTGTCAGGGGTCCGCTGGATCGCCGCGCCGCCCTCGGAGGAGCCGTACCCCTCCACGAGCGGGACCCCGAAGCGTTCCCGGAAGCGGGCCGCGTCGACCGCCCCCGCCTCGGTCCCGAAGCCGAGGCGCAGCGGGTGCGTGCGGTCGTCGGGGGCGGGCGGGGTGGCGAGCAGGTACTGGACGGCCCGGCCCACGTAGGTGAAGTAGGTGGCGCCGAAGCGGCGTACGTCGGGCAGGAAGCGGGAGGCCGAGAAGCGGGCCCGCAGGGCGACACCGGCGCCGGCGGCGAGCGCGGGCGCCCAGTCGGCGATCACGGCGTTGCCGTGGAACATCGGCATGCAGACGTAGTGGACGTCGTCCCTGCCGACGCCGAAGTGGGAGACGAGCGAGGTCCCGGCGGCCGCGAGCCGCCCCTGGCTGCAGAGCGCGGCCTTGGGTGCGCCCGTGGAACCGGAGGTGAAGGAGAGCAGGAAGCGGCTGTCGGGGCGTACGGGACCGAGGGCCGCGTCTCCGGGGCGGGCGCCGGCGTAGGGCGCGAGGAGGTCCCGGTAGGCGTCGGTGTCCGTGACCAGGACGCGTACGCCCGGCAGCGGGAGCCCGTCGAGGAGGGGTAGGTGGGCGCGTTGGGTGACCAGGACCCGGCACGCGGTGTGCCGGATGTCCCGGGCGAGTTCGGCGCCGCGCCGGGTCGGGTTGATCCCGGCGACGGCGGCCCCCGCGAGGGCCGCCGCGCTGAGCCAGAGCGGGTACTCCGGCGTGTTGTCGAGCAGGATGCCGAGGTGCGGCTCGCCCCCCGGCACGGGTGGCATCAGGTCCACGAGCAGTGCGGCCCGCGCGGCGGCGCCGGCGGCGACCTGGTGGTGGGTGAGGGTGTGGTGCTCGTCCCTCAGGCCGATCCGATGGTCGCCCCATTGGCGCCGTACGAGCTCCGCGACGGTGTCCGCACCCCTCATGGGCCGGACTGTAACTGACGTATCGTCAGAACTGAACGGCCGCGGCCCGGCGACCGGCCGGACCGCGACGGCTCCCGACCGGCCGACCGGTCAGAATTTGACGTCCGAGCAGGCGTAGAACGCGTTCGCGGTGTCCGCGATCGTCCACACCGCCAGGATCAGGTGACGGCCCGTCTTGCCCGTCGGGATGGTCCCGGAGTGCGAGAGCGTCGCCGGCGGCTGCTGGTTGTTGTAGGGGACGGTCAGGAACGGCTGGGGGTCGAGCGCGGCCCGGGTCAGTTTCTGACTCGGATCCCAGCCGTTCCTGGTGATGTAGTACTTGAAGTCGGTGGTGCGGTGCCGGGCCGTGAACTGCCAGCGGAAGCTGTAGCTCTGCCCCGCCGTGAGACTCGTCGCCGGCCAGGCGCCGCCCCGGGGGTCGTCGAGCTGGGCGAACTGCGTGAGCCCGGCCGAGCAGATCCTGCCGTCGGCGGGACCGGCGGCCGGGAACCCCTTCGGGCCCTCGACCGACTGCGGCTCCCACTGGATGGGGCCGCAGTTGGTCACGGTGCCGTTGGCGCAGAGCTTCTGGCGGCTGATCGGCGAGTCGGTGTACCCGTGGCTGCCGGCACTACCGGTACCGAGCAGGGTGACGCCGGCGACGCCGAGCGCCACCACCGCCGCCCCGACTGACTTGTTGCGCATGCTGTCGCTCCAGGAGAACGTGGGGAGTTCCGTTGGGTCGTGCTGCACGCGTGCGGTCTTGCGGGTGACTTACTTTGGTCTGGACCAAGTACCAAGGTATGGACGGAAGTTGAACATGTCCATCCCTTCACGCACCCTCGACCGGAGCCGTCCGGCCCGTGTAGAACGCCACCGTCAGGTCCTTGACCAGCGCCTTGCGCTCGTAGTCGTCCAGCTCCACCAGACCACGACTGGTCAGCCGGTGGACCACGTCGTCCACCGCGTCCACCACCGACGTCAGGACACTGTCCCGGTGCTTCGCGTCGATCGCCGCGATCCGCCGCCGCTGCATCGCCGCCGCGACCTCCGGGGCGTACTCGATCCTCGTCGGCTGCGCCGAGAACACGTCCACCCCGACCGGAGCGCACTCCGCCGACAGCATCCGCGTCAGCGCCTCCCCGACCGCCTCCGCGTCCCGGAGCGTCGGCGCGTCCTCATGGAACGCGTCCGCCGGCAGCTGCGACAGCACCCGCGCCATCGCCGCCTCCACCTGCTCCCGCAGATACTCCTCGTGCCCGTCGACCCCCAGCGCCGCCCGGACCGTGTCGCGCACCCGCCACACCACCAGGACCACCACGTCGAGGGCCGTCCCCTTGGCGTCCACCGCCGACAGCGGCTCGCTCCTCCAGTGCCGGAGCCTGACGTCCACCCTGCGCCGCAGCAGCAGCGGGCTCACCCACACCAGACCGGTGCGCCGGACGGTTCCCCGGTAGTCGCCGAACAACGTCAGCACCCACGCGTAGCCGACCCGCCCCCGGCCGAGACCGCCGAGCGCGAACAGCGTCGCCACGACACCGAGCGCCAGCAGCGCCCACTGCCCCAGATGAATCCCGTTGTACGGCCGCACCGGCAGCCGCAGCATCCGCGCCGCCTCCTCCGGCACCGCCCCCGTCCACCACACCACCGCCGCCGACCCGGCCACCGCCAACGCCCCGGCCGCCACCCCGACCCACCCGGGCAACACCGGCCCCGGCCGCTCCACCAGCCCCGGATCCGCCGTCGGCGCGGGCCGCGAACCCGACACGGCACCGCCCTGCCGGGACTTCCGTACGCCCTGCGGGGACTGTGGCTGCTGGGGTTGCCGGGGCTGCTTGACCGACTTGGGCTGCCTGGACTGCTTGGCCGGCTTGCCCTGCTTCGCCTGCCCGGCCTGCTCGGCCTGCCAGGCCTGCGCGGTCTGCCTGGCCTGCGCGGCCTGTTCGACTGCCAGAGCGCCCGGCGACTGCACCTTCGACGGGGCCGGAATCGCGGGCCTCGACTTGCTCTTCGACGCGGCCGAGCCGTTCGGCGGCACGGGCGCCGCCATCGCGACGGTGTCGGGCCCCCCGTCGTCACCCACCCTCGTCGGAACAGCACCCTCCGGCTCGTCCCGGAACAGCAGATGCACCGGAATCGACCCGGTCGTCTCCGCCCCGATCACGTTCTTCCGCCGCGCCACCCTCACCACCGCCGCCACGGGCACGGCCACGACACCGACCCCCGCACCGGCGATCCGCCCGAAGTCGGGGACGCGGTCATGGGTTGCGGGGTGGGTGGTGGTGTTGGTGGCGTGGGTGTTGGTGGCGTGGGTGGTGGCCGTGGCGGTGGCGTGGGCCGTGGCGTGGGCGTTGGCGGTTCCGGTGGCTGCGGCGGTGGCGGTGGCCGTAGCGGTGGCGGTTCCGCTGCTGGTCCCGGTCCCGGTCCCGGTCCCGGTCCCGGTCTCGGTCTCGGTCTCGGTTTCCGTGGCGGTGCCGGTGATGGTGGTGGCCACCGGAATCGCCGGCGTGCCACCGGTCCGTACGGCGGCGGACGCGAAGACCTCCGCCGACTTGCGGGTGGCGATCCCGCCCTCGGGCGCGGCCGTGAGCACGGCGGAACCCGAGGGCGGAGCCGATGCCGAAGCTCGGAGCGGACCCGGGCCCGTCTCCTTGGCGGTCCCCTTGGCGGTCTCCGTGATCGACTCCTTGGCCGCCGCCTTGATCGGCTCCTTGGCCGTCTCCTTGGCCGTCTCCTTAGCCGTCTCCTTGATCGCCTCCTTGGTCAGCGTCACGGAGGCTGCCGCACCGTCCGCTTCCTGCGGCTTGGTGGGCACGGGTTCCGCTGCCCGCGGTGCGGAGGCGGCGAGTTGGGCGGCGGGGTGGAAAGCCGGAGCCGTGGAGGCTCCCCGAGATGCCGGTGCCAGGGTCGGGACCGGTGCCAGGGTCGGGACCGGTGCCAGGGTCGGGACCGGTGCCAGGGTCGGGACCGGTGCCGGCGCGGGTCTCGCGGGGGCTTCGCCTGATGCCGGAGCGCCGGACGCGGCCGGGTGGTCGGGGGCGAGGGCCCCGGGTCCGGTGGCGCCGTCGGCCGCCGGAGACCCCGTGTCCGCAGCTGGTGCTGCCCCGCCGGCATCCGCCCCGGAATCGGCGGCGGCGGGGGCGTCGGTGGAGGCGAGGGGGGATGGGGGTTCGGTGGGCGTCGGGGGGGAGGTGCGGGGGAGGGCGCCGTTGGTGAGGCGTCTGGCCGTGCGGGCCGCGTCACGGGAGGCGGCCGCGCCGGAGTCCGCGGGGTTCGGGGTCGATGCGGTCATTCGGGTCCACCTCATGTTCTCGGGGTCATCGGAACAAACGCCGCCAGGTCTCCGGGCCCGGGTAGCCGTCGGCCGCTCCGCCGCGCCAGCCCTGTGCCCGCTGGAACGCCTCGACGTTGCGACGGTCCGCCTCCGTCCAGCGCGGACCGGGTCCCGACAGGTAGTGCTTGCCGAAGCCCCGCTTCACCAGTTGTTTGCCCAGCTTCTCCACATATGCGTTGGATTGACCCGGACGGAAGTAGCCACGCCCAGGAAACCCCGTCGCATTCGTGCTCGGACCGCTCGAACCACCCGATCCGCCGATGCCCCTGCCCCCGCCGGTCACGAGGAGCTTCCACGTCTCGGGGCCGGGAAGACCGTCCGCCTCCCTGCCCTTCCAGCCCTGCGCCAGCTGGAACGCCTGGGTCGCCCGGCGGTCGGCCTCGCCCCACTTCGGGCCGGGTCCCTTGCTGTAGTACTTCTTGCCGCCGCGGTCGACGAGGAGCTTCCCGAGCTGGGTGACGTACGCGTTGTCGGCGCCGGGGCCGAACTTCGCCGCGCCGGGGTACGGCGTCGGCGTCGCGGTCGCGCCGCCGCCGGTCGTGCCGCCGCTGACCACGCCCTTGTAGCGGTAGGCCACGTACCGGTCGGAGTTCTCCCAGTACGCCATGGGCGTCGCCTGCTTCCGCGTGCGCGGCTTGGTCTGCTCGTACGCGATGTAGGAGGTGTGGGTGTAGTCGGTCCAACCGCCGAAGATCGTGACGTGCGAGCCGCGGGTCGGGTTGGCCGGGTTGTGGAAGAGCAGGATGTCGCCGGGCTGGAGCTCGGTGCGGTCGATCCGGTCGGCGAAGCGGTCGAGGCTGCCGGTCCACTCGTTGCTGCGGAGGTTCCAGGCCATCGAGATGTAGCCGGAGCAGTCCTGACGGTAGCCGTCCGACCAGTACTTCTCCATGGAGTACGGGACCTGCGCGGCCACCCACAGCTTGGCGCGGTTGATGATGTCGGCCCGGCTCGTCTGCCGCAGCGAGCCCGTCGAGATCTGACTGGTCGTCGGGGTCGCGTCCGGGTTCGGGTTCGAGACCGGGTCGGTGGGCGGGTTCGGCCCCGACTGGGCGCCGGACCCCGGCGCTCCGTGCAGCGGCCCCCGCCCGCCCTGCGGGGTCTCGGGCCCCGGCCAGGGCGTGACCCCGGGCTCGGCCGCCTCCCGCAGGACCGCCGAGTCGACCGCCGTCGCGTCACCGGAGGCGGCGTCGTCCGTGATGACGGCGGTGCCCGCGGCGCTCCCCGCGTCCGCGGTGCTCACCGCGTCCGCCGCGTCCGCCGGGGTGAACGGTCCCACCGGGGCGGCGGGCTCCGCCGGGCGCGGGAAGGCGGCGGCCACGCCGGCCCCGCCCCCGCCCAGGACCACTCCCGCCGCCGTCACCAGCACCAGCGCGCGGCGGGCACCGTGCGCGGCCGGGTGACCGCCGGCCCGGACGGGCAGGCCCAGCGCGAGGTCACGGCGGTACTGGGCGCAGCCCGGGCAGCCGCAGTCGGCCGCTGGCTCGAACTCCTCGAAGACCGGCACGCTCATGCGATTCCCCTCCACACTCGTCAAGATCTTTTTGACCCTTGTTTCGGGCGCCAGTGTCTCAACTGTCTGGACAAATCGCATTTTGACGGATTGAAGCCCTGATACGACCATCCGACAGGCCGGGGGCGACCGGTATTGGTCAGGAGCACGCCTTCAGGTCAGGTAGAGTTCTCTCTGTCAGCAGGCGCCGCTAGCTCAGTTGGTTAGAGCAGCTGACTCTTAATCAGCGGGTCCGGGGTTCGAGTCCCTGGCGGCGCACGCGAGACTGTGGCCCCTCACCGATGGTGAGGGGCCACAGTCATTCCCTGCGCCGAGTGAACTACCGGGCGTTACGGGCCAGTTCCAGGGCGTAGGCATCGAACACTCCCCCGCCTACGGGCCGCCCCCCGCACTCCCCGTCCGACTCCCCGGGCCTCTTGATCCACAGGTACGCCGCGACCAGCGGATCACCGGTGTCGCGCGTCGGCGGCACGCCGAGGGCCCGGCCGGGCGGATTGCACCAGCTCTGCGCCGGGTCGCCCTCCGCGTACGGGCCGTTTCCGTTCCTGCCGGTGTCGATCACGAAGGGCTTGCCGCCCACCAGGGCCGACAGCTGCTTCCCATACGCGATGCCCGCCTCGGTCGTCCGGTAGTTCGAGACGTTCACCGCGAAGCCGTCCGCCTCTGCGATCCCCGCCTCCCGCAGCGGCAGCCTCAGATCCGCCGACTTCCCCCCAGCCCTCGTTGCCCGCGTCCAGACAGACCGTCGTCGCCGACTGCCGCTTCAGCCTCCGCACCGCCGCCTTCCGCAGCTCGTACCGCTCCACGTGGTGCCGGCCCTCCGGACAGCCGTCCACCCCGTGCATCACCGCGTCCGGCTCCCACACGACCGTCGCCCCCCGCCCGCCGATCCCCCGCGCCACCGCGCCACCGCGCCACCGCGTCCACCCACACCCCGTCCGCCGCGCCGTCCGCCGCACCGCCCGCCGAATACAGACCGCAATCCCTGTTCGGAATGCCGTACAACACGAACAGCGCCTCACGCCCCGCGGCCGTCGCCACCTCCGTCAACTCGGCCAGGTCGGCGTCCCCGCCGCAGGCCACCGCTCCACCAGGCCGGTGCCCTCTTGCGGGCCATCGCTCCACCAGGCCAGCGTCCCGCCCGGGCCACCGCTCCGCCAAGCCGGCACCCCGCCCCGGGCCACCGCTCCGCCAAGCCGGCACCCCGCCCCGGGCCACCGCTCCGCCAGGCCAGCGCCCCCGCCGCGGGCCACCGCTCCGCCAGGCCAGCGCCCCCGCCGCGGGCCGCCGCTCCGCCAGGCCAGCGGCCACCCTCCCGGCGGCCCCCGTGGCACCCAGGGACGCCCACTCCCGCCCACCTCCGTCGTGCGCCCACAGACGACCCGTCCCCCGACCGCCCCGTTGTGGGCAATCGTTCCGCTGGGGCGGAACGGGTGGGCACAACGGACGGCGCCCCCTGCCGGGCCTAGGCTCCCCGCACCTACGACGCCCACCAGGCCCAGACCTCTGACCAGCGCCCCCACCAGGTGGCCCGGGTTACAGACGGGGGGCGGCTGATCGCCGTGGTCGGGTTGTGCCCACCCGTTCCGCCCTTGCGGAACAGTTGCCCACAACCGGGCGGGGCGGGGCCACAACCCGGGGGCGAGCCACGACCGGGGGCGAGCACAACCGGGGGCGGGGCCTACGCGCGGGGTCCCACAACCGGGGGGCGGGGCCCGCAACCGGGGCGGGCACGACCGAGGGGCCGGACCTACGCGCGGGGTCCCACAACCGAGGGGCGGGACCTACGCGCGGGGGGGCACAACCGAGGGGCGGGCCCACGACCGGGCGGGCACAACCGAGGGGCGGGACCTACGCGCGGGGGGGCACAACCGGGAGGGCGGGGCCCACGACCGGGGCGGCACAACCGAGGGGCGGGACCTGCCACCGGGGGGCACAACCGAGGGGGCGGGGCCCACGACCGGGGTGCCGCAACCGGGGGGCCACGCCCGGCAGGCCACATCCGGGGGAGGGGCGGGCGGGGCCCACGACCGCCAAGCCACACCGCGGAGCGGGGCCACATCGGCGGGCGGCCACAACCCGGGGCCGGGTGGGCGACCGGAGGATGCGGGGTGCAGGCCCGCCAGGGGGGCGGGGCGGTGGGGCCCACGACCGACAGGGGCGGGGCCACAACCCTGGGGGCCGACAACCGGAGGGAGCGGGGCGCAGGCTCAGCAGCGGGGCGGGGCGCAGGCTCGGCAGCGGGGGCAGAGTGCGGGCCCGGTAGGGGGCGCAGGCTCAGCGGTGGGGCGCGGCGCAGGTCGAGAAACGGGGGGGCGAGGGGCCCAGGCCCGCCAGGGGGCGGGGGTGCGGCGCGGGCCCGGTAGGGGCGCGGGGCCCAGGCCCGACAAGCGGGGCGGGGGGGGCGGGCCCGGTAGAGGCGCGGGGCCGGGCCCGACAGGGGGGCGCGGGGCCAGGCCCGACAGGGGGCGGGGGCGCGGACCCGGTAGGGGTGTGGGCCCGGTAGGGGCGCGGGGCCCAGGCCCGCCAGGGGGCCGGGGGCGCAGGCCCGGTAGGGGCGCAGGCCCCCTCGGGGTCTCAGGGGCCCTCGGGGTCAAGGACCGGTAGGGGGCAAGGACCGGTAGGGGTCAGGGGCCGGTTAGGTAGGCGGAGATTACGACGTTGGCGGTGTAGGTGTGGGAGGTGGGGTCGAAGGTGCCGCCGCAGGTGATGAGGCGGAGTTCGGAGCGGTGGGGGTCGCGAGGGCCGTAGGCCTTGGTGGGGTCGAAGTGGTCGCGGGGGAAGACCTGGACGTCGTCGACGGTGAATTCGGCGCGGGAGCCGTCCGTACGGGTGACGAGGACCTTGGCGCCGGGTCGGGCGGCGCTGAGGCCGTAGAAGACGGCGGGGCGGGTCTCGGTGTCGACGTGGCCGACGAGGAGGGCGGCTCCGGCGGCGCCGGGACGGGTACCGGGGCCGAACCAGCCGACGGTGTGGGCCATCTCGAAGGGCGGCGGATCGATGGCGCCGGTGCTGTCGAGGCCGCGGGCGACGACGGGGGCGGTGATGCCGAGGGAGGGGATCTCGACGCGGCGGGGTTCGACGGCGGGGAGGGGGTCGCGGGCCGGGGGGAGCGCGACGCCGAGGGGGCGGCCGACCGCGGCGATGTCGCCGGTGGTGGGGGCGGAGAGGCCGCCGGGGCCCTCGGTGATGTCGCGGCCCCAGAGCCAGAGGCCGAGCAGGAGCAGGGCCCAGGCCACGCCGGTGACGAGTCGCCCGGTGCCCGCCGGGCGGGTTCCGGGCGACATGGTCACTGCTCGGTGCTGCCGGGGCCGGTGGCGGGTCCGGCGGTGCGGCGGCGGGAGCTGCGGAAGGCGACGGCGACGGCGGCGAGCGCGGCCATGCCGAGGCCGAGCAGGGTGTACGGGGTGCCGAGGCCGCTGTCGCCGGCGGTCTGGGCGACGCCGGGGGCGGCCGGGGCGGCGAAGGCGGCGGTGCCGCCGCCGCCGGCGCGGACGGGGGCGACGGGGCTCGCGTGGTGCGTCGGCTGGTGGGTGGGCTGGTGCGTCGGCTGGTGGGTCGGGCGGTGGGTGGGCTGGTCGCGGCGGACCTGCAGGGTGCCGACGTCCGGGTGGTCGTGCCCGTCGCAGGTCACGCTGACCTTGTAGGTGCCGTCTTCGAGGCCCGACCTGACGGTGGTGTCGCCGAAGAGCTGGTTCTTGCCGCCGTCACGGCCGGTGAGCTCCGCGTCGGCGACGAACGCCGGGGACTTGGCGGCACCGGTGGTGCCCTTGCAGCCGTGGACGCGGACGTCGACGTCGGCGCCGGGTGAGGCGGTGGGCGGGGTGACGGTGACCCGCACCCCGTCGTGGGCGTACGCGCTGCCGGCGGTGGGTGCCAGCACGAGTACGAGCGCCGCCCCTGCGGCACGGAGAGCAATGGGACCTGAACGCATCGTGACCTCCTGGTACTGGCAGGGTCACCCGGATCGGCGCTCTTCGCATCCGCAGGGGTCGGCGCGGGGGCGGGTCAGACGCGGTCGACGATGTCCGCGATCGAGTCGACGATCTTGGACGGGCGGAACGGGAAGCGGTCGATCTCGGCCTGGCTGGTCAGGCCGGTGAGGACCAGGAAGGTCTGCATGCCCGCTTCGAGGCCGGCGAGGATGTCGGTGTCCATGCGGTCGCCGATCATGGCGCTGGACTCGGAGTGGGCGCCGATCGCGTTGAGCCCGGTGCGCATCATGAGGGGGTTCGGCTTGCCCGCGAAGTAGGGCTCCTTGCCGGTGGCCTTCGTGATGAGCGCGGCGACGGAGCCGGTGGCGGGGAGGGGGCCTTCGAGGGAGGGGCCGGTCTCGTCGGGGTTGGTGCAGATGAAGCGGGCGCCGGCGTTGATGAGGCGGACGGCCTTGGTCATCGCCTCGAAGGAGTACGTCCGGGTCTCGCCGAGGACCACGTAGTCCGGGGAGTGGTCAGTGAGGACGTAGCCGATGTCGTGCAGCGCGGTGGTGAGGCCGGCCTCGCCGATGACGTACGCGGTGCCGCCGGGGCGCTGGTCGTCGAGGAACTTGGCGGTGGCGAGCGCCGAGGTCCAGATGTTCTCGACGGGGACTTCGAGGCCCATCCGGGCGAGGCGGGCGTGCAGGTCGCGGGCGGTGTACATCGAGTTGTTGGTGAGGACCAGGAAGGGCTTCCCGGTCTCCCGCAGCTTCTTGATGAACGCGTCGGCGCCGGGGATCGGCACGCCCTCGTGGATGAGGACGCCGTCCATGTCGGTCAGCCAGGATTCGATCGGCTTGCGCTCTGCCATGGGTGCGGGACTCCTGCCGTACAAACGTGCGGTGTGCTGGGGGCGCCGCGACAGCGCTGTGGCGACGCCCCCAGCGTAATCAGGATGTGGTGACCTTGACCCCGTCGATCGTCCAGTACCAGTTGTTGGCGCCGGTGTAGCGGAAGCGGAAGCTCACGCTGGAGGCGCCGGCGGGGACGGCGACGGCGAGGGACTGCGGCTGGGAGAGGACGTCGGCGGTGTAGCTCCGTACGACCGTCGGCGTGCCGCCGTTGAAGCTCGCCAGGACCTGGGCGCTCTGGGCGCCCTCCTGGCGGTAGAGGGTGGTGAAGTCGAGGGTCACGGTGGACGCGCCGGTGACGCTGTACGCCGGGGTGACGAGGGTCGAGTCGTACGGGCCGGAGAAGGACTTGTCGGCCCACTCGTCGGAGTCGGCGACAGCGAAGACGCCCCGGGCGCGGACGTTGAGCTCGCGGGACTGGTCGCGCTGGGTCCGGGACCAGAACTCGTCGGTGGCGAAGGACCAGCCGCGCCATTCGCTCATGCCGCCGGTGCCCATGGCGTTGTTGACGACGGACCAGCCGCTGGGCGCGGTGTGGGTGAAGCCGAGGATCCCGGTGGGGATGCCGGTCTCGTCGACGCGGCCGGAGAGGGTCGGGTAGAGGGCGTCGAAGGGGTCGGTGGAGCGGAGCTGGATCGGCTTGCCGTCGAGGCCCCAGGCCGGGGCGGGGACGATGCCGAGCTGCTGGAAGACGGTGGGGGCGACGTCGACGAGCCGGGTGTCGATGGGGCGGGCGCCGGCGGCGATGCCGGGGCCCTGGGCGAGGACGAAGGTGCGGCGTTCCTCGATGCTGGAGCCGCCGTGGCCGCCGCCGTCGGTGTGGCCGTGGTCGGTGGCGACGATGACCGTCCACCGCTCGGTGGAGTACGACGGGCGGGCCTTGATCGCGGCGACGAGCCGGCCGAGGTAGCCGTCCTGGACGTCGATGGCGTCGGTGTACTTGGGGCTGGCGGCGCCGTAGGCGTGGCCGATCTCGTCGCTCTCGCCGAAGTAGACGAAGAGGACGTCGGGGTTCTGGTTGCGGAGGACGTCCTCGGTGATGTCGGTGATGACGAGGTCGTTGACCGCGTAGTTGTTGTCGTAGACGAGCTTGGCGTCGGCGCCGGGGGTGACGGTGCCGTGGATGTCGAGTTCCGGCCAGTCGACGGCGGCGAACAGCGAGAGTTCGGGGCGGACCTGGTTCAGCCGGGCGAGGAAGCCGGGGTAGCGGCCGTAGTTCTTGCCGGTGAAGGTGTTGTCCTTCACGCCGTGCTTGTCGGGCCAGACACCCGTGGAGATCGTGGACCAGCCGGGGCCGGAGGAGGTCGCGGCCATCGGGTTGGCGTAGAGCAGCGAGCAGCCGTAGGTGCCGGTCGCCATCAGGGACTTGAGGGTGGGCGCCTGGGCCGCGTCGATCCGGTCGTGGCGCAGGCCGTCCATGCCGACGAACAGCACCTTGTCCTTGCTGGTGCCGTTCGGGAGCGTCGGGGCGGTGACAGCGGCCTGGGCGGCGGGGGCGGCCACGAGTCCGGTCGCGGCGACGGCGGCGGTGGCGCCCGCGGCGGCGAGCACGGTGCGGCGGGAGATGCCGGTGATCGGCATGTCGGAGTCCTCCGTAGGGGGGTGACGGGGAGCGAACACACGCCAACGCCCCCGATCTCTCAGGGGCGTTGGTCCGTACCCGTTATCTTTCCGCGATATGCGGGGGGTGTTCCAGGGTCGTACGGTTAACTCTTGGCTTCCGATCGGATTCCGATCGGCTTCGGATCGGCTTCGGATCGACTTCCGGTCGGCTGCGGGTCGGCTGCCGGTCGGCTGCGGGTAGCTTCCGGTCAGCTGCCGGTCGCGGACTTCCACGCGTCGACGTACGTCGTGAGGTTCTTGTCGATGTCGGACCAGTCCGGCTCGAAGATCTCGACGCCGTCCATCAGCTTGGCGAGTTCGATGGCGTTGGCGTCGGTCGGCTTGACGTCCTTGCGGGCGGGGAAGCCGCCGCCGATGGCGCTGACCTCGCGCTGGGCCCGCTCGCTCAGCATGAAGTCCAGGAGCTTCCTGCCGTTCTCGGTGTGCGGGGCCTTGTTCACCAGGCCGGCGGCGTACGGCAGGGCGAAGGTGGTCGGCTTGCCGCCGTCCTTGGCGGGGAACCAGATGCCGAGGTTCGGCATGGACTTGGCCTGGGCGAAGTTCATCTGGACGTCGCCGTTGGCGACGAGGAGTTCGCCCTTGTCGGTCTTGGGGGCGAGCTTGGAGGTGGAGGACGACGGGCCGACGTTGTTGGCCTGGAGCTTCTTCAGGTAGGCCATGGCCGGCCCCTGGCCGCCGAAGTCGTGCATGGCCTTGATGAGGACGGCGGTGCCGTCGCCGGCGACACCCGGGGTGGAGTACTGGAGCTTGTCCTTGTACTTGGCGTCGAGGAGCTCCTCCCAGGTCTTCGGGGCGGCCGGGAGCTCCTTCTTGTTGTGGACGAAGCCGAAGTAGTTGTTGACGACGGAGATCCACTTGCCGTCGTCGGCCTTGTCGCCGCCGTCGACCTGGTCGGCGCCCTTGGGCGCGTACGACTGGAGCAGGCCCTTGGAGTCGGCCTGCTGGATGAAGGGCGGCAGGGTCACGATGACGTCGGCCTGGGTGTTGCTCTTCTCGCGGAGGGCGCGCTGCACCATCTCGCCGGAGCCGCCCTCGACGTACTTGACCTTGATGCCGGTCTCCTTCTCGAAGTCGGCGAACACCTTGTCGTACCAGCCGTCGCCCGCCTCGCCCTTGAGGCCGTCGGCGCTGTAGACGGTGACGATCTTCTCGTCGGAGGCGGCGGAGGAGCCGCCGCAGGCGGTGAGGGTGGTGGCGAGGGCGAGCGCGCCGGTGACGGCGGCGATCGGCTTGGCGTACGTGCGCATAACGTTGTTCTCTCCTAGCGGGTACGAGCGGTGCGAGCGGTACGAGTGGTGCGAGCGGTAGGAGCAGGACTCGCGGGACCGGCGGTCCGGGCAGGACCTAGCGGTACGAGGCCTTGGTACGGATGCGGGAGACGGCGAGCAGGGCCAGCAGGGTCGCGGCCATGAGGACCACGGCGAGCGCCGAGCCGGTGAACAGGGAGCCCCGGTCGGTGGAGGTGAAGACGAGGACCGGCAGCGGCGTCCAGTCGGGCGGGTAGAGCATCATCGTGGCGCTCAGCTCGCCCATGGAGAGGGCGAAGCAGAGTCCGACGGCGGCGGTGAGGGACGGCAGCAGGAGCGGCAGTTTCACCCGGAACAGGACGTACGAGGGGCGGGCGCCGAGGCCGGCCGCGGCCTGCTCGTACATCGGGTCGAGACGGCGGATGGCGGCCGAGACCGACTGGTGGGCGAAGGCCGTGACGAGCACCGTGTGGGCGAGGATCACGATCCAGCGCGTGCCGTTGAGGAGCACCGGCGGCTGCGAGAAGGCGACGAGCACCGCGAGCCCGACGACCACGGACGGCACGGCGACCGGCAGCATGAACAGGGCGTCGAGGACCCGCTTGCCCTTCTTCCCGAGCGCGGCGGCGGCGAGCGCGGCCCAGGTGCCGACGGTCAGCGCGACCACGCTCGCGGTGACGGCCGTGACCAGGCTGGTGGTCAGCGCCTCCAGGGACTCCCCGCGGACGGCCGCGGTGTAGTGCGCGGCGGTGGGTCCTGAGGGGAAGGCGCCGGACCAGTGGGTGGAGAACGAGGCGGCGACGATGACGAGCAGGGGCAGGGCGAACAGCGGGACGAAGAGGGCCGCGAAGCCGGCCCACACCGCCCACTTGCCCGTACGGCTATGCACCAGCACGGCGGCTGACCCCCCGGTAGAGGACGTAGAGGCCCACGGACAGGGCGACGTTGACGACGGCGACCACACACGCGGCGGCGTAGTCCGATTCGAGGATGGCCTTGCCGTACACGAGCATCGGGAGCGTCGTGACCCCCTTGGCGCCGGTGAACAGGACGATCCCGAACTCGTTGAGGCACATGACGAGGACGAGGCTGCCGCCGGCCGCGAGCGCGGGCAGCGCCTCGGGCAGGATCACCTGCCGGACGATCCGGAGCGGCCGGGCGCCGAGCGAGGAGGCCACCTCCAGCTGCGCGGTCTCCAGCTGCGAGAACGCGGCCAGCAGCGGGCGCATCACGAACGGTGTGAAGTACGTGATCTCCGCGAGCACGACGCCCCACGGCGTGCTCAGGAACCGGAACGGCCCGCTCGCGTCCCCCGTCAGGTCCGTCCACACCCCGTTCGCCACCCCCACCGTCCCGTACAGGAACAGCAGCGCGAGCGTGATCAGGAACGACGGGAAGGACAGGAAGACGTCGATGGACTTCGACACCGCCTTTCCTCCGGGGAACGGCACGAACGCGATCACCACGGCCAGGACGAAGCCGAGGACGAGGCACCCGGCGGTCGACGCGACCGCCAGCCACACCGTCGTGACGAGCGCGTCCCTGAACGACTCCGACGCGAACACGTCGGCGTACGCGCCGGGGGCGAGGGACTCCTGGACGACCAGCGCGAGGGGGTAGAGGAAGACGACGGCGAGGACGGCGACGGGCGGCAGGGCCCAGACCCAGCGCGGGACGGAGGCCTTCGGCACGCGTTCCGCGCCGGCGGAGCGGGTGGGCGCGAGCTCCGGTGCGGGCCGCCGTTCCATGAGGCCCTGCGCCCCGCTACCCACCGTTCACCCCCGCGGCCAGCAGCACCGCGTCCTCGGGCGCGAAGTGCAGCGTGACCTCCGTGCCCAGCGTCGGCGTCTCCCGCAGCTCCCGGACGTCCGCCTTCACCCGGTGCCCGCCGACCTCGACGTACAGCCGGTGGGTGGAGCCGCGCCACTGGACCTCGGAGATCCGGCCGCGCAGCGCGTTCGGACCGTCGCCGAGGCCGACGAGGTGGGGGCGGACGCACAGGGTGGCGGTGGCGCCGGGCGCGGCCTCGGGGGCCGGCACCTTCAGCGGGGTGCCGTCGAAGGTGACGCCGTCCGTGGACACCGTCACCGGCAGCAGGTTCGCGTTGCCGACGAACGACGCCGTGAACTCCGTACGGGGGCGGCGGTACAGGTCCTGCGGGGTGCCGCAGTCCTGGAGGCGGGCCTTGTCCATGACGGCGATCCGGTCGGCGAGGGTGAGCGCCTCGACCTGGTCGTGCGTGACGTACAGGATCGACACGTCGGGCAACTCGCGGTGGAGCCGGGCGAGTTCGGCGAGCATGCCGGAGCGCAGCTGGGCGTCGAGCGCCGAGAGGGGTTCGTCCAGGAGGAGGACGCGGGGCCGGATGGCGAGGGCGCGGGCGATGGCGACGCGCTGCTGCTGGCCGCCGGAGAGCTCCCGGGGGTAGCGCCGGGCGTAGGCCGCCATGCCGGTCATCTCCAGGGCCTCGGCGACCCGGCCGGGGATCTCGTCCTTCGGCGCCTTCCGGGCCTTCAGGCCGAAGGCGACGTTGGCGTCGACCCGCAGGTGCGGGAAGAGGGCGTACTGCTGGACGACCATGCCGATGCCGCGCCGGTAGGGCGGGAGCGCGGTGACGTCGCGGTCCCCGATGAACACCCGTCCGGAGGCCGGCCGGACGAAGCCGGCGACGGTCCTCAGGGCGGTGGTCTTGCCCGAGCCGGAGGGCCCGAGGAGCGCCATGACCTCGCCGGACTCGACGGTCAGGTCGAGCGAGTCGAGGACGGTGGTGCTCCCGTAGGTGACGGTGACGCCGTCGAAGCGGATGCCGCTGGTCATGCCTCGGACTCCCGTATCAGCGCGGGGAGTCCGGCGATCGAGGCGAGGACGTGGGTGGCGCCGTGCTCGGCGAGCGCCGCCTCGTCGTGCGCCCCCGTGAGGACGCCCGCCACGATCCCGGCGCCCGCACGGGACCCGCTGAGCATGTCGTACGAGGTGTCGCCCGCGACGACGGTCCGCCGGACGTCGTCGACGGCTCCGGTGCGCAGGAGGGCGGCAAGGACCATGTCCGGGTACGGACGGCCCCGGCCGCCCGCGTCGGACGGGCAGAGGGTGAGGTCGACCAGGTCGCTCCAGCCGAGGGCGTCGAGGATGGCGTCCTGGGTGATCCGGGCGAATCCGGTGGTGAGGACGACGGTCCTGCCCTGGTCCTTCAGGGCGGTGATCGTCTCGGCGGCGCCGGGGATCGGGGCGATCAGGCCGCCGGCGACGAGCTCGCCGTACGCCTCCTCGAAGGCGAGGTTGGCCTGCTGGGCGCGGGTCTCGTCGCCGCCGAAGAGGTGGCGGAAGACGGAGATCTTGGACTCGCCCATGGTGGCGCGGACGTAGTCGATCATCGTGGCCGGGTCTTCGCCGAGGCGCTCGGCGGCGGCGGTGAAGGCCTGCTCGACGAGGCCGCCGTCGGCGACGGTCGTGCCGGCCATGTCGAGGACGACGAGGTTCAGGTTGTTCATGTGGTTCACCAGCCCAGTTCGTTCGCGGTCTTCTCGGCGATGGCGGGCGAGCAGGTCATGCCCCGGCCGCCGGGCCCGGTCACCAGCCACACGCCGTCGTCGACCCGCTGGCGGTGCACGACCCGGCTGGTGTCGGTGCACTGCGCGTACACCCCGGCCCAGCGGCGGCGGATCTTCGGCAGCGGGCGGCCGAGGAACGATTCGACGACGCGGGTGAGGTGCTCGTAGGGGTCTTCGAGGGTGTCGAAGGCGAAGGGGTGCTCGTATTCGTGGGTGTCGCCGATGGTCAGCCCGCCGTCGAGGCGCTGCACCATGAGGAGCTGCATCTTGTGGGCGGCGGCGGTCGGGTCCTGCGGCTGCGCGGCCTGGAGGGAGTCCAGGGCCTCGGAGGCGTAGGCGGGGTAGTAGCGGAAGGAGTCTGCGTCGGCGACGGAGGTGGTGAGCGCCTCGCCGAGGGGCTCGGTCTGCATCATCTGGAGCCGGACCCGGCGGACGGGTACGGGGCCGGCGATCTCGCGGACGAGGCCGGAGAGCCAGGCGCCGGTGCACAGGACGACGGCGTCGCCGGTGTGGGTGTCGCCGTGGTCGTCGCGGACGCCGCTGCTTCCGCTACCGCCGGCGATGACGTCGCGGACCTCGCGGTTCGGCAGGAAGGTGTACTTCCCGGTGGCCAGGAGGGCCTTACGGAGGGCGAGCTGGGCGAGGCGGGGCTCGACGGCGGCGTCGCGTTCGCACCAGAGGGCGGCCTCGAAGTCGCCGCGCAGGGCGGGGTTGACGGCGCGGGCCTCGCCGGCCGTGAGCAGCTTGTAGCCGCGGGCGGCGGCGTCGGGCCTGGCGAGGGCGGCCTCGGCGACGGCGAGTTCCAGCGCGTTCCGCACGGGAGTGAGGGAGCCGATGGCCCGGAAGCCGAGCTCCGGGACGCGGGCGCCGATGCCCTCCCACAGTTCGCGGGCGCGCAGGGCGGTGTCGAGCTCCTCACCGCCCGCGCGGCCGCTCACCCAGATCTGCCCGAAGTTACGGAGGGACGCCCCGCGTGCCTCCGCTTCGCGCTCGATGTGTACGACCTCATGGCCGCGTTCCACTGCGTGCCAGGCGTGCATGGTTCCCACCACGCCGGCTCCTACGACGATCACCTTCATGACGGAAACGGTCGCGCCGGTGCGTGGACCGGACGAGACCGGTGAGGAACGGCACGGTGAACGAACCGACAAGCTTGGACCAGACCCGTTATCAATTCGTCATCTATGGCGTTGCCGTGATCTCCCGTTTCGTCACCCTTGCCGCCCCAGATGGGCGGTGAAGCTGAAGCGGTCGCCCCGGTAGAGCGTGCGGACCCGCTCCAGGGGCCGGCCCTCGGTGTCCCGGGAGACGCGGTGGAGCAGCAGCATCGGCAGGGCCGGCGGGGTGCCGATCAGCAGGGCCTCGCGCGGGGTGGCGAGCACCGTCTCGATGCGCTCGTCGGCATCGCCGAACGAGATGCCGAGACGGTCGTGGAGATAGGCGTAGAAGGACGAGTCCGGGTCGAACTCGGCGTCCAGGTGCGGGGCGCGGGCTTCGGAGACGTACGTGCTCTCCAGGCCGACCCGCTCGTCGTCGGCGAGCAGCACCCGCTCCATGTGCCAGACGGGCGCACCGCGTTCGGCACCGACCTCCGGGGCGAGCGCCTCCGGGCAGGGGAAGCGGTCGAGCGAGATCAGGCTGCGGCCGGGGCGGCGGCCCTGGCGGCGCACGCCCTCCGTGTAGCTCGCGAGCGACAGGGGCTGTTCGAGCTTCGGGCCCGCGACGACCGTGCCCCGGCCCTGGCGGCGCAGCCGCCCCTCCAGGAGGAGTTCGCGCAGCGCCTGCCGGACGGTCTCGCGGGACACCTCGTACCGGACGGCGAGGTCCCGCTCGGTGGGCAGCAGCCCGCCCTCGCCCAACTCGTCCACGAGGACGGTCAGTTTCGCCTTCACCGCGTAGTACTTGGGGACACGGCCGTGCTCGGGGACGCCGGATCGGACGGGGGCGCCGGGGGTGCTCTGGTAGTTCACCCGAGGGATGGTCGCAGACGGTCGTGAACGGGAAGGTGTACGGAGCGTGGCTCAGCGGTGCCGGGCGCGTCGGCCGGCCCGGACGAGCACCGCGCCGAGCAGGACGAGGGCGACGGCGAACGGGGCGAGGACCAGGACCTCGTCCCGCCCGGACCCCCGTCCCGTAAGGGCGAGTTCCGGGCGCGCCTCGGGTGCGCCGGGAGCCTTCGGCTCCTTGGCCCGTGGGGCGGTGGCCGGCGGATCGGCGTGCTTGCCGGGCACCTCGGGCGGCGCGGATGTGTCAGGTTCGGTGGGCGCGCGGGGCGCGGGCGGTCCGACCGTCAGGCGGTAGTCGCCGGACTCGCCGACCCAGTCGCCGTCGGCGCCCCGGCGCTGGACGACCGCCGCGTTGACGACGACCTCGTCCGGGGCCGCGTCCGCGCCGAAGGCCAGGCGTACGGGGACGGTGAGGGTCCCGCCCGCCGGCACCACGAAGCCGCCGAAGTCGGTGAACGCCCCCACGCTCTCCGCCTCCTCCGTGGCCTCGAAGGCCACCGGACGCCAGCGCGCGGACCCGGCGTCGTAGAACTCGAAGCGGATCTGCGCGGGCCGGAGCGTCCGCTCGCCGTCCGCGAACACCAGCACGGGATGGATGTCCGAGCAGGGCGCGTCCGTGCCGTTGGTCAGGTCGAGCTTCCACTCCTGGAAGGGCCCGCCGGCCGGGTAGTCGGTCGGCCCCCCGTGGATCCGCGTGTCGATCGGGAACCCGCTGTCGGGCACCTCACCGCAGGTGGGAGCGGCAGGCGGGTCGGGGGCGGGGGCTCCGAGCGCCGGAGCCGCCAAGGTGAGCAGGGCCGCCGCGGTCGCCGCCGTGGCCGCGGTCCGGGGGGTGCGCTGCCGGCGGCTCCGGCGCGGGGGTGCTGATGCCATGGGCGGGGCCTTTGCTGCTCGCGGGGCGGGCGTACGGGTCGGCCGCGACGCTGCCACGCCGGAACGGGCGGAGGCGGCAGCGACACCGCGCGTACCCCTGGAAGGCCCGGACGTTCCGCCCGATCAGCCTATTGTCCGAAGATCGGACCGAGGACGAGCCAGACGGCACCCTCGGCTACGACGTCCGACTGGGGCTGGGGCTGGGGCTGGGGCTGGGGCTGGGGCTCCGACTGCGGCTCCGGTTGGGGCTGGGGTTGGGGCTGGGGCTGGGGCCCCGACTGCGGCTGCGACTCCGGCTGGGGCTGGGGCCCCGACTGCGGCTGAGGCTCCGACTGCGACTGCGGCTGCGACTGCGGCTGAGGCTCCGACTGCGACTGCGGCTGCGACTGCGGCTGCGGCTGCGGCTGCGGCTGCACCTCCGACTCCGCCTGAGCAGGCGCCTGCGTCACGACCGTCACGGGGGTCGTCAGGCCCAGCCCGGCCAGGACCTCGCGGACGCCGGTGGCGAACACCTCGGGCGCGGCGAGCACGACGCGGCCGCCGAGGAGGACCCGGTCGATGTCGAGGAGGCGTACGAGGTTGGCGGCGCCCGCGCCGAGGATGCGGGCGGCCTCGGCGAGTTCGCCGCGGGCCACCGCCGCCAGGCACAGGACCTCCAGGCAGCCGCGGCCGCCGCAGGCGCACGGCGGGCCGTCGAGCTGGACGGTCTGGTGGCCGAGCTCGCCCGCCCCGGTCCGGTCACCGCGCAGCGGCACGCCGCCGAGGACGAGGCCCGCGCCGAGGCCCGTACCGAGGTGGACGTACGCGAAGGACCCGGGGGCGGCGGGGCGGAGGGCGAGCCCGAGGGCGGCGGCGTTGGTGTCCTTGTCCAGGACGACGGGCAGGCCCAGGCGCCGGGTCAGCTCGTCCCGTACGGGCAGGCCCTCCCACTCGGGGAACCCCGTCACCCGGCCGGGCACACCGGCCCGGTGGTCCAGCGGCCCCGGCATGGCGGCCCCGACCCCGAGCACCGTCCCGCCGGGCGGGACGGCGGCGAGCAGCGCCCGTACCTCCTCCGTCACGGCGTCGAGGACCGGGCCCGCCCCCGCCCCCAGGTCCACGGGCCGGCGGCGCAGGGACACGGCCGCGCCCGCGAGGTCGGTGAGGAGGGTGGTGAGCTCGTCTCGGTCGAGGTGGACGCCGACGGCGTACGCGGCGGTGGGGACCAGGCGCAGGACCGTGCGGGGCTTGCCGCCGGTGGAGGCGCGGTGGCCCGCCTCGGCGGCGAGGCCCTCGGCCCGGAGGCGGGCGGTGATCTTGCTGACGGCCTGGGGGGTGAGCCCGGTCCGTTCCGCCAGCTCCAGTCGGCTGATCCCCGCCTCGCCCGCCGTGCGCAGCAGATCGAGCACGAGCGCCGCGTTGTGGCTGCGCAGGGCCGGCACGTTCACTCCCACCAGATCTTTCCTCACTCCCCCATTGTCGCCGTCGCTTGCACTTTGGCAACAGCGTTGCTTAAGTGAGGAGCATGACTGGCACCGACCCCCGTACCCCGCTCCGCGTCGGACTCGTCGGCTACGGCCTCGCGGGCTCCGTCTTCCACGCCCCGCTGATCGCCGCCTCCGAGGACCTCGTCCTCGCCGCCGTCACCACCGGCAACCCCGAGCGCGCCGCGGAGGCCCGGGCCGCCCACCCCGGGGTCCGGGTCACCGCCCGCCCCGAGGACCTGTGGGAGCGGGGAGCGGACGACCTCGACCTGGTCGTCGTCGCCTCGCCGAACAAGACGCACGTCGCGGTCGCGACGGCCGCCCTGGAGGCCGGCCTCCCCGTCGTCGTCGACAAGCCGCTCGCCGGCACCGCCGCCGAGGCCCGCGCGCTCACCGCGCTCGCCGAGCAGCGGGGCCTGCTGCTCTCGGTCTTCCAGAACCGCCGCTGGGACAACGACTTCCTGACCCTCCGCCACCTCCTCGACGAGGGCGCGCTCGGCGAGGTCCAGCGCTTCGAGTCCCGCTTCGAGCGCTGGCGCCCGCAGCCGAAGGGCGGCTGGCGCGAGTCCGGCGCGCCCGAGGAGATCGGCGGTCTGCTCTACGACCTGGGCAGCCACGTCGTCGACCAGGCGCTCGTCCTCTTCGGCCCGGTCGTCTCGGTGTACGCCGAGTCGGACGTGCGCCGACCGGGCGCCGAGACCGACGACGACACCTTCCTCGCCCTCACCCACGCGAACGGCGTCCGCTCCCACCTCTACGTGAGCGCCACCACCGCCCAACTCGGCCCCCGCTTCCGGGTGCTCGGGCAGCGCGCCGGCTTCGTGAAGTACGGCCTCGACCCCCAGGAAGCCGCCCTCCGCGAAGGCCTCCGGCCCACCCCCGGCACCGTCTGGGGCACCGAGCCGCCGGAGCTGTGGGGCCGGCTCGGCGCCGGGGAGTCCCCGCTCACCGGTGGCGGCGCCCCCGTCGAATCCCTGCCCGGCGACTACCCGGCGTACTACGCGGCCGTCGCCGCCGCCCTGCGCGGCACCGGCCCGAACCCGGTCACCGCCCACGAGGCCGCCACCGCCCTCGACGTCCTCGAAGCCGCCAGGCTGTCGGCCCGCGACGGCGTCACGGTGACCCTGTGAGCAGCCCAGAGGTCCTGGAGATCGAGGCCCAGGAAGCCCGCCTGGTACTCCCCCGGTTCACGTACGAGGACGCCTGGACGCTCGGCACCCTCCTCGTCGGCATGGCCAGGGAGCGCCGCGCCCCCGTCGCCATCGACATCCGGCGGGGCGCGCAGCAGCTCTTCCACTGCGCGCTGCCGGGTTCCAGCGCGGACAACGACGCCTGGATCGACCGGAAACGGCGGGTCGTCGAGCGGTACGGCACGAGCTCGTTCCTGGTCGGGGCCCGCTTCCGCGCGAAGGGGACCACGTTCGAGGCGTCCTCGCGCCTCGACCCCGACCGGTACGCCGCCCACGGCGGTTCGTTCCCGGTCGCGGTCGAGGGCGCCGGCGTCATCGGCTCGGTCACGGTCTCGGGACTCCCGCAGGCCGAGGACCACGCCCTCGTCGTCGAGGCGCTGGAGCGGCTCCTCAGCTCGTACGCCGCCGGCGACGGCTGACCAGCACCAAGGCTCCGCCGCCGATCGCCAGGCCGACCGCCGTGGCCCCCATGACGATCTCCCCGGCGCCCGCGCCGGTGTCCGGCAGATGACCGTTCGGCCCGTGGTTTCCACCGGAGTCACCGCCGGCGCCGGAGTCACCGCCGCCACTTGAGTCACCCCCGCCGCTTGAGTCACCCCCGCCGCTTGAGTCACCTCCGCCGTCTGTCGACCCACCGTCCGTCGATCCGCCGCTCGTGGGGTCCGTGGGGGTGGGCGTCGGGGTCGGGTCCGTAGGCGTCGGGGTCGGGTCCGTGGGCGTCGGGGTGGGGTCGGTCGGGGTCGGTGTGAGATCCGTCGGGGTCGGGGTCGGGTCGGTGGGGGTCGGCGTGGGATCCGTCGGCGTCGGCGTCGGATCCGTCGGGCTCGGCGTCGGATCCGTCGGCGTCGGTGTGGGATCCGTCGGGGTCGGCGTGGGATCCGTCGGCGTGGGCGTCGGATCCGTCGGCGTCGGCGTCGGATCCGTCGGCGTCGGAGTCGGATCCGTCGGCGTCGGAGTCGGCGTCGGATCCGTGCACGCCGGCAAGTCGCCGTTGAACGGGTAGGCGTGGAGTTCCTGGCCGCCGCCACCGCCGGCTTCGGAGGTGTGGGTCAGGTTGCCGGTGGTGAAGAAGCGGCCGTTCACGCCGGGCATGGTCACCGTCGCCGTGCTGGCCTGGTTGCCGATCAGCACGCTGCCCGCGAACTGGGCCGTGCCCTCGAACGTGATGGTCGTCGCGTCCGGGAAGTTCCACAGCACGCGTTCGCGCAGGCCGTCCGGCAGCCCGTTGACGTACGAGTCGATGGTGCGGTCGGCGCCGAGGACGTTGACGAGGACGGTGGCGTCGGCCGGGATGCCGGTGAAGGTGATGCCCTGCTGGCCCTCGTTGGCCGACTCCAGGTCGAAGTCCACGGTGAAGACCTGGAGCGCCGAGGTCCCGTCACCCGTGAAGAGCGTCTCGGAGCCGTTGTTGACGGCGGTTCCGGTGGGGGTGCGGGAGGCCCCGTTCACGTACGCGTAGCACTGGCTGGCGTCGGTGAGCCGGTCGCGGAGCGCGGTGTACGGGGCGGCGGCCGCGGTGTCGTGTGCGGGGGCCGGGCTCACCGTGCCGGAGAGGTCGCCGGCGTACCGTACGACGCCGTGGATCGTGCCCTCCTCGGCGAGCAGGCGCTGGCCGGCGGCGACCGTGAGGTCCTCGCCGACGGTGAGGAAGTCCGTGCCGTCGTCGGGCGGGACGCGGGAGCCGACGCCCGCGACGCCGACGTTGTAGACGGCGGAGACGCCCGCCGCCTTGTTCTGGTCGAAGCCGCCGAGGACGACGACCTTGCCTTCGGCCTCCGCCGCGGATTGGCGGACGAGCATGTCGCCGCCGACGAAGACGTTGATGTTGTCGTCGCGGTACTGGACGGTCCCGCTGCCGTTGTCGTCGGGGTACTGCGGAGGGCAGTTGCCCGGTTTGCAGGGGCCGAGGCCGCCCGGCAGCGGATCGGCGTGGCCGGTGACGGCCAGCGCGCCGACGAGGGCGGTGGCCGCGACCGTGGACCCGGCGATGAGCGCGAGACGGCGCCGATCGCGCCGCCGATCGTCAGAAATTCGTTCCATATCCGGCAATATGCAAAAATCATACGAAAATGGCGACGCCCCACGCGGGGCGCCGCCGTTTTCACCTCACGGGCCGTCAGGCGCTCTTGAGCTCCTGGCGCTGCCTGCCGAGGCCGTCGACCTCCAGCTCGACGACGTCGCCGGGGCGCAGGTAGGGCTTGGGCTCCGGCTGCCCCATGGCGACACCGCCGGGCGTACCGGTGTTGATGACGTCACCGGGGTACAGCGTCATGAACCGGCTGACGTACCGGACGACCTCCGCGACCGAGAAGATCTGGTCGGAGGTGTGGCCGTCCTGCTTGAGCTCGCCGTTGACCCAGAGCCGCAGGCCGAGGGCCTGCGGGTCGGGCACCTCGTCGGCGGTCACGAGCCAGGGACCGAGCGGGTTGAACGTCTCGCAGTTCTTGCCCTTGTCCCAGGTGCCGCCGCGCTCGATCTGGAACTCGCGCTCGGAGACGTCGTGCGCGACCGCGTAGCCGGCGACGTGCGCTAGGGCCTCCTCGTCGGTCTCCAGGTAGCGGGCGGTGCGGCCGATGACGATGGCGAGCTCCACCTCCCAGTCCGTCTTCACGGAGCCGCGCGGGACCAGCACGGTGTCGTCCGGGCCGACGACGGTGTCGGCGGCCTTGAGGAAGACGACGGGCTCGGCGGGGGTCGCCTGGCCCGTCTCGGCGGCGTGGCCGTGGTAGTTCAGCCCGATGCACACGACCTTGCCGATCCGGCCGACCGGCGGGCCGACGCGCAGCCCGGTGGCGTCGAGCGCGGGCAGCACGCCGGCGCCGGCCGCCGCCCTGACGCGGTCGAGGGCGGAGGCGTCGGCGAGCAGACTGCCGTCGATGTCGTCGACGAGGGCGGACAGGTCGCGGAGCGTCCCGTCCCGGTCGAGCAGGGCGGGACGCTCGGCTCCCGGCGGCCCGACACGCAGCAGCTTCATGGTCTTCTCCCTGTGGTCGAGGTGGGCCCGGGAAGGGCCCTGCGGTACCCCGGCCGATGGAGTGCGGCCATCGGAGGATTGGTCGATCCTCCAAGAGAACGGGTCACTCTGCAAGACCCCGTTCACACCCTGGACCCTTACGCGCGAGTAGCAAGCGCTCCGGGGACCCCCTCCGCACCGTCCTCGCCCCCCGCGCCCGTACGGAAGAGCAGGGCCCGCTCGACGGCGGTCCAGGCCGTGCTGGTGACGATGTAGAGCGCGGCGGCGAGCGGCACCACGGCGACCGAGATCAGCGTGGCGAAGGACAGCAGCGGCATCACCTTGGCGATCGCGCCCGCCCCCGGCGTGGGCTGCCCCAGGTCGAGGGGCTGGGCGGCGAGCTGCGCCTTCGTACGCCGGTACGTGAACGTGGCCACGGCGGCGACGAGCGCGAAGAGGACGAGGTAGACCCGCCCGGCCGGTCCGAAGACCCCGCCGTGGGACAGCGCGTCGGCCCAGTGGTCGCCGAGCGGGGCGGCGAGGAGGGTGTGCCCGGCCATCCGGTCGCCCGAGAACAGGTGGTACATGAGCAGGAACGCGGGCGCCTGGAGCAGGCTGGGCAGGATCCCCGCGAACGGCGAGACCTTCTCCCGCGCGTGCAGCTCCGTCATCGCCTTCCTGAGCCGCTCCGGGTCCTCGGCGTGCTTCTTCCGGAGCGCCGCCAGCTCCGGCGCGATCCGGATGCGGGCCTTCTGCCCGCGCGCCGAGGCCCGGGACAGCGGATGGACCGCGAGCCGTACGAGCATCGTGAAGAGCACGATCGCGGCGGCCGTGGCGGTGGTGGCGAACAGCGGCTGGAGCAGGTCGGCGAGCCGCTCGACCAGGGAAGCGAAGACGGACAAGGGGAGCCCTCCGTGGGGTCTCGTCGTGCCGGGGAGATGTCGTTTCTCGGCATGACGGATCCGCGCGCGGGCCTGTCCGGTGTGGTGTGCGGTGGCTCCCTACGCGGCCGTCGGGAGGGCGCGGCCGGGAGCTCGGGGTCTCCTGCGGCCCGCGGCGTCGGGGTCCCGCTGCGGCAGGAACGCGGTCCGCCGCTCCCGGTCGCGGATGGCCGTTCGGACGGCGGTGGGCGGCACGGCCGGGGCCGTACGCGCTCCGATCAGGGCGCAGACGACGGTGGTCGCGGCGAGGGCGACGGCGGCGGAGACGCTCGCGCCGTCGGACAGGAGCAGGTCGGCGAGGGCGAGGAGGAAGAAGAGCGGCGCGAGGACGCGCAGGACCAGGTCCCTTGCCGTCATCACCACCACCTCCTCGTCGTCGCGCGCATGTGCCGGCCGTGGCCGTCGTGCTCGCGGTGGCCGTCGCGCCCGGCGTGTCCGTCGCCGTGCTCGGCGTGTCCGTCGCGCTCGGCACGCCGTGTCTCACCGTGAGGACGCGCGACGCCCCTCAGGAGTTCCCGTGCGCGAGGACTCGCCGGAGTTCTCGTGTTCCAGGGGGACGAGGAGGCGGCGGGGCCGGAGGAGGGCGCGGCTCACCGGGTCGCCGGGGTCCGGATCGAGGCCGGCGCCGGGCCGCATCTCGACGTCGGCGGGCGCCACGGGGACGCGGCAGGCGGGGCATTCGCCGTACGCGCCGAGTTCGGTGCCGCAGTCGGCGTGGTGGAAGTGGCGCACCGGTACGGCTCCGGGGGCCTCGGCCCGGCCCCAGGCGCCGAGCGAGCGCAGCACGGGCCAGAGGGCGAGGCCGCGTGCGGTGAGCACGTACTCGTCGCGCGGCGGCGACTCCCGGTAGCGCCGCCGGTCGAGGACGCCCGCGTCGACGAGGGCCTGGAGGCGGGCGGCGAGGACGGCGCGGGGGGCGCCGAGGTGGACGAGGAAGTCGTTGTAGCGGCGGACGCCGTAGAAGGCGTCGCGGACGACGAGGAGGGTCCAGCGCTCCCCGACGACCTCCAGGGCGCGGGCGATGGAGCACTGCTGGTGGGCGTAGTCCTTGCCGAGAGCCATGAGCCCATCGTACGCATTCAAGGTTCATTGACCGAACCTTCCTGCTACGTTGAGTTCATTCACCGAACCGACGGGTGGAGGTCCTGTCCGTGGAAATCCCCGCCGCACCCCGCCCCACCACACCCCGCCCCGCCACACCTCGCCGCGCCGCCACCGGCCCCGCCACCACCGGGCCCGCCCCGGCCGCCGCCCCCGGGTCTCCCACACCCGGGGCGCCCACCCCCGACTCCTCCGCCCGCGGGCCCCGCCCAGGCGCCACCCTCACCGTCACCGCCGCGGCCACCGCCGTCGCGCTGATGAACTACACCGCCCCGATGCTCACCCTCCCCGCCATGGCCACCGCCTTCCGCACCCCGGCCTCGGCCCAGGCCTGGCTGCTCAACGGCACCCCGCTCGGCCTCGCCGTCCTCCTCCTCGTGGCCGGCAGCCTCGCCGACGCGCACGGGCGCCGCCGCGTCTTCCTCCTCGGCACCCTCGCCCTCGGCCTCACCACCGCCCTCGGTGCCCTCGCCGGCTCCACCCTGACCTTCACCCTGGCCCGCACCGCCCAGGGCGCCGCGAGCGCGGCCGTCCTCGCGGGCAGCCTCGGCCTCCTCGCCGAGGCCTACCCGGCGGGCCGCGACCGGATCCGGGCCACCGGCATCTGGGGCGCGGCGGTCAGCGGCGGCATCGCCCTCGGCCCGCTGCTCGCCGGCGCGCTGAGCCTCCTCGACTGGCGGCTCGCGTACGGGGCGCTGGGCGCGGCGGCCCTCGCCATCGCGGCGGCGGGCACCCGTGCCCTCGCCCGCGACACGGCGAAGCCGGCCCGCCCCGCGCGGCCCGACCTCCCCGGCGCGGTCACGCTCGGCCTCGCCCTGGCGGCGCTGCTCACCGCACTCACCCTCGGCCGGGACGGCTGGCTGCGCGCTCCCGTGGGCCTGCTCCTCCTCGCCTCCGCCGCCCTCACCGCCGCCTTCGTGGCGGTCGAGCGCCGGAGCCGTACGCCCATGATCGACCTCGCCCTGCTGCGGCGGCCCGCGTTCCTGGCGTCGACCCTCGGGGCGCTCTTCACGGGCCTGGCCGTCATCGGCCTGTTCAGCGTCGTGCCGGCGCTCCTCCAGAGCGGAGCCGGCATGTCCCCCCTCGGCGCCGCCTGGCTGTTCGTCCTCTGGTCGGGAACGGCCTTCGTCGTGGCCCTCCAGGCCCGCCGCCTCGCGGGCCGCCTCTCCGCCCCCTACCAACTCGCCCTGGGCTTCGCCCTCTCCGCGGCGGGCGTCCTCACCCTGCTCGGCGGCCTCGACGGCCCTTGGCCCCGCCTCCTCCCCGGCCTCCTCACGGCAGGCGCGGGCAGCGGTCTCCTCAACGCCGCCCTCCCCCGCCTCGCCGTCGACTCCGTCCCCCCGGAACGCGCCGCGATGGGCTCCGGCGCCAACAACACCGCCCGCTACATCGGCTCCTCCGCCGGCGTCGCCCTCACCCTCGCCCTCGCCACGACCGACCCGGACACGGCCCTCATCGCCTCGACGGCCCTGGCCCTCACGGGCGCGGCCCTCACACTCGCCCTGGGACGACTCGTACGCGGACGCCCGCCGGGGTGACGACTCGTACGGGGACGCCCCGGACGCCCAATGCGGTGACGGCTGGCTCGTACGCGGACGCCCGACACGGTGACGACTCGTACGGGGAGGCCGGGATCCACTCACCCGGCCGACACCAGCCTCGCCCACACCACCAGCCGGTAGGCGCTGCTGAACTCCGGCGTGCACGTCGTCAACGTCAGATACGCCCCCGGCGCCCCGTACCCGTACGACGGCTTCACGATCGACCGCGGCACCGGCCGGATGACCCCGACGTCCCTCGGCGACGTCGCCCGCAACACCTGGTCGACGCGATAGACGTACGTACGCGTGCGCGTACGCACGGAGATCTCGTCGCCGACACCGAGCCGATTGATGTACCGGAACGGCTCCCCGTGCGTGTTGCGGTGCCCCGCCACCGCGAAGTTCCCCACCTCCCCGGGCGCCGCGGTCCCCCGGTACTGCCCGACATACCCCTTGTCGAGCACGGACCGCTTCGAGACACCGTGGGCGACGGGCGCGGTGAGCCCGATCCGGGGGATACGTAGAACGGCGAAGGCTGCGGAAGGAGCGGCGGGCCCGCCCCCGGAACCACGCCCGCCGACCACCCCGGGCTCGACGGGCCCACCGGACGCGCCCGGCTCCACGGGCACGACGGGATCTCCGGGGTCTCCGGCATCCACGGGACCCCCGGAGCCCGCAGGAACCAGGGGGTCGCCGGGGGAAGACATGTCCCACTCCCGCTCCAGCGCGCTCACCTGCCCGCGGGCCTCCGCACGGGCCTCCCGGTTGGTCCACCACAGCTGATGGGCGACGAGGAGCAGGACGACGACCCCGCAGGTGACGACCGCCTCGGCACAGACCCACAGGACACGCGCACCCGTACGGCGCCGCCCCCGCCCCTGGACGACGACCGGCACCCGCTCCCGCACCCTGGCCCGCACGCGGGGCACCATAAGCGCTGAGGCGCCAACTCTCCAGGCCCGTACAGCAGTACGGTGGAGAGCATGCGCCCCGACACCCCTGCCGCCCACACCACCGAAGCCGAGCGCCTGCTGCGCACGGCAGCGCAGTACCCGGGAGACCGTGAGCCCCTCTACCTCCAGGCCGCGGCCCACCTGGAACTGGCCGGCGACCGACCGGGCGCGACCGCCCTCTACGACACGCTCCTCACCGGCGAACCGGCGAACCCCCACCTGATCCGCGCCCTCATGGCGGCGAACCTCTGGGAGTACGGTCACGAGGCCGAGGCCCGCGCGATCATCGACGGCATCCGGCGCGCGACGCCCACGGACGCGGCGGCCTGGGAGATCACGGCGGAGACGCTGGAGGCCCACGACGAGCTGGAGGCGGCGGAGTCGACGCTGACGGACGCCGCGACCCTCCTCGCCGCCACGGCGGAGGACCTCCCCCACGCGACCCGCTCACTCCTCACCACCCGCCACCGCATCCGCCGCATGCTCGCCCTCCCCCACGACGACTGGGACGACCTCGCGGACCGCCTCCACACGGCCGCCGTCCCCCTCGACGAACTCCACGACCCCAAACGCCTCTGGTCCCTCGGCTCCTCCGACCCCGCGGAACTCCAGGCCGAGATCACCCGCCTCCGCTCCGAACTCGGCACCTACCGCACCGCCCTCTCCCGCCCCTTCCCGGTCGCCGTCCTCCACTGGCCCGAACCGGAACTCGACGAGCTCCTCGCCGCCTACCCCGAGCTCGAAGCCGAGTACCCCACCTACCGCGCCCACCTCACCGACCTCGAAGCCTCCCTCCGCGAACTCTCCCAAGCCGGCACCCCCAACCTCGGCATCGTCCGCGCCACCGTCCCCTCCTACGAAGCCTTCGCCGCCTCCGAATCCACCCACCCCTCGAACCCGGACCTCCTCCCCCAATACGCCACCACCCTGGCGGCCCGCGCCCGCGCCACCCCCTGGCCCCCCGCCCGAACCGCCCCCTGCTGGTGCGGCTCAACCCACCCCTACGCAACCTGCCACGGAGGCACCCCTACTTGAGTCAGGGCTAATCCGCCGTCATCCCCCAGTCCTGTGACCTGGGGGAGCCGCCCCATCCGTCCCCGGATCGCCAAACCGAGGCGATTCCGCGCTCTTCTAGGTACGAGGCGTAGACACCGATCTCCTCGGAGAAGAGCCCTATAAGGAAAGGCTCCGGCTTCTCTCGGTAGAGGAAATGGCGGTATTCGTAGAGCTGGCCGAGTGCCTCGCGCACCGCCACCGTCGGATTTCCGTTGCGGACGACCTTCGCCTCTACGAGCCACTCCTCACTCCCCTCCGCGTCCTGCTGGCGGAGCACCAGGTCCTTGGGGTGCTGTAGGAGTGTGATGGGCACGTAGCCACGCCCCACGATGTGGTCACCGAAATCCTCGACGAGCTTCTCGTGAGTGCGTCGCTTGACCTGCTGTCGAGCTTTGATCTCCACCACGTAGTCACTGCTGTCCTTGGGATGGAAGCCAGCGAGCGGGTCGGGGACAGGATGTGCGTGACCGTGTGGTTCGTACGACACCTCTAGGTCGTCCGCGTCGTCACTCATCCACCAAGCACGGTCCGCTTCCTGGACCCGATGGAGAAGCCCGATGCCGCTCAACAGGTCTTCCATCAGCGTGACGTCGCTGGGCAATTCGGCCGTCTCATATGTCTTCGTGATGACGCTGGCAGCCTCGTAGGCCCTGGGACGAGCCGCATTGTCCCGAAGCTCCGGCTCGTCGACCCAACCCTGCCTCTCTCGCCGCTTCACGGCTCGGCGGAGCCTGGCCGCGTGATGACGGAGGTGCTCCTCGCGCGCTCGTCCGCGCCCCAGCCGCCTCTCCAGCCACGTAATCCCCTGCTGCAAGGTCAGTGCCACGCTTTTCAGATCGGCGCTGAAGATATAAGCGAGGTACAGACCCCTCTTCGGGTCCTTGTCGCCCCCTTCGGCGAAAATGCCGATCCAGGGCGTCGCCGCCGGCGTCGTCTGCCCCCCATGCCCTTGTGCTTTGTAGCCATGCGGAAGGGCAAGGTCGGTGCGACTCGCCACCGCCCGCAGCACCTGCTGCCCCACCACGTCTCGTCTCGAACCAGCGCTCCGGTCGTACGTGCTCGCGACCTCGCTGAGTAGATCTCGTATCCCCATGCGAGGAACCTAGATCAGGGAGGCGTAGGACACATGTCCCTTGAACCCACCTCATCGGGCTCGTCTCGCGCGGTCACAGACCCGCGAACCTGCCGCCGAGCGATAAGCGGAGGGCGACCCCCTACGCTCGAAGGAAATCCAGCGACCCGAAAGGCCCCGTCATGTCCCGTGTTCCCTCGTCCGTCGTAGCCGCTGCCGGGCTTGTCGGTGGGTATGCCGTTGCTCGGTGGACGGAGAAGAGGCCGCTGGGGGGTGTGGTGCTTGTTGCGGCTGGTGGGGTGGCGGCGCGGGAGTGGCGGGAGGTGGGTGGGGCCGGGGTGGCTGTGGGGTTGACGGCTGCGTATGTGGCGGCGTTTGCGGGGTCGCATCCGTTGGCGAAGAGGGTGGGGGCGTGGCCTGCGGTGTTCTCGGTGGCCGGGGGGATGGCGGCTGCTTCGTGGGCGGTGACGCGGGCGAAGGGCTGACCTGTCGGTCGGGACGCGCGCGGAGGGGCTGATTGGTCGGTCGGGACGCGGGAGAGGGCCGGCACTGTGGGCCGGTTCAGGCGCCGGCTGCGTGGCTGAGGGTGTAGATGAGGAGGCCGGCGAGGGCGCCGACGACGGTGCCGTTGATGCGGATGAACTGGAGGTCGCGGCCGATGTTGGCTTCGATCTTGCGGGAGGTCTGGGTGGCGTCCCAGCCGGCGACGGTGTCGGTGATGAGGGAGGTGATCTCGTGGCGGTAGGTGGTGACGAGGTAGGCGGCGGCGTCTTCGGCCCAGCCTTCGACCTTTGACTGGAGGCGGGTGTCGGTGGCGAGGCGCTTGCCGAGGGAGATGAGGGAGGCGCGGGCGCGGAGGCGGAGCTGGCTGTGGTCGTCCTCGGCGGCGGCGATGATGAGGCCGCGGACGGAGGACCAGGCGGAGGCGATGATGTCCTGGATCTCCGGGCGGGCGAGGAGGTCGGACTTCAGGCGTTCGACGCGGGCGCGGGTGTCGGTGTCGGCCTGGAGGTCCGCGGCGAAGTCGGCGAGGAAGCGGTCGATGGCGCCGCGGGCGGGGTGGCCGGGCATGTCGCGCATCTCGGTGACGAACCGGAGGAGTTCCTTGTAGACGCGTTCACCGACGCGGCGGTCGACGAAGCGGGGCGTCCAGCCGGGGGCGCCGCCCTGGACGGCGTCCATGACGGACTCGCCGTGGGTGACGAGCCAGTCGTGGGCGCGGTTGCAGACCAGGTCGACGGCCCGGTGGTGGGCGCCGTCCGACACGATCCTCTCCAGGGTCTTGCCGAGGCCGGGGGCGATCTCCACGGCCTCCGCGCGGCGGGTGATCGCCTCGCCCACGACCGCTTGGACGTCCGCGTCGCGCAGGACCGTCAGCGCGCCGCGCAGCGCGGTCGAAGCTTCGGCCGTGACGCGGTCCGCGTGGGCGGGTTCCGCGAGCCAGGCGCCGAGGCGGCGGCCGATGCCGAGGGCGTGCAGCCGGCCCCGTACGACGTCGGCGGAGAGGAAGTTCTCGCCGACGAAGGAGCCGAGTGAGGCGCCGAGCTGGTCCTTCTTGGTGGGGATGATCGCCGTGTGGGGGATGGGAAGGCCGAGGGGCCGCCGGAAGAGGGCGGTGACGGCGAACCAGTCCGCGAGAGCACCGACCATGCCGGCCTCGGCCGCCGCGGCGACGTAGCCCGTCCAGGCGCCCCAGCCCGCGTTGTGGGCCCAGGTCGCCAGGGCGTAGATCAGGGCCACGCCGATGAGCAGGGACGTCGCCAGCGTTTTCATCCGCCGGACGCCTCTGCTCTTCTCCTCGTCCGCCGCTGTGTACGAGAAACTCACCAATGCACTCGACCTCCTACATCAGGGACTCCCGGCGCTCGTCCCGAGTTCCCCCGTACATCTTCGCGATCACCGCCTCGATGTCCGGCTCCCGCACCGAGAGGTCGAGGAGCGGATGGTTCGCGGCGACCGCGGCGACCAGAGGGGCGGCGGACGCGCCGGCCGGGAAGGCGAGCCATTGGCGGGGGCCGTCCGAGCGTACGAAGCGGGCGCCGGGCACGTCGGTGATCGGCGGGAGCTCGCGCTCCAGGTCGACGACGAGGAGGCGCTCGCTGTCGCCCACGGCGTGCAGGCCGGCGAGTTCGCCGTCGTACATCAGGCGCCCGTGGTCGATGACCATGACCCGGGAGCAGAGCTGCTCGATGTCGGTGAGGTCGTGGGTGGTCAGCAGCACCGTGGTGCCCCGGGTCGCGTTCAGCTCGCGCAGGAAGTCCCGCACCCGCGCCTTGGAGACGACGTCGAGGCCGATCGTCGGCTCGTCGAGGTAGAGCACGTCGGGGTCGTGGAGGAGGGCCGCCGCGATGTCGCCGCGCATCCGCTGGCCGAGGGAGAGCTGGCGGACGGGGACGTCGAGCAGTTCGCCCAGGTCGAGGAGGTCGACGCAGCGGTCGAGGTTCTCGCGGTAGCGGGCGTCGGGGATGCGGTACATGCGGTGCATCAGCCGGTACGAGTCCCTCAGCGGCAGGTCCCACCAGAGGGTGGTGCGCTGGCCGAAGACCACTCCTATCCGCTGGGCGAGCCGGGTGCGTTCGCGCGCCGGGTCGATGCCGGCGACCCGCAGTCGGCCGCCGGTGGGGGTGAGGATGCCGGTCAGCATCTTGATCGTCGTCGACTTCCCGGCGCCGTTGGGGCCGATGTAGCCGACCATCTCGCCCCGCTCCACGCCGAAGCCGATCCCGTCCACCGCCCGGACCTCCCGCTTCTCCCGGCGGAACAGCCCGGCCTTGCGGCGGACGGTGAAGGTCTTCTCGACCGCGTCCAACTCGATGAAGGGCATGGCTCCCGGACCTCAGCTTCCTGTCGATCGGTACGAGCGGATTCCGGCGCGCCAGGCGAGGCCCGCGACCGCGCAGCAGACGGCGGCGACCAGCGGCGACGCGAACGCCGCCGCGTCCGGCACGCCCGCGGGGGCCGGTCTGCCGAGGAGGTACAGGGCGGGCAGCCAGTTCACGAACGCGAGCGGTACGACGTACACGACGCCCCGCACCAGCTCCTGGGCGAAGAGCGTCGGCGGGTACTGGAGGAGGGTGTTCCCGCCGTACGTGAACGAGTTCGTGACCTCGGCCGCGTCCTGCATCCAGAACAGCGCCGACGCGCCGAGCACCATCACCGCGGCGAAGATCACCGCACCGCACACCACGGTCACCGGCAGCAGCGCCGCCTTCAACGGCGTCCACTCCACGTCGAGCAGCACCAGGGCCCACACCAGGACCATCAGCCCCTGCGCGACCCGGCCGAACCGCCGCAGCGCGAACTTGTCCGCCGCCACCTGCGCGAGCAGGGGCGCCGGGCGCATCAGGAACGTGTCGAGCGAGCCGTCCCTGACCCGCTTCCCCATCCGCTGGAGCGAGCCCATCGTGAGGTCCGCGATCCCGAACGACGTGCCCGTCAACCCGTACAGGAGGGCGACCTCCGCGAACGAGAACCCGCCGAGGCCCTCGACCTGACCGAACATCAGCAGGATGACGACGAAGTCGAAGAAGGTGACGCAGAAGCTGGTGAAGACGGTCAGCGCGAACGACGCCCGGTAGGTCATCGTCGAGCGGATCCACATGCCCGCGACCATGCGGTACGTGCGGAGGGAGTCGGCCACCGGCCGGGACGCGTAGGGAGGCGTGTACGGGGGCGTGTCCCGTGGCGTGCACGGCGGGTCGGACACCGGGCCGTCCTCTCGCGCCTGGAGGTCCTCAGCCACCCTGGACCACCACCTTCCGGGTCGCCGCGGCCTGTGCCGCCCGGCCCGCGCCGAGCAGGACGAGGGCCCAGGAGCCCTGGAAGGCGTACGCGCCGGCGAGTTCCCAGCCCTCGTACCGGCCGAGGTAGACGTCGGCGGGGACCTGGAGGAGGGAGGCCCAGGGCAGCAGGCGGGCGACCTCGCCGAGGGTGCCGGGGAAGACGTTGAGGGGGAGGAGCATGCCGGAGAAGAAGAGGCCGCCGAGCCAGGCGACCTGCACCACGCCCTGGCCGTCGAGGAGCCAGAAGGCGCTCATCGCCACCGCGTACCAGATCGCGAAGCCGACGACCGAGCCGAGCGCCACCGCCACCAGGAACGCCAGCCAGACGCCGGGCCCGGAGGGCAGGGTGAAGCCGAAGACGAGGGCGCCGAACGCCATCGGGGCGACGCCGCGGCCGAGGAGCTGGTAGGCGGACCGGCCGGCGTTGGCCGAGAACCACCAGGCCTGGAGGTCGGCGGGGCGGTACAGGTCGACGGCGATGTCGCCCGTCCTGATCCGCTCGATCAGCTCCTCCTCGAAGCCGCCGCCCATCAGCCCGCAGACGGTGATCAGCGCCTGTCCGATCCACACGTAGGCGAGGGCGTCGTCCATCGAGTAGCCGCCGAGCCGCGGCCGTTCGTCCCAGAGGGCGATGTACGTGTACGACAGGATGAAGCCGAAGACGCTGTTGGTGAACACCCCCGCCACCGTCGCGACCCGGTACGTGGCGTGGCGCCGGAAGCCGCCCGCGGCCACCGTCGCGTACAGCCGCAGCATGAAGCTCCCTCCGGTACGGACCGTCCGACACGGACCGTTCGGCACGAACCTCCCGGCACGAACCGTTCGGCCCGGCTCTCGGCGCGAACCTTTCGGTACGAATGACAGCGAAGCGCACGACCCTAGCGGTGCGCGGCGGGGCACCGCGAGCGGATTTCACGTCAGGATCGGGTCGCGTTCGGGAGTTTCGTCGCATTCCGTGCAATATGTGATGCCATGTCCCCTTCCTCAGGTACGAGCGACACCCCCCGGCCATCCCGCCCGGGCCGGGAAGCACACTGGGAACCGAGGGACCCCACCCTCCCCACCCCGCGACCGGACGAGCGGCCGGGACGACGCCCCCGCCGCCGCGGCGGCGTCCGCCGCGTCCTGCGGACCCTCTTCGGGCTGCTCCTCCTGGGCACGCTGCTGCTCGCCGGCGCGTTCGTCGCCGGCTACCTCCTGGTGGAGATCCCGCCCGCCAACGCCGCCGCCGTCGCCCAGTCCAACGTCTACCTCTACCGCGACGGCAGCCCCCTCGCCCGCGACGGCGAGGTCAACCGGGAGAACGTCCGCCTCGACCAGGTGCCGCTCACCGTCCGGCAGGCCGTCCTCGCCGCCGAGGACCGCGACTTCCACACCTCGCGCGCCGTCGACCCCAAGGCCATGCTCCGCGCCGCCTGGAACACCGTCACCGGCAAGGGCCGCCAGTCCGGCTCCACCATCACCCAGCAGTACGTGAAGAACTACTACCTCGGCCAGGAGCAGACCCTCACCCGCAAGGCCAAGGAGTTCTTCATCTCGATCAAGCTCGGCCGCGAGAAGAGCAAGGACGAGATCCTCGAGGGCTACCTCAACACCAGCTACTTCGGCCGGAACGCCTACGGCGTCCAAGCCGCCGCCCGCGCCTACTACGGCAAGGACGTCGAACGCCTCGACACCGCCGAAGGCGCCTACCTCGCCTCCCTCCTCAAGGCCCCCAGCGCCTACGACGTCACCACCCACCCCGAGAACCGGGCCACCGCCGTCGCCCGCTGGCACTACGTCCTCGACGGCATGGTCGGCGAAGGCTGGCTCGACCCCGCCACCCGCGCCGCGGCCCGCTTCCCCGCCCCCCAGACCGCCCGTCCCGCCACCGCCCTCTCCGGCCAGCGCGGCTACCTCGTCCAAGCCGTCGAGGAGTACCTGACCGACCACGGGATCGTCGACGAGAAGACCCTCGCCGGCGGCGGCTTCCGCATCACCACCACCCTGGAACCGGCCAAGCAGGACGCCCTCGTGCAGGCCGTCGAGGACCAGGTCGTGTCCCGGCTCGACCCCGCCCGCGCGCCCGCCGACCGCTACGTCCGCGTCGGAGCCGCCGCCGTCGACCCGGCGACCGGCAGGGTCCTCGCCCTCTACGGCGGCATCGACTACACCCAGCAGTACGTCAACAACGCCACCCGC
Source organism: Streptomyces sp. LMG1-1-1.1 (assembly GCF_040815545.1). Taxonomy (NCBI): domain Bacteria; kingdom Bacillati; phylum Actinomycetota; class Actinomycetes; order Kitasatosporales; family Streptomycetaceae; genus Streptomyces; species Streptomyces sp. LMG1-1-1.1. The sequence continues at coordinate 30,104 of NZ_JBFPNH010000023.1, read as the reverse complement.
CGCGACTACCAGGTCGGCTCCACCTTCAAGCCGTTCGTCTTCACCGCGGCCATCCAGAGCGGCGCCCAGACCCAGCAGGGCCTGCCCATCACCCCGTACACCCTCTACGACGGCACCAACCGGCGCCCGGTGGAGGGCTGGAACGGCACGCTGTACGACCCTGCCAACGAGGACGACGCCAGCTACGGGGAGATCGCCGTCGGCGCCGCCACCGACCTGTCCGTCAACGCCGTGTACGCCCAGATGGCCGTGGACGTCGGCCCCGCGCACGTCCGGCGGACCGCCATCGCCCTCGGCCTGCCCCGCTCCACCCCCGACCTCACCGCCTCCCCCTCCATCGCCCTCGGCCCCGCCACCGCCAGCGTCCTCGACATGGCGGCGGCGTACGCGACCCTCGCCGCGCACGGCCGGCACGGCACGTACACCCTCGTCTCCGACCTCACCCGGGGCGGCCGGGAGGTCGCCCTGCCGGGCGGGACGGCCCGGCAGGCCGTCAGCCGGGAGGCCGCCGACACGACCACGTCCATCCTCCGCAGCGTCATCGAGACCGGCACCGGCACGGCCGCCCAGGCCGCCGGACGCCCCGCCGCGGGCAAGACCGGCACCGCCGAGGACGACAAGGCCGCCTGGTTCGCCGGCTACACGCCCGAACTCGCCACCGTCGTCGCCCTCATGGGCCAGGACCCCGAATCGGGCCACCAGGAACCCCTCTACGGCGCCCTCGGAATGCCCCGCGTCAACGGAGGCGGACCGCCCGCCGCGATCTGGGGCCAGTTCACCCGGAACGCGCTGGCCGGCACCGCACCCAGGGACTTCGACCTCCGGCTGATGCCCGGAGCGGAGGAGAGGCCGGCCGTACCGCCCCTGCCGGACGCGACCGACGGGACGGACAGGGCGGACGGGACTGACGGGACGGAGAGGACGGAGAAGACGGAGGGAACGGAGGGGACGGACAGGACTGACGGGACGGACAAAGCGAACGTGACGGACGAGGTGTACGTGACGGGCGAGGCGGGACCGGGAGCCGCGTCACGCAGCCCCCGCCCTCCACGCACCGACGTCCGGGGTCAGTGACCCGAGGTCGCCTTCAGACCCACCACGGCGACCAGCAGCAGACAGACGAAGAAGATCCGGGCGGCGGTCGCCGGCTCACCGAGCACCACCATGCCGAGCACCGCCGCACCGGCCGCGCCGATGCCGACCCACACGCCGTACGCCGTGCCGATCGGCAGCGTCTTGGCCGCCTGCGACAGCAGCAGCATCGAAGCGACGATCCCCGCGCCCGTGAACACACTGGGCCACAGCCGGGTGAAGCCGTCGGTGTACTTCATGCCGATCGACCAGCCGACCTCGAGCAGACCCGCGACGACGAGAAGAACCCAGGCCATGACGACGACACCTCCGCGAGACGGAACAACAGGAGTGCGTCGTCTTGTCCTGTCCCGGTACGGCGCGTCTCGTCGGGTACCACCAGGCTAGCAAAGAACACGCAAAGGCCCTGGTGACAGTCGTCACCAGGGCCCGGAAGCGCACGTCCTACAGATAGAGACCGGTCGAGTCCGAAGCGCCCTGGAACCGGTCCGCGGCCACCGCGTGCAGGTCCCGCTCCCGCATCAGGACGTACGCGATGCCCCGCACCTCGACCTCGGCGCGGTCCTCCGGGTCGTAGAGCACCCGGTCGCCGATCTCGACCGTACGGACGTTCTGGCCGACCGCGACCACCTCGGCCCAGGACAGCCGACGGCCCACCGCGGCGGTGGCCGGAATGAGGATGCCGCCGCCGGAGCGCCGCTCCCCCTCCGGAGAGTCGGTGCGGACCAGGACCCGGTCGTGCAGCATCCGGATGGGCAGCTTGTCGTGCGTGTTCTCGCTCACGGACCGAACCTACCTGCCCGGGCGTGTCGCCCGTAGCCGGGAGGAGTCATCCCCGGCCCTTCCGCGAGGACGCCACGAGCATCCCCACGACCGCCGCGGTCGCCAGCGCCGCCACCGGAACGACCCGGTCCAGGCGGATCGCGCCGTCCTCGTGGGTGAAACGCGCCTTCACGTCCGACACGACCCGGTTGACCGCGACGAACGCGCGGCCCACGGTCTGGTCGACCGACGAGGCGACCTTGGCCTTCGCGTCCCCGATGATCGTCTGCGGGTGCACCCGAATACCGATCTCGTCGAGAGTGACGGCGAGCTGCTCGCGCCGGCGGACGATGTCCGCCTCGATCTGCGCAGGGGTCCTGACGTCCGGCACCGCGCTGCCTCCGTAGTCGTGTATCCAGTCGATTACGGCCAGTCTGTCAGTTCCGGCGCCGAGGGGGCGCGCCAGACCCCCATTAGGCTCTGAACGCGTACGCGAACACTCCGAGGAGAGCCAGCCATGAGCGAGCGACTGCAGCCCGGCGACACCGCCCCCGCCTTCACCCTTCCCGACGCGGACGGCAACGAGGTCTCCCTCGCGGACCACAAGGGCCGCAAGGTCATCGTCTACTTCTACCCCGCCGCCCTCACCCCCGGCTGCACCAAGCAGGCCTGCGACTTCACCGACAACCTCGACGTCCTCGCCGCCGCCGGCTACGACGTCATCGGCGTCTCCCCCGACAAGCCGGAGAAGCTCGCCAAGTTCCGCGAGAAGGAGAACCTCAAGGTCACCCTCGTCGGCGACCCCGACAAGACCACCCTGGAGGCCTACGGCGCCTTCGGCGAGAAGAAGCTCTACGGCAAGGTCGTCACGGGCGTCATCCGCTCCACCGTCGTCGTCGACGAAGACGGCAAGATCGAGCACGCCTTCTACAACGTCAAGGCCACCGGCCACGTCGCCAAGATCATCCGCGACCTGGGCATCTGACCCCGCCCCCACGAGCACGGCCCGCACCCCCACCAGGGCGGTGCGGGCCGTTCCGTTTCCCGCACGCGACACGCACGCGATATGACGTGACCGTCCGATACCCGGCTCGTTACTCCGTACGAGATCCGCACTGGGGAGGGAACTCGATGGGAACGAGCACCTACACGAAAGACCGGCTGGAATCAGCGGCGCGAGGGGCGCGAACGCTGACGCAGGCCCTGGAGCGACTCGGGGTGGACCCACGGAGCGGATCCCGGCGCTATCTGCACGACCGCATGCGCAAGCTGGGGGTCGACACGTCGCACTTCGAGCGGGAGGGGGTGCGGTGGACGAGGGAGGTACTGGAGGACGCGGTGGCCGCTTCCACGAGCCTGTGCGAAGTGCTGCGTCGGCTGGGGGTGGAGGTCGTGGGCGGGCAGCACGCGCACATCGGTCGACGCATCAAGGCGTTCGGCATCGACACCTCACACTTCACCGCCTCGGTCCGCACGGAGAACATGCGGTTCAACCAACGGCGCCGCTCACCCGCGGAAGTACTGGTCCAGAACGAGTCGCCCCACGCCGGGCGTCTGCCCAGCGACCGCCTCAAGCGCGCGATGCTGGAGTGCGGCGTCGCGGACCGGTGCGCAGGGTGCGGGAACGAGGGAGCGTGGCGGGACGCGCCGCTCCCGCTCGAGGTGGACCATATCGACGGCAACTGGCGGAACAACCGGATCGAGAATCTGCGCCTGCTCTGCCCCAACTGTCACTCCACGACAGACACCTACCGGGGACGCGGGAAGGGGCGCACGCGATGACGAGCGGCACGCGCTACACCCGCGACCGCCTGGCCGATGCGGCCGCGCGGTGCGCCGACATCGACGAGGCCATCGCCTTCCTCGGGGCGGAGCCGTACGACACCCTCCCCCGCTATCTCATGCGGCGGTTCGCCCACTACGGCGTCGACGTCTCGCACTTCCCACCCTTCGGGCGCCTCGCCCGACCGAGTTCGCATGATCTGCGGGAGGCGGTCGCGGAGTCGACCTCCGTGAGGATGGCCCTGCGTCGTCTGGGCCGAACCGACAACGGCTCGCAGCGTGCGAATCTACGGAGGTGGATCGCGGAAGACGGTTTGTCGACCGCTCACTTCCTGGGTCAGGCACACCAGCGCGGCAGGCCGAGTGCGACCGCCAAGCGCGCGGAAGACGTTCTGGTACGGCACGACAAGAGGCGTCGGACCACCACCAAGAGGCTGCGCCGCGCACTGCGCGAAGTCGGTGTGGCCGACGAGTGCTCCGGGTGCGGTGTCGGCCCCGAGTGGTTGGGGAAGCCCATGACCCTGGAGGTCGACCACATCAACGGCGATTGGGGCGACGACCGTCGCGAGAACCTCAGGCTGCTGTGCCCCAACTGCCATGCGACCACCTCGACGTGGTGCCGGGGCGGCGCCCGGTACGATGACAGGCGACTGAGCGGCGGTGGCGCAACGGCGACGCAGCAGACTTAGGATCTGTGGCCCTTGATCGGGCTTGAGGGTTCGAATCCCTTCCGCCGCACAGAGACGGCCTGCGAATCGAAGGATCGATGCGCAGGCCGTTCGCATGCCGGGGCTCAGCCCAGCAGTTCCTTCACCACCGGTACCAGGGCGCGGAAGGCCTGGCCTCGGTGGCTGATGGCGTTTTTCTGAGCGGGGGTCAGTTCGGCGCAGGTGACCTCGTGGCCCTCCGGCTGGAGGATCGGGTCGTAGCCGAAGCCGTTGGTGCCGGCCGGGGTGTGGCGGAGGGTGCCGGGCATGGTGCCTTCGACGACGCGTTCGGTGCCGTCGGGGAGGGCGAGGGCGGCGGCGCAGGCGAAGTGGGCGCCGCGGTGGGTGTCGTCGATGTCCGAGAGCTGGGCGAGGAGCAGGTTCAGGTTGGCCTTGTCGTCGCCGTGGGTGCCGGCCCAGCGGGCGGAGAAGATGCCGGGGGCGCCGTTGAGGACGTCGACGCAGAGGCCGGAGTCGTCGGCGACGGCGGGGTGGCCGGTGGCCTGGGCGAGGGCGTGGGCTTTGAGGAGGGCGTTCTCGGCGAAGGTGACGCCGGTCTCCTTGACGTCGGGGACGTCGGGGTACGCGTCCGCGCCGACGAGTTCGAGGTCGAGGCCTGCGTCGGCGAGGATCGCGTGGAGTTCCGTGATCTTGCCCGCGTTGCGGGTGGCGAGGATCAGTCGCTGTCGGGTCATGCCCCGATTATCCCGGGGTGCAGACCTTGGCCACCTCGCCGGCGGCGTCCGTGATCGGGGTGATGTCCGGGGTGGTGTCGCCGTTCTTGACGGCGGCGCGGACGGTGTCGACGCCCTTGGTGAGGTCGTCGACGGCCTTGGAGAGGTCGGCGTTGTCGGTGGTGTTCTTGAGGTTGCCGAGCTCGGTGGAGATCGAGTTGAGGGACTCCTCGATCTGCGTGGCGTCGTTGGACGCGTTGGAGACGGCCTGCTGGAGGTTCTGCACGGACGTCGCTATCGCGTCGGCGGTCTTGACGCAGTCCATGGCGGTGTCGAGGGCTCCGCAGCCACTCAGGACGGTGGTGAGTGCGGCGGCCGTGGCCACGGCGAGTGCGAGACGGCGCTTCAAGACGGGTCCTCCCCTGTACATGACAGTCGTGCGGGCGCACGGATCGTACCGGGTACGTTCCGTGCGCCCGATGCCCGTCAGGACGCAGGCAGGCGTCAGAGGGTTCCTTCGAGGGCCTTGCGCTGGATCTCGGCGAGTTCGGCGCAGCCGCCGGAGGCGAGGTCGAGGAGGGCGTTGAGTTCCTTGCGGTCGAAGGGCTCGGCCTCGGCGGTGCCCTGGACCTCGACGAAGCGGCCGTCGCCGGTGCAGACGACGTTCATGTCGGTGTCGGCGCGGACGTCCTCCTCGTAGCAGAGGTCGAGGAGGGGGACGCCGTCGACGATGCCGACGGAGACGGCGGCGACGGTGCCGGTGAGGGGCTTGCGGCCGGCCTTGACGAGCTTCTTGCCCTGGGCCCAGGCGACGGCGTCGGCGAGGGCGACGTAGGCGCCGGTGATGGCGGCGGTGCGGGTGCCGCCGTCGGCCTGGAGGACGTCGCAGTCGAGGACGATCGTGTTCTCGCCGAGGGCCTTGTAGTCGATGACGGCGCGCAGGGAGCGGCCGATGAGGCGGGAGATCTCGTGGGTGCGGCCGCCGATCTTGCCGCGGACGGACTCGCGGTCGCCGCGGGTGTTGGTGGCGCGGGGGAGCATGGAGTACTCGCCGGTGACCCAGCCTTCGCCGCTGCCCTTGCGCCAGCGGGGGACGCCTTCGGTGACGGAGGCGGTGCAGAAGACCTTGGTGTCGCCGAAGGAGATGAGGACGGAGCCCTCGGCGTGCTTGCTCCATCCGCGGTCGATGGTGACGGGGCGGAGCTGTTCGGGGGTACGGCCGTCGATACGAGACATGGGACGAGCGTAGCGGGACATGACGGAGGGCCCGTTCCCCTGCCGGAACGGGCCCTCGGTCAGGAAGTGAGCGGACGACTCACGCTCACATGAGGTCTTCGATCTCCGCGGCGATCGGGTCGGCGTCGGTGCCGATGACGACCTGGATGGCGGTGCCCATCTTCACGACGCCGTGGGCGCCGGCGGCCTTCAGGGCGGCTTCGTCGACGAGGGCGGCGTCGACGACTTCGGTGCGCAGGCGGGTGATGCAGCCTTCGACTTCTTCGATGTTGTCGATGCCGCCGAGCCCGGCGATGATCTTCTCAGCCTTGCTGGCCATGTGTTTCTCCCTGTCCGTTCTGTTCGCGCGATGGCGAATCTCGGCGCACCTGCGGTCCGCTTTGTCACGGTAACCCACGGTTGGCCCAACTTCGCGAGCGAGTGCCGCCGTTCTGCCGAATGATGACGATCACCGGCGGCCTGTCCTCAGTGGGTCCTCGGAGCCTATCGCAACTGGTCTACACCAGTGTGCAACGAGACGCGGACCCGGCTTGTTCCGGGCAGGGAGGACGCCGATGAGTACCGAAAGCGCCGCGGCCCAGCCGAAGAAGCCCGTGTGGGGCGGGCTCTTCCAGGGACTGCAGAAGATGGGCCGCAGCCTCCAGCTCCCCATCGCCGTCCTGCCGGCGGCGGGCATCATCAACCGGCTCGGGCAGCCGGACGTGTTCGGCGCCGACGGTCTCGGCTGGGACGACGTCGCCAAGGTGATGGCCGGCGCGGGTGGCGCGCTTCTCGACGGCAGCCTGGGTCTGCCGATCCTCTTCTGCATCGGTGTCGCGATCGGCATGGCGAAGAAGGCGGACGGCTCGACCGCGCTCGCGGCCGTCGTCGGCTTCCTCGTCTACTACAACGTCCTGCGCCAGTTCCCGAAGGACTGCCCCACGGGTACGCAGGACATCGGCGGCGGCTGCCTCGCTCCCGACGACTCCTTCGCGGGCTACACGTACCAGAACCCCGGCGTGTTCGGCGGCATCGTGATGGGCCTGCTCACCGCGTACCTGTGGCAGCGCTACCACCGGACGAAGCTGGTCGACTGGCTGGGCTTCTTCAACGGCCGCCGTCTCGTCCCGATCATCATGACGTTCGTGGCGATCGCGTTCGCCGCGATCTGCCTGTGGATCTGGCCGCCGATCGGTGACGCCCTGGAGAACTTCAGCGACTGGCTGGTCGGTCTCGGCGCCTGGGGTTCGGGCATCTTCGGTGTGGCGAACCGGGCGCTGCTCGTCATCGGCCTGCACCAGTTCCTGAACGTGCCGATCTGGTTCCAGTTCGGGACGTACGAGAAGCCGGACGGCTCGGTGGTCCACGGCGACATCCCGATGTTCCTGGCGGGCGACCCGAACGCCGGTCAGTTCCTGACGGGCTTCTTCCCGATCATGATGTTCGCGCTGCCCGCGGCGGCGCTGGCGATCACCCACTGCGCGAAGCCGCATCGCCGCAAGGAGGTGGGCGGTCTGATGCTGTCCGTGGCGCTGACCTCGTTCGTCACGGGCATCACGGAGCCGCTGGAGTACTCGTTCCTCTTCATCGCGCCGCTGCTGTACGCGGTCCACGCGGTGCTGACGGGTGTCTCGATGGCGGTGACGTGGGCGTTCGGCGTGAAGGACGGCTTCAGCTTCTCGGCCGGCCTGATCGACTACGTGATCAACTGGAACCTCGCGACGAAGCCATGGCTGATCATTCCCATCGGTCTCGGGTTCGCGGTCGTGTACTACGCGATCTTCCGGTTCGCGATCACCAAGTTCGACCTCCAGACGCCCGGTCGCGAGCCGGACGAGGTCGGAGACGAGATGGAGCGGGAGAACGTCAAGTAGCGCTGCGGTCACCCTGCAGAACCTGACCGTTTCGGGGCTTCCGTCCCCCTCGTAAGCCCCGCTGAAGGCCCTCGGACCTCACCGTCCGGGGGCCTTATGTCGTGCATTTCAGGCTATGGCCGAGCCCACAAAATTCGCAGGTTCCTTATCTAAGTCTCACGTGCTAAAACTGGTCTACACCACTCATTGGTGTAGACCACGCGGTCCAGACCACCGCGTTCCACGAGACGTCGCCTCCCCCCGTGTTCATTCCCTGGCGGCGCCTTGCCTTACTGGAGGAAGTTGATGAGTACGGCCACCGCCCAGGCCGCCGCTCCCGCGAAGAAGCGCGGATCCGGCCTGTTCCAGGGCCTGCAGAAGGTCGGTCGCAGCCTGCAGCTGCCGATCGCCGTTCTGCCGGCCGCGGGTATCTTGCTCCGTCTCGGCCAGCCCGACGTCTTCGGCGCCGACGGCCTCGGCTGGGGCAAGGTCGCTTCCGTCTTCGCCACCGCCGGCGGCGCGGTCTTCGACAACCTGCCCCTGCTCTTCTGCATCGGTGTCGCCATCGGCTTCGCCAAGAAGGCGGACGGCTCCACCGCCCTGGCCGCGCTCGTCGGCTTCCTGGTCTACAGCAACGTGCTGAAGGCCTTCCCCATCACCGAGGCCGTGGTCAACACGACCGCCAACAAGGGTGTCGACGTCGCCGCGACGTTCAACAACCCGGGCGTCCTCGGCGGCATCCTGATGGGCCTGCTCTCCGCCGTCCTGTGGCAGCGGTTCCACCGCACCAAGCTGGTCGACTGGCTCGGCTTCTTCAACGGCCGCCGTCTCGTCCCGATCATCATGGCCTTCGTCGGCACCGCCGTCGGCGTCGTGTTCGGTCTGGTCTGGGAGCCCATCGGCGAGGGCATCTCCAACTTCGGCGAGTGGATGACCGGCCTCGGCGCCGGTGGCGCCGGCCTCTTCGGCCTCATCAACCGCGCGCTGATCCCGGTCGGCATGCACCAGTTCGTGAACACCGTCTCCTGGTTCCAGATCGGCGACTTCACCAACGCGGCCGGCGAGGTCGTCCACGGTGACCTCAACCGCTTCTTCGCCGGTGACCCGAGCGCCGGAATCTTCATGTCGGGCTTCTTCCCGATCATGATGTTCGGCCTGCCGGCCGCCGCCATCGCCATCGCCCACGCCGCTCGCCCGGAGCGCCGCAAGGCCGTCATGGGCATGATGGTGTCCCTCGCGCTGACCTCCTTCGTCACCGGTATCACCGAGCCGATCGAGTTCACCTTCATGTTCATCGCGCCGGTCCTCTACGCGATCCACGCGGTCCTGACCGCCGTCTCGATGGCCGTCACCTGGGCGTTCGGTGTCCACGCGGGCTTCACCTTCTCCGCCGGCGGCATCGACTACCTGCTCAACTGGAACCTCGCGACCAAGCCGTGGCTGATCATCCCGATCGGTCTCGTGTTCGCGGCGATCTACTACGTGGTCTTCCGCTTCGCGATCACCAAGTTCAACCTCCCCACCCCGGGCCGCGAGTCCGACGAGGAGCTCGAGGACCTCACCAAGGCGTGATCCTCGCCCGTACGAAAGGGGAAGGCCCCGGAACCCACAGGTTCCGGGGCCTTCCCCTTTTCCGTACTCAGACCTCGTACACCGCGCCCGGCCTGGCCAGCTCCGACGGGCCCCGGTAGAGCGCGCGGGCGTCCGCCAGGTTCTGCTCGCCGTCGGTCCACGGGGGGATGTGGGTGAGGACGAGGCGGCCGACGCGGGCGCGGGTCGCCTCGGCGCCGGCCTCGCGGCCGTTGAGGTGGAGGGCGGGGATGTCCTCCTTGCCGTGGGTGAAGGAGGCCTCGCAGAGGAAGAGGTCGGTGCCGTCGGCGAGGTCGTGGAGGGCTTCGCAGACGCCGGTGTCGCCGGAGTAGGTGAGCGAGCGGCCGCCGTGCTCGATCCGGATGCCGTACGCCTCGACCGGGTGGCAGACCTTCTCCGTACGGACGGAGAACGGGCCGATCTCGAAGCTGCCCGACTTCAGCGTGCGGAAGTCGAAGACCTCGCTCATCGACGTGGCGGACGGGGTGTCGGCGTACGCCGTGGTCAGCCGCTGCTCGGCGCCCTCCGGCGCGTAGACGGGGAGCGCGTCGCAGCGTCCGCCCTCGTGCCGGTAGTAGCGGGCGACGAAGTACCCGCACATGTCGATGCAGTGGTCCGCGTGCAGATGGCTGAGGAAGATCGCGTCGAGGTCGTACAGACCGATGTGTCGTTGCAGCTCGCCCAGGGCGCCGTTGCCCATGTCGAGGAGCAACCGGAAGCCGTCGGCCTCGACGAGGTAGCTCGAACAGGCCGAATCCGCGGACGGGAACGACCCGGAGCAACCGACGACGGTGAGCTTCATGGAGCGTGAACCTCCGTGGACGGGTACGGAAAGCGCGCTGAGGGAGGGGGGAGGCTGTGCGATCTGTCGAGCGTAAGGCGCACCCGGGCCTGTCGCTCCTTCGTGGTGGCCCGTTGTGGGCGAACTCACGGGCTCTGTCACCGGTTCGGATGGATGGCGGGCCGCTACGGCGAAGTGAACCGTGCGCCGGTACCTTCTTGAGGTATGGACACGTCGTGGTGGCCCGCGCTGGTCGCGGTCGTGGTGATCGCACTGGTGGTGGCGCTCGCCGGCGGATGGAAGCGGTCGTCGCGGCCCCCGCGCCGGGGACCGTCGGGGCGGACGCGTCCGCCGGCCCGTCCGCAGGCGCGGCCCGAGGGACCCCGGCGGGCTCCGGGGCGGGCGCCGCGGGCGGCCGAGATCTGGTGGGCGGACGTGCCCTTCGAGGACGGTCCCGGGTCGAAGGACCGGCCCTGTCTGGTGCTGTCGGTACGGGGGGACAGCGCGCTCGTCGCGAAGATCACCAGCAAGTACCACGACGAGCGGCCCGGGGTGATCGCGCTGCCGCCGGGGGCGGTGGGGGACGCGCAGGGGCGGCCGAGCTTCCTGGAGACGGACGAGCTGCGGGAGGTTCCCGTGGGGGATTTCCGGCGGAGAGCGGGACAGGCGGACCCGGTCCTCTGGGACCAGGTCCGCCACTTGGCGCGTTAGCGACTCACCGCGCCGGTGGAGGCGCCAGGGGCCTGGGCGCGACCGGCGCGCCGTCCGGTGTGCCCACCCGTTCCGCGCCCGGCGGACGACTGCCCGGAGCGGGGCCTACGCCCAGAGCTGGCCCTGGACCGTTTTGATGGCTTCTTCGGTGGTGGCCGCGGTGTAGAGGCCGGTCGAGAGGTACTTCCAGCCGCCGTCGGCGACGACGAAGGCGATGTCGGCGGACTCGCCGGCCTTGAGGGCCTTGTTGCCGACGCCGATGGCCGCGTGGAGGGCGGCGCCGGTGGAGACGCCGGCGAAGATTCCCTCCTGCTGGAGGAGTTCGCGGGTGCGGGTGACGGCGTCGGCGGAGCCGACGGAGAAGCGGGTGGTGAGGACGGAGGCGTCGTAGAGCTCGGGGACGAAGCCCTCGTCGAGGTTGCGGAGGCCGTAGACGAGGTCGTCGTAGCGCGGCTCGGCGGCGACGATCTTGACGTCGGGCTTGTGCTCGCGGAGGTAGCGGCCGACGCCCATCAGCGTGCCCGTCGTGCCGAGGCCGGCGACGAAGTGGGTGATGGAGGGGAGGTCGGCGAGGATCTCGGGCCCGGTGGTGGCGTAGTGGGCGCCCGCGTTGTCCGGGTTGCCGTACTGGTACAGCATCACCCAGGACGGGTTCTCGGCGGAGAGCTCCTTGGCGACGCGTACCGCCGTGTTGGAGCCGCCCGCCGCGGGGGACGAGATGATCTCCGCGCCCCACATGGCGAGCAGCTGACGACGCTCCTCGCTGGTGTTCTCGGGCATGACGCAGACGATGCGGTAGCCCTTGAGCTTGGCGGCCATGGCGAGGGAGATGCCGGTGTTGCCGCTGGTCGGCTCCAGGATGGTGCAGCCGGGGGTGAGCCGGCCGTCCTTCTCCGCCTGCTCGATCATGTGGAGCGCGGGGCGGTCCTTGACCGAGCCGGTCGGGTTGCGGTCCTCCAGCTTCGCCCAGATGCGGACGTCGTCCGAGGGCGAGAGCCGGGGGAGGCGGACCAGCGGCGTGTTGCCGACCGCGGCCAGCGAGGAGTCGTAGCGCATGTGGATCAGACCATGCCGCCGGCGACGGCCGGCAGGATCGTGACGCTGTCGCCGTCGGTGAGCTTGGTGTCGATGCCGTCGAGGAAGCGGACGTCCTCGTCGTTCAGGTAGACGTTGACGAAGCGGCGGAGCTTGCCGGCGTCGACGATGCGGGCCTCGATCCCGTTGTGGCGGGACTCCAGGTCGGCGAAGAGCTCGGCGAGGGTGTCACCGCTGCCCTCGACGGCCTTCTCGCCGTCGGTGTAGGTGCGGAGGATGGTCGGGATGCGGACCTCGATGGCCATGGCGTGGGCTCCTGTCGGAAGTGGCGTGGTGGGCGCGCTGCTGGGGCCCCGCGCGGAGGGGTCGTGCGGTGAGGTGCGCTCGGCCGGTCGTTCGGCGGTCGTTCAGAACGCGGCGCGGGTCGTACACATCGCGCTGGCGAGGCGGCACAGGTCGACGTGCAGGCGGCCTACGAGCATGACTGTGCCCGGAGTCTCTTCGCTCACGTCGTGGGAAACCATGGGCTCATCGTATCGATTCCCGGTCCGGGTTCCGGAATGTGATCTCACATGGTGGATGCTTCCTGACCGCCTGGCGGACTGTGCAGGTAGACGACGGTCGGGCTGCCGGTCCTGGGGTGCGGGATGACCTCGGCGTCCACCCCGTAGACGGCGTCGAGGAGGGCGGGGGTGAGGACCTCGGCGGGGGTGCCGCCGGTGACGATCCGGCCGCGTTCGAGGACGTAGAGGCGGTCGCAGTACGCCCCGGCGAGGTTGAGGTCGTGGAGGGCGAGCAGGTTGGTGGTGCCCAGGGTGCGGACGAGGCCGAGGACGTCGAGCTGGTGGCGGATGTCCAGGTGGTTGGTGGGTTCGTCGAGGACGAGGAGGGCCGGGTCCTGGACCAGGGCGCGGGCGACGAGGGCGCGTTGGCGTTCGCCGCCGGAGAGGGTGGGGTACGGGCGGTCGGCGAGGTCCGTGAGGCCGACGCGGGCGAGGGCGGCCGCCGTGTGCTCCCGGTCGGCGTCCGTGTCGCCCTCCCAGAACCGCTTGTGCGGGGAGCGGCCGAGGGCGACGAGTTCGCGGGCGGTGAGTTCGAACTCGGCGGCGGCGTCCTGCGGGACGGTGGCGACGCGGCGGGCGCGGGCCTTGGGGCCGAGGGCGCGGAGGTCGTCGCCGTCGAGCGTGGCGCGGCCCGAGGTGGGGGCGAGGGTGCCGTAGACGCAGCGCAGGAGGGTGGTCTTGCCGCTGCCGTTGGGGCCGATGAGGCCGACGGTCTCGCCGGGGCCGACGGTGAGGTCGACGGAGCGGAGGCGGTCCTCGTACGAGAGTCCGCGCAGGCGGAGCTCGGTCACGGGCGTGGTCCTTCCGGGCGGTGCGGCGCGGTCACAGGGGTGTTCCTTCGGGGCGGCGGCGCATCAGCCAGAGGAGGAAGGGGCCGCCGGTGAGGGCGGTGAGGACGCCGACGGGGATGTCCTGGGGTGCGGCGACGGTCCGGGCGCCGAGGTCGGCGAGGACGAGGGCGAGCGCGCCGCCGAGCGCGGCGACCGGCAGGAGGCGGCGGTGGGGGGCGCCGACGGCGAGGCGGGCGGCGTGCGGCGCCATCAGGCCGACGAAGCCGACGGCTCCGCTGGCCGCGACCATGACGGCGGTGACGAGGGAGGCGAGCACGAAGACGGCGGCGCGGAAGCGGGCGGTGTCGAGGCCGAGGACGGTGGCGCCCTCCTCGCCGGTGAGGAGCAGGTCGAGGGGGCGGGCGAGGGTGAGGAGGGCGGCGACGCCGAGGGCGAGGACGGCGGCGGGCAGGGCGAGGGTGTCCCAGCGGGCGCTGCCGAGGCCGCCGAGGGACCAGTACATGGCTTCCTGGAACTGTTCGGGGCGTCCGGCGACGACGAGGAGCAGGGTGGCGAGGGCGGAGAGGATGTACGAGACGGCGACGCCGGCGAGGAGGAGGCGGGCGCCGGTCATGGTCCCGCCGCGGCGCGCGAGCCCGTAGACGAGGACGAGTGCGAGCAGGGCGCCGGCGAAGGCTCCTGCGGGCAGGGCGAGGGTGGTGGTGACCCCTCCGCCGATGCCGAGGACCAGGACGAGGACGGCGCCGGCGGAGGCTCCGGAGGAGATCCCGAGGAGGAAGGGGTCGGCGAGCCGGTTGCGGACGAGGGCCTGGAGGACGGCGCCGACGACGGCGAGTCCGGCGCCGACGACGATGCCGAGGAGGACGCGGGGCAGTCGTACGTCGAGCACGATCGTGCGGTGCGGCGAGGGGGCCGCCCGCCCGGTCAGGGCGTCGAGGACGTGGCCGGGCGGGACGCGGACGGAGCCGAGCGCGAGGGAGGCGAGCGCGGCGGCGGCGAGGGCGAGGACGAGTCCGGTGACGACGAGGGCGTACCGGCCGGGGTGCGCGGGGCCGCGGCCGGGGGGTGCGGTGCGTACGGGGGTCGCGGCCGGGCGGAGGGCGGTGCTCACCGGGCGGGGTGGAGCTGGGCGGCCAGCTTGTCGACGGCGGCGGGGACGCGGACGCCGAGGACGGTGTCGGAGAGCGGCAGCACGGCGAAACGGTGGTTCCGGATCGCGGGGACGTCCTTGAGGGCGGGGTCGTCGAGGAGTCGCTTCTTCTTCTGTTCGACGGTGGTGGACCCGTAGTCGTAGATGACGATGACGTCCGGGCGGCGGTCGACGACCTGTTCCCAGGTGGCGTCGCCGAAGGCCTTGTCGAGGTCGGCGAAGACGTTCCGGCCGCCGGCGCGGGTGACGAGGTCGTTGCCGATGCCCTTGCCGCCGGCGGTGAAGGCGGTCTTGTCGCCGCTGTCGTAGACGAAGACGGAGACGGGCCGGGTGCCGTCGAGCCGCTTCTCCGTGGCGGCGACGGTGGCGCGGGCCTGCCGGATCCAGGTCTCGGCGCGGTCGGCGACGCCGAACGTCCGGCCCGTCTCACGGACTTCGCGGTAGAGGTCGTCGACGGTGGGCGAACCGGTGGGGCAGTACTCGGTGTTGAGGCGGGTCGCGATGCCGGAGCGCGCCAGGTCGTCGCGGCTCCGGCCGTCCTTCGCGGAGAAGGCGGAGGAGTAACCGCCGTACACGAAGTCGGGGTTCGCCGCGAGGAGGGCTTCCTTGGAGGGGTACTCCTTCGCGAGGACGGGCACGGTGCCGTACGCCTTGGCGTACGCGGGGAGGATCGCGTCGTCGAGGTAGGCGGTGCCGACGAGCGACTTCTCCAGGCCGAGCGCGAGCATGATCTCGGTGACGTGCTGGTTCATGGTGACCGCACGCCGGGGCGGGGCCTGGTAGGTGTGCGGCACACCGCAGTTGGTGACGGTGTACGGGAATCCGGCGGCGGGCTTCGCGGGTGGCGCGGCGGCCTCGGGGGCGGCCGAGCAGGCGGCGAGCAGCGGGATCAGGACGGCTGCGGACAGCAGCGGGCGACGCCAGGACACGGCGGAACGGGCCTCCTCCGGGGATTTCCACGTCCCCGATCGGTGGTGAGAAGGCGGCAGGTCAGTTCCTGGCTTCCGCCTCCCCGGGGGAGGCGGTCACAGTGGCGGGACCGTGCCGGATTCGCACCGGCTTCCTGGGTCCTGCCGCCTTTGGGTCCCGGCCAGTCTCTCACTCGGGCCAGGACGAGTCGCGGATGGTGGTCACGAAGTCGCCGGGGACGAAGCCGGGGGCGTAGTGGCGCAGGACGTCGGCCTTGACGTTGCCGAAGGTGGTCTCCGGCTTGGGGGCGATGCCGTCGGCGAAGGCCTCCAGGATGCGGCGCTTGAAGTCGGGGCGGGGGTGGGCGGCGACGATCGCGGCCCGGTCGCCGGGGCTGACGGCGGCGGGGTCGTCGTAGCCGATGCCGAGGACGTCGTACTCGACGCCGGCCGTGACGAGCGCGACCTCGGGCTCCATGAACTCCGGCACGCCGGGGGTGGTGTGGAGGGCGATGGCGGTCCAGACCCGGCGGACGGCGTCCTCGTCGGCGCCGTGGGCGCGGAGGAACGCGGCGGCCTCCTCGGCGCCGTCGACCTCGAAGCGGCGGCCGCTCCCCCGGTGCTTCTCGCCGAGGCCGAGGTCGTGGAACATCGCGCCGACGTAGAGCAGTTCGGCGTCGAAGGCGAGGCCGCGGGCGCGGCCCTGGAGGGCGCCGAAGAGGTAGACGCGGCGGGAGTGGTCGTAGATCAGCTCGCTCGTGGTGTCGCGGACGAGTTCGGTGGCGGCGGTGGCGAGGCCGCTGTCGGGGATCAGCGCGAGTGCGTTCATGGGACCAGCCTCGTCGCCGGGCCCGTACCCCCGCCATGTCCGTACGGACGGGTATCCCACAGAATCGGACACATGACGGTGCACACGGTGGTGGTGGCGGCTTTCGACGGTGTCCGGCTCCTGGACGTCTCGGCTCCCCTGGAGGTGTTCTCCACGGCGGGGTCGGGTTACGAGGTCCTGGTGTGTACGCCCGGCGGGCGGGACGTGCGGACGTCGTGCGGGCTGCGGATCGGGGCCGACGTGGCGGTGGCGGCGGTGACGGGCGCGGACACGCTGGTGGTGCCGGGGGCGGTGGACGTGGAGCTGTGCGTGGCGGCGGCTCCGGCCGTGGCGGGGCTCGCGGCGCGCTCGGGGCGGGTGGCGTCCGTGTGCACGGGGGCGTTCGCGCTGGGTGCGGCGGGGCTGCTGGCCGGGCGGCGGGCGACGACGCACTGGGAGCACGCGGCGGAGCTGGGGCGCCGGTTTCCGGAGGCGGTGGTGGATCCGGACGCGATCCACGTGCGGGACGGGGAGGTGTGGAGTTCGGCGGGGGTGACGGCCGGGATCGACCTGTGCCTGGCGCTGGTGGAGGAGGACCGGGGGCCGGAGGCGGCCCGTGCGGTGGCCAGGGACCTGGTGGTGTTCCTGCAGCGGCCGGGCGGCCAGTCGCAGTTCTCGGCCGCCTCGCGGACCCCTCCGACGGCGCATCCGGTGGTCCGGCCGCTCCTTGACGCGGTGGTGGCCGATCCGGCGGCGGACCACAGTGCTCCGGTGCTCGCGCGGCGGGCGGGGGTGAGCGCCCGGCATCTGACCCGGTTGTTCCGGGAGCAGGTGGGGGCGACGCCGGCGGGGTACGTGGAGCGGGTGCGG
The DNA here is from genome assembly GCF_040815545.1 of Streptomyces sp. LMG1-1-1.1. NCBI lineage: Bacteria > Bacillati > Actinomycetota > Actinomycetes > Kitasatosporales > Streptomycetaceae > Streptomyces > Streptomyces sp. LMG1-1-1.1. The sequence goes on along the minus strand of NZ_JBFPNH010000023.1, from coordinate 12,812 downwards.
GTGGAGGCGGCCCGGATGCTCCTGGAGGGCGGGGCGAGCGTGACGGGGGCGGCGGCGCGGAGCGGTCTGGGGAGCGACGAGACGCTGCGGAGGGCGTTCGCCCGGCATTTCGGGGTGACGCCCTCCGCCTATCTGGCGCGGTTCCGCACGACGTCGGCGGGCGCGTCCTACGCGTAGGCCTCGACGATCTCGACGTCCTCTTCGGTCACGACGCCTTCGACGATGGTGAAGGAGCGGAACTGGAAGGGGCCGGCGCCGTCGGTGTCGGCGGTGGAGACGAGGACGTAGTGGGCGTGCGGCTCGTTGGCGTACGAGATGTCCGTGCGGGACGGGTAGGCCTCGGTGGCGGTGTGCGAGTGGTAGACGATGACGGGCTCCTCGTCGCGGTCGTCCATGTCGCGGTAGAGCTTGAGGAGGTCCGCGGAGTCGAACTCGTAGAAGGTGGGCGAGCGGGCGGCGTTCAGCATGGGGATGAACCGCTCGGGGCGGCCGCTGCCGGCCGGGCCGGCGACCACGCCGCAGGCCTCGTCGGGGTGGTCCGCGCGGGAGTGTTCCACGATCTGGTCGTACAGGGCCCGGGTGATGGTCAGCATGCCGACAGGATAAGCAGACGGGCCGCCCCGTACCGAGGAGTGGTACGGGACGGCCCGGATGCTGGACGCGGGTCGCTCAGGAGCGCTTGGCGAAGGCCGCGCCCTCGGGGTTGCGGGCCTTGAGGACCAGGTAGGAGACGGCGAGGACGAGGCCCCAGACGGGCGCGCCGTACAGCGCGACGCGGTTGTCCTTGTCCATGCCCATGGTCACGATGACCATGGTGATGAAGGCGAGCGAGAAGGCGCTGAACCAGATGCCGCCCGGCGCCTTGAACGGCGACTGCGGGAGCTCGCCCCGGTCGGCCTTGATCCGGTAGCGGATCTGGCAGATCAGGATGACGATCCAGGCCCACATGCCGGAGATGGTGGCGAAGGAGACGACGTAGTTGAACGCCTCGCCGGGCCACTGGTAGTTGATCCAGACGCCGACCGTCATCAGCGCGGCGGAGACCGTGGTGCCGACGAGCGGGGTGCCGGACTTGGTCAGCTTGGTGAAGGCCTTCGGGCCCTGGCCGTTGAGCGCGAGGTCGCGCAGCATGCGGCCGGTGGAGTACATGCCCGAGTTGCAGGACGACAGGGCCGCCGTGAGGACGACGAAGTTGACGATGGCGGCGCCGACGCCGAGGCCCATCTTCTCGAAGGCCGCGACGAACGGGCTGACGCCCGGCTTGAACTCGGTCCACGGGACGACCGACAGGATCATGATCAGCGCGCCGACGTAGAAGACGGCGATGCGCCACGGCACGGTGTTGATCGCCTTCGGCAGGACCGTCTTCGGGTCCTTGGACTCGCCCGCGGTGACGCCGACGAGCTCGACGGCGAGGAACGCGAACATGACCATCTGGAGGGTCATCAGGGTCGAGCCGATGCCGTCCTCGCCGGCGAAGAAGCCGCCGAGGTCCCACAGGTGGGTGACGGAGGCGGTGTCGCCGGCGTCGGAGAAGCCGAGGGTGAGGATGCCGGCGCAGATCAGGATCATGCCGACGATCGCGGTGACCTTGACCATGGAGAACCAGAACTCGAGCTCACCGAAGAGCTTCACGGAGATCAGGTTGGCGCCGTAGAGGATCACGGTGAAGACGAGGGCGGAGAGCCACTGGGGGATGTCCCACCAGTACGTCATGTAGGTCGCGGCGGCGGTGACCTCGGTGATGCCGGTGACGACCCAGAAGAGCCAGTAGGTCCAGCCGGTCGCGAAGCCCGCGAACGGGCCGATGAACTCCCGGGCGTACTCCGAGAAGGAGCCCGAGACCGGGCGGTACATGAGGAGCTCGCCGAGTGCCCGCATGATGAAGAAGATGACGAGGCCCGCGATGGCGTACGCGAGGATCAGGCTCGGTCCCGCGATGGAGATGCCCTTGCCCGCACCGAGGAACAGTCCGGTGCCGATGGCGCCGCCGATCGCGATCATCTGGATCTGGCGGGCGCCGAGTGCCCGGTGGTAGCCCTCGCCCGATGCGGAGTCCTCGGCCTCGTTGCCGTCGTGCTGCTTGACCTGCACTGAGGTCATGGTGGTGCGCCTTTCTCCATACCGATCCGCGCGACTGCGAGTGCGTCTGCTGCGGATCAGTTCCTGATCCCCCCGGATGTGGATGGAGTGCCACCGGCGGTCAGCCGGTCCAAGCGCCCTCGGGAACAGGGGTGGCGTCCCCGAGCGGTCGTGAAGATTTATCACGGGGTGGGGGGCGATCGAGGGAGTTGGGAGTGGTCTGCGCCACATAAAAATGGGGACAAAGGGAATTCAAGATGACACGGCGGACGCTCTGATAACGCATTCGTTATCCGGATTTGAGCGTCCGCTGAGCGAACAACCGCCGTCGGGGAGAACCCGCTACGGCATCAGGGTCATGACGAGGGACTCCTGGAGCGCCCCCAGCCAGAGGTACGCCATCACCATCGGCTTGCGCGGGTCGGAGTCCGGCAGCCGGTACAGCTGCTCGCTCTCGTCGTCGTCCGTGACGTCGAGGCGGGTCCCGATGGTCAGCCGGAGGTCGTTGAGCGCGCCGAGCCAGGCCCGGGACTCGTCCGGGGTCAGCTTCAGGACCGCCCCGCCCTCGCCCTCCGCGTCGACGGAGAGCCCGTCCAGGGCGCGGACCACCACGAGGGCGTCCTCGCGCTTGCGGGCCCGCAGGTCGTTCTCGGTGTAGCGGCGGAAGTCGGACGCGGCCGCCCGCAGCTCCTCGCTGGCGTCGCCGTACGCGTCGGGGAAGAGGCGCTTGAGCGCGGGGTCGGACGGCGGCTCGCTCGGCCCCTCGGAGAACAGCGCGGCCAGCGGGTCGGCGTCCGCCGCCGGCTCGTCGCCCGGCCCGATCAGCTCCATGAGCTGGACGGCGAGGGAGCGCAGGATGGAGATCTCGACGTCGTCGAGCGCGACGGCGGCGCCACCGCCGGGCAGGGACTCGAAGTGGCCGGCCATCAGAAGCGGTCCTGGGTGAGGGTCGCCCAGAGGCCGTAGCCGTGCATCGCCTGCACGTCGCGTTCCATCTCCTCGCGGGTGCCGCTGGAGACCACCGCGCGGCCCTTGTTGTGCACGTCGAGCATCAGCTTGTGCGCCTTGTGCTTGGAGTAGTTGAAGTACGACTGGAAGACGTACTCCACGTAGCTCATCAGGTTGACCGGATCGTTGTGCACGAGGGTCACCCACGGCACGTCGGGTTCGACGACCGCGGAGACCTCCTCGGCGGATTCCGTACGTTCGATCTCAATAGGCGCGACGCTCACTCACCCCATGTTGTCACCCCTGGGCGCCCGTCGCACAAACGGGGCGCGCCCTCGGCGGAGGACATCCGGCGATAGAAATCGTCACTCTGACGATTTCTGCGCTAGCATCGCTGACATGAACGCTGCGGACCTTGGGCTGCCGGTGGACGTGCCGTCGACCGCGCTCTTCACCGATCAGTACGAGCTGACCATGCTCCAGGCGGCCCTGCGGGCCGGAACCGCCGACCGGCGCTCCGTCTTCGAGGTCTTCACCCGGCGACTGCCCGAGGGGCGCCGCTACGGCGTCGTCGCGGGCGTCGGACGGGTCCTCGACGCCGTCGAGAACTTCCGGTTCGACCCCGCCGTCCTGGGCTTCCTGCGCGAGCGCGGCATCGTCGACGAGCCGACCCTGGAGTGGCTGGCCCGCTACCGCTTCTCCGGCGACATCTGGGGCTACCCCGAGGGCGAGGTGTACTTCCCCGGCTCGCCCGTGCTGCGCGTCGAGGGCTCCTTCGCCGAGTGCGTGCTCCTGGAGACGGTGATCCTCTCCATCCTCAACCACGACTCGGCCATCGCCGCGGCCGCGTCCCGCATGTCGGCCGCGGCCGGCGGCCGGCGCCTGATCGAGATGGGCGCCCGGCGCACCCACGAGCTGGCGGCCGTCTCCGCCTCCCGCGCCGCCTTCGTCGGCGGCTTCGACGCCACCTCGGACCTCGCGGCCGGCTTCCGCTACGGCATCCCGACCGTCGGCACCTCCGCCCACGCCTTCACCCTGCTCCACGACAGCGAGCGGGACGCCTTCCGGGCCCAGGTCGAGACCCTGGGGCGCGGGACGACCCTGCTCGTCGACACCTACGACGTGGCCGAGGCCGTCCGGACCGCCGTCGACGTGGCCGGGCCCGAGCTCGGGGCCGTCCGCATCGACTCCGGCGACCTGCTGCTCGTCGCCCACCGGGTGCGGGCGCAGCTCGACGAGCTGGGCGCGCGCGACACGCGGATCGTGGTCACCTCGGACCTCGACGAGTACGCCATCGCCTCGCTCGCGGCGGCCCCGGTCGACGCGTACGGGGTGGGGACGCAGCTGGTGACCGGCAGCGGCCACCCGACCTGCTCCATGGTCTACAAGCTGGTGGCGCGGGCCGCGTCGGCCGACCTGAAGGCGCCCCTGGTGCCGGTCGCCAAGAAGTCCCTGGGCGGCAAGGCGTCGGTCGCCGGCCGCAAGTGGGCGGCCCGGCGCCCGGACGCGTACGGGGTCCCCGAGGCGGAGGTCGTGGGCACCGGCGCCGTCCCGCCGGAGCTCGCCGACCACCAGCTCCTGGTCGAGCTGGTCAAGGGTGGTGACGTGGTGGCCCGGGAGCCCCTGGAGGCGGCCAGGTCGCGGCACATCGCGGCCCGCGCCGCGCTGCCGATGTCGGCCCTGCAGCTCTCCCGGGGCGAGCCGGTGCTGCCGACGGAATACCTGTAGGAGCTCCGGAGCACTCCGGAGGACCTCGGGGACGCCCCCTCCCGCCGGGAGGGGGAAGTCTCTAGGCTCGGACCCGTCCCCGAGACCCCACCCCCATTAGACGCGCTAAGGACACCCGCCATGCACCGCGCATTGATCGTTGTGGACGTGCAGAACGACTTCTGCGAGGGCGGCAGCCTCGCGGTGACGGGCGGCGCGGACGTCGCCGCCGCCATCACCGACCTGGTCGGCCAGACGGCGGGCACCTCCTACCGGCACGTGGTCGCCACCCGCGACCACCACGTCGACCCGGGCGCGCACTTCGCGCCGGCCGGTGAGGACCCGGACTACGTGTCCTCGTGGCCGGTGCACTGCGTGGCCGGGACGGAGGGCGTCGGCTTCCACCCGAACTTCGCGCCCGCCGTCGCCAGCGGCGCCATCGACGCCGTCTTCGACAAGGGCGCGTACTCCGCCGCGTACAGCGGCTTCGAGGGGCGCGACGAGAACGGCGAGACGCTCGCGGAGTGGCTGCGCGACCGGGACGTCACCGAGGTCGACGTGGTCGGGATCGCCACCGACCACTGCGTGCGGGCGACGGCCCTGGACGCGGCGCGGGAGGGCTTCCGGACCCTGGTGCTGCTCGACCTGACGGCGGGCGTCGCCAAGGAGACCACGGACCGCGCCCTCGAAGAGCTCCGGACGGCGGGCGTGGAGCTGACCGGCAAGCCGGTCGTCGCCTGAGGTCCTTCCGGCGCGCGGCCCGGACGGGCCTACGCGGCGGACACGAGTTCGGCACGGCCGAACAGCAGGGCGTAGCCCGTGGGGAGCCGGCCCAGGATCCGGGTGACGAGGTCGGGGCCGGCATGGGCGGCGACGGCCGAGAAGACGGATCCCGTGTCCCAGCGGGCGGCTGCCGGGGAGGCGCCGGTGCGGGCGGCGAGGTCCTTGACGAAGGCCCAACCGGTGAGGGGTTCGATGTCGGGGACCTGCGCGGTCAGGACGCGGGCCGCCTCCAAGGGCAGCGAGGCGGCGAGATCGACGCGCTCGTCGCCGACCAGCTGGCGCCCCAGACCCGCGAGGACCAGGCGGACGGCTTCGTCGGCCCGCTCGCGCGTGGGGTAGGCGCCTTCGTAACGGACCTTCTCCAGCATCTGCTCGTACGCCGTCCCGTACGGCTGCCGGTGCTCAAGCGGTACGCGCGCGTCGGAGATCATTGCGGTGCATGCCTTTCGTGGAGCAGGAGTGGGTGGTGCCCCTCGGGTGCGGCGCCACCCGTCCGGGTCGTCAGGTGGGCTGGGGGCGGCCGAAGAGGAGGTCGTAGCCGACGGGCAGTTGGAGCAGGATCTGCCCCAGCAGGTCGTCGCCGACCACGTCGGCGACGGTGGACAGCACGGCGCTGACGTCCCATGCCGCGGTCCGCTCGGTGGCGCCCTCGATCCAGGCGGCGGTCGCCCGGACGAACCGTTCCGGGGGGAGCGGTTCGGCGCTCTGCAGCGGGTTGAGCAGGATCAGGGCGAAGCCCTCCGGCAGCCGCGCCGCGAGATGGGCGCGGACGTCGCCGACCAGATGCGCGCCGAGCAGGGCGAGCACCACACGGGCCGCGCGCTCGGCTTCCTCGGTTGTGTCGTATGCGCCGCGTTCCTTCACGTCGTCGAGGAACGCTTCGCGTCGCGGACTCATCTCGGCCGCCCCCTTCTCCTCTTCGGACTGCCCACGGGGTGCGGAGGGCGGGGCGAGGGGAGATCAGGTGCCCGCCCTCCGCACGGGTCCGGCCGGTGTCAGCCGGAGATCTCCTTGCGGTCGGAACCGACGCCGATGGAGATCTTGCGGGGCTTGGCGCGCTCGGAGATCGGGATGCGCAGGGTGAGCACGCCCGCGTCGTAGTCGGCCTTGATGCGCTCGGTGTCGAGGGTGTCGGCGAGCACGAACTGGCGGGAGAAGACCCCCAGCGGCCGTTCGGACAGCTCCATCTGCACGTCGTCGGCCTTCGCCGTCGGCCGGCGCTCGGCCTTGACGGTGAGCATGTTCCGCTCGACGTCGATGTCGATCGCGTCGGCGCTGACACCGGGAAGGTCGAAGGCCACGACGTACTCGTCGCCTTCGCGGTAGGCGTCCATCGGCATCGCGGACGGGCGGGACCAGGTGCCCGGGCCCATCAGCTGCTGCGCCAGCCGGTCCAGCTCACGGAAGGGGTCAGTGCGCATCAACATCGTGAAAACACCTCCAGCAGGTTCAGGCAGTTGCTGCCAATGCGCTTCACTGACACCGTTGTAACATGTCATCCAATGGATGACAAACACGATGTCGTCGACATGATGACGGCTTGAGGGAGGTGCCCGTGACCCCTGCCGAGCAACGACCCACGACCGGCACGAACGCCTGCGGCCCGGCGTCGTTCCTCGCCGCCGCGGCGGCCCTGACGGCCATAGGCGACGCCTTGCGCGACGCTCAGCGGGACTCCCCGGACGCACAGGAGGATCCCGGGCCCGGGACGGAGCAGGCCCTGGCCTCCCTGACGCTGTTGCGGCAGGTGCGCGAGCAGCTCGCCGGATGGGAGACCGGCCTGATCGAGACCGCCCGCGACGCGGGCGCCAGCTGGGCGGACCTCGCCGACCCCCTCGGCGTCGCGAGCCGCCAGGCGGCCGAACGCCGCTATCTGCGGGGCCGCCCCGGCCCGGCCGGGACCACCGGCGAGCAGCGCGTGACGGCCACCCGTCAGGCCCGGGCCGCGGAACGCACCACGGCCACCTGGGCCCGTACGAACGCCGCGGACCTGCGCCGCCTCGCGGGCCAGATCACCGCGCTCACCGACCTTCCCGCGGCCGCCCGCCGACCGCTCGGCGAGCTCCACGCGGCCCTCGCCCACGACGACCCGGCCGATCTCATCGCCCCTCTGGCCGCCGCCCGCCCCCACCTGACCTCCGCCCACGCCGACCTCGCCGCCCGGATCGACACCCTCACGTCCCGCTGAGACGCGTTCGAGGACCGCGGCCGCCGCCGGTCGGGCCGGGCCGCCTACGCCGCGGGCTCTCGCGGGAGGGACCGTACGGGGTGCCAGAGCTCCTGTGCGGCGCCCGGGGTCGATCTCCACAGCAGGCCGTCGGGGTGGTGCAGGACGGCCGTGATCTCGTCCGGGGTGGGCGGTTCGCTGTTGCCGCGGAGGTAGACCGCCCGCAGGCCGAGGTTCCGCAGCCTGGTCAGGGCGCGGGCACGGTTCGCGGCGTGCACCAGGAAGCGGACCGTGGCGCCGTCGCGGGCCGGGCTCGGCAGCCCTATCGCGACGACCACGCTGCCGCCCGGCAGCTTGCAGAACCCTCCGTTGGGCATGCGAAACCACTCCCCCGTGGATCAGATGTCAATAAGAAAAGCGTCAGAGGCACCTAAACACGATCGGCCGCCGCCCGCTAGGGGGCGACGGCCGATCACGCTTTGACCTGCAGTTTTACTACTTACTTCGAGGCCGGACCCACCTGGACCGTGATCGTCTGGCCATCCTTCGGCTCCTTGACGACCTGGATCTTGGTGTTGGTGTCAGTTACCTGGACACCGGCACGCGGGGTCTCGGCGAACCAGTAGACACCGTTGCGGTCGTCGAAGGTCGGGTTGCCGGCCTGGGACGGGACCCAGGTGCCGACGCCCTTGTTGTGAAGCTGGAAGCCGTCCGTGCGGGACAGGCTGAACGGCGAGTCGTACGCCTGGACGCGGTTGCGCATCAGGGTGCCGTCGGACCACTTCAGCGGGCTCGGGTGCGCGTCGATCGGGAGGACCAGACCGGCGCCCGGGTGCTGCGAGGTGTTGTTGTCCTTCTGGGACAGGTCCCACTTCCAGATCAGCAGGCCGTTCTGGTACGGGTAGTGCTCGACCCAGCCGGACTTGTCACCCGTGAAACCGAAGTTGTACGGGCCGACCTTGAGGGTCGAGTCGTACGAGACGTACTGGCGGTTCTCCGCGATGTAGTACTGCTCGTACTCCTTGGTGAAGCCCTTCGCGATCCGCGAGAAGCCCTTCGACACCCAGCCGTTGTCACCGTTCTCGGCGTTGTCCGAGAAGACGGTGGCACCGTCGGCGGTCAGCGTGATGGCGTCGGCGGTGAAGCCCTTGCCGCCCGCGCCGCCGTCCGTCTGGTAGCGGAAGCGGAGGTCGAACTTCTTGCCCGCGTAGGCGCCCAGGTTGTAGACGAGCTTCTTGTGCGCGCCGGAGACGTCGGTCAGCGCCGGGGCGCCGGAGGCGTCCTTCGGGATGGCCACGCCGTCGGCGGTGCCGTCCAGGGCGGTCCAGTTGGCGCCGCCGTCGGTCGACACCTCGGTGTAGAGGTAGTCGTAGTCGAGCTCGATGTCGTACCAGCCCTGGAGCTCCAGGGAGGCGGACGTCTTGCCCGTGAGGTCGACGGAGCGGGTCAGGGTGTTCTTGAGGTCGTCACCCATGTTGCTCCACCACTGCGAAGCACCCTCGGCGGGCGCGACGACGTCGGTGGTGACCTGCTTCTTCGGCAGCTCGACGAGGAGCGCCTGCGGGTTCTTCGTGTTGTACTCCGAGACGCCCAGCTTGTGGGTGGTCTTGGTGGAGCGCTGCCAGTCGTTGACCTTGGCGTAGTTCAGCCAGCCGAGCTGGAGCTTGTCCCAGGCGGTCATGTCGCCGGGCAGGTCGCCGATGGCGTCCTTGCCCTGGCCGAGCCAGGAACCGGACGACATGAGGGTCCAGAACCCGGTGGAGTTCTCGCCGCCCGAGGTGTCGTAGTGGTCCGGCAGACCGAGGTCGTGGCCGTACTCGTGCGCGAAGACGCCGAGGCCGCCGTTCTCCGGCTGCATCGTGTAGTCGCCGACCCAGATGCCGGTGTCACCGATCGGGGTGCCGCCGGCCTTGTTGTTCGACGGGCCGGTCTTGCCCGCGTTGGTGCCGTAGGCGTACCAGCGGTGGGCCCACAGGGCGTTGGTGCCCTCGGCGCCGCCGCCGGCCGACTCGTCCTCGCCCGCGTGCACGAGCTGGAAGTGGTCGATGTAGCCGTCGGCCTCGTTGAAGTTGCCGTCGCCGTCGAAGTCGTAGCGGTCCCACTGGTCGTACGTCGCCAGCTGGGCCTTGATCTGGGCGTCGGTCTGGCCCTTGGCCTTCTGGTCCGCGACCCAGGCGTTGAGACCGTCGCGGACGGTGTCCCAGACGTTGGCGCAGTTGGTCTGGCCGCAGTAGTTCGAGCCGTAACGGGCCTCGTTGTACGGGACCTTGACCCAGTCGGAGACCGTGCCGTCGACCGAGTAGCGGCCGGACGAGGTCTTCTCGTAGTAGGTCTTCAGCGACTGCTTGGGCTGTCCCTTGGCGTCCTTGCCGGTGCCGAAGTACAGGTCCTGGAAGTGCTGCTGGTTGTAGTCAGCCTGCCAGGCCGTGGAGTTGTCGTTCGCACGGTCGGGCTTGGCTATCGCGTTGTGCAACGGGCCGGGCGTGCCGCCGTACTTCGGCTTCAGGTCCGGCGTGTCGTCGTCCTTGCGGTCGACCAGGGTGGTGTTGTCCACCTGGTTGCCGAACTCGACGAGGATGGTGAAGATCTTGTCGGTCTTCTCGCGGCCCAGCTCGACGTACTTCTTGCTGCCGAGCTTGACGACCTGAGAGCCGCCGCGGTTCTCGACCTTGGCCTCGCCGTTGAGCACCTGCTCCAGAGCGGCCTTGCGCTGCTGGTCCTGCTGCTCGCTGAACGGACCTTCGAGGTCGTGGTCGACCGTCGTCTTGTCGACGGTCTGGATGCCGGCCGGCTCCACGCTTCCGTGGTTGTCGGCCCAGGCGGTGGTGAAGGTCGAGGCGGTGGCGGCGGTGGCCGCGAGCGCCACGACGACTGCGGACGCTCTGATCGCCCGTCGTCTGTTGGTCACTTGATGTGTTCCTCCCCGGCGCCCGCCGCCCTCGGACCGAATGGTGGGGTGTCCGTCCGGCGGGGTCGCGCGTCACAAGTGACGACATTCGACCGGAGTGAGACAAGAAAAGACAGATCTTGACTTGCACAGACCAAGTGCACTATGCGGGAGCCGGATTCCGATATCCGGACGCCCAGGAGGCGCATCCCGGCCGAGAATTGGGCATCTCGTGACCCTGTGCGCCCCCCGTGCACCGACGCCGTGGGTAAGGTCACGCTTACTTCCGACCCCGCTCGGGCATCCACCGTCATAGAGTCGAACCGATGTCCTGAGAGGGCGGTACCCGTCATGCAGCGTCCGAACGCCGCTCAGCTCGCCTACGGTTCGGCCACCGTCGTCTTCACGACCGTCGCCCTGCTGCTGCTCTCGCGTGTGACGACGACCCTCGGCATCGCGGTGATCTGCGTCACCGGACTCCTGATCGGCATGCTCGTGGCGGTGACGATGCCCGCACGGACGAGGCCCGTCAAGAGCCCCGCCGAGGTTCCCGCACCCCCCGGAAACGAGACGATCCGCGTACCGGCTCCGCGCGTGGGCGCGGGGGCCGATACCCGGATCGGTTCGTGACGCTTCGTCCGTTCCCGTAGGCGTACACATCCGCGCACTCGCGCGCGTACCCGGACGAACGGGTCGCCTACCGCAGGACCGAGACCACCACCGTCTTCGCCGCCTTGTCGTGCAGACCCTGCTTGTACGGCTTGTCGACCAGGATCAGGATCAGCAGCAGCAGCGGCCACAGGCAGGCGCAGCAGATCAGCGCGGGCAGCCAGAGGACGACGGCCCGGAGCAGCGACTGGCTCATCGGGGGCGTCGAGCCGTCGTTGAGCATCGCGACCCGCAGCTTCATCAGCTTCTTGCCGAGCGTCTGGCCGTTCTTGGCCACCATCACCGTGTCGTACGCCACGTACGCGACGATCGTGATGAGCTGGAAGACCAGCTGGCTGCCGCCGTTGAAGCTGTTGACCGTGTCCCCGAAGTCGTTGCCGTCCCGGGTCGCCCGCTCGTAGATGTCGAACGGGATACCGATGATCGCGAGCGGAATCGCGATGATCACCCAGTCGACGAGCCGCGCCAGGATGCGCCGCCCCGAGTCCGCGAGCGGCGGCATCCCGGAGAGCGGATCCGTCCCGCCGTACCCCCCGCCGTAGCCACTCCCGTACGGGGGCGGGGGCGGAGGCATGTTGTCGTACGGGGAGCCGTACGGGCTCCCGGGCGGCGGCCCGCCCGGCGGCGGTCCACCGGGGGGCGGTCCACCAGGGGGCGGCTCACCGGGAGGCGGTCCACCGGGGGGTGGCTGGCCTGCGGAGGGGGGCGGGGGCTCCTGCGGCCTCTTGAGGAACGGGTCCTCCTCGGGCGGCTGGCCGGGCGGCGGCTGGTCGTTGCTCATGGGGGCAGTGCATCCCGGGGGCGACGACCCCGCAAAAGATCGTCGCCCGTTCGGGGGACGGCCCGCGGTGGGGGCCGGGGGGAGTTTTCGGACGGGGCTTAGCGGGCCACGAAGGTGCGGGCCGCCTTGTCGTGCCAGCACTGGCGCCACGGGCGGTCGAAGAGGCACCACAGGACGTTGAGGACGCCGATGACCAGGAGCCCGAGGACGCTGTAGAGGAGCCAGCGGACGAGGGCCTTCCCGAACCTCGGCGGCTGGTGCGCCTCGATGTCCCGCACTTCGAGACCGCACAGCTTCTTGCCCAGGGTGCGGCCCCACTTGGCGGTCGGCAGCGCCTCGTACAGGATGCCGAGCACGAACAGCGCGGCCAGCGCGATGCCGAACTGGACGGCGGTCGTCGAGTCCAGCAGCCAGACCTGGACGGTGACACCGGACTGCCGGGCCGCCTCGATCTTTCCGTCGATGTGGTCGAGGGCCGCGGTCACGAACGGGAACGAGGCCCCGCCGACCAGCGCTCCGAGGACCACGGTGTCGATCAGCCGCGCCGTCAGACGCCTGCCGAGCCCCGCCGGCCGGGCCGCCGCCTGCTCACGGGCCGCCTGCTGGAACACGTCCTCGACGGGCGGCTTCCAGGGGACGACGGGCTGTTGCTGCTCCTGCTGCTGCGGCTGCGGCTGCTGCTGCGGCTGCTGTGCCCAGGAGGGCGTCGCGGGGGTGGCCGCGGGCGCGGGCGCGTGCGCGGGGGCGGCCGCGGGGGCCGGAGCCGACTGCGCGGGCTGGGGGCGGGG